>VGOZ01000064.1 GCA_016875715.1 Chloroflexota bacterium | reverse complement strand
GGGTATCGCACAACTCAGATTCAGGGTTGCGACGAGTGCCACCGCGAGGGTGAGGGGACGAGTGAAGTGGCACCGTCGCGCCATCCTACCTCTCGCTCGGGTGCAGGATGCGCGCCAGCGCCAGGCCGATCAGCACCGATAGGACCAGGAGCGCCACTTCATCCAGACCGCCCAGTTCTCCGTGGAGCAGTACCACGGGCAGCGGCATGCCGTCGAGTATAGGAACGGCTGCGCTACCATCCGGCCATGGCGCTCCGGATCGCATGCCACGGTATTACGTGGGGTCGTGACGGGTTCGACACCGCTACTCGGGAGATCGCCGAGATGGGGTTCGAGGGCTTCGAGGCGTTCGCATTCGTGGTGGATGACTTCGACTTCGACCGGCTCGAGGAGTTCCGGAGCGTCCTTCACGCACGGCGCCTGCGCCTCGTTGCGCTCTATGGCGGGGGTGAGATGCACGATAGCTCTCGTTTTGAGACTGTCGTTGCCCAGAACACTCGCATCGCCCGGTTCCTCAGTCTTGCGGGCGCCGATCGCCTCGTGCTTGGGCCCGGCCGCCGGCCGGCAAAGGGACCCACCCGCGAGCACCTTCTGAACATGGTGCACTGTGCGAACGAGATCGGGCGCCGATCGCTGGATCATGGCGTCCAATCGTGCATCCATCCGCACGTGAACACGGTGCTTGAGAAGATCGGCGAGATAGACTTTGTGCTCGACCGGGTCGATCCGCGTTTTGTTGCCCTCGCGGCGGATACGGCCCACTTTCGCAAGGGAAATCCGGGCCATCCTACCGCGGAGATCGATCTTTTCTCGCGGTACGTAGAGCGCATCAAATACGTGCACCTGAAAGACTGGGATCCCGATCTTCCACCCGAGGCTGTAGGGGAGGGCGGAACCTCAGTGATCCGTGACTTCGTCGAACTCGGGCGCGGCAAGGTGGACCTTTCCGGCTGCGCCGAAATCCTGCGGACACGAGGGTACAGCGGATGGGTGACCATCGAACTGGATTACACGCGGCGGACTCCCCGAGAGTCGGTGCAGATGAGCAAGGAGTATCTGGAACGGCAACTGGGACTGACGGTCTGATCGCTGGCGTCGAGCGCGAGTTGCACGCCGCGGATGCACGGATCGATGCGGTCCGGCGCCAGATCTTTCTGGTCAGAAGCGGCATCGAGCCATCGGACGACCCCGACGCACGTCTCGCCGAACTGGATCGTGAGTTCGTCTCGTTATCCGATGCGTTCGTGATCCTGTACCGTCGTTGGGCGGCACTTCATGGAAAGGAGTGAGGCCTGGGCGTTCCTGGCAGAATGGACGCCGAGCGAGGCTCTTCGACGTCATGCGCTGTCGGTCGAGGCGGCGATGCGCGCCTACGCCCGTCACTACGGTGAAGATGAGGAGCTCTGGGGACTCGCGGGACTACTCCACGACTTCGATTACGAGCGGCACCCGACGCTCGACCTTCATCCGCAGGCGGGGGAGCCCTTTCTTCGGGAGCGCGGAGTCCCCGAGGCGGTCATCTACGCGATCCAGGCGCACGCGGAGCATCCGGGCCTGCCGCGCCTATCCGCGATGGATCGGGCGCTCTTCGCGGTGGACGAACTCTGCGGATTCATCGGCGCGGTCATCCTCGTTCGCCCGAGTCGGACGATTCACGACGTCACGGTTGACTCCGTGAGAAAGAAGATGAAGGACAAGGCGTTCGCGCGTGCCGTGCGGCGCGAGGACATCACCGAGGGGGCGGCCTCGCTGGGCCGTCCCCTGGACGATCACGTCGCCCTGGTGCTCGAATCCCAGCGAGCCATCGCGCATCTCATCGATCCGCCTCGGCGCCCCTAGCTCGCGCTCGGTCGCGGGCCCGCGCGCGCGGCGGCCCATCGGTCTCGACAGAGTCGCTGGATGTCGGGCAGGCGTTTGAAGTCCGGGTGCTGACTCGTCCGCGCGAAGAACTGAATCGCGTTCGACGAATCGCCGAGTCGAAGATGCAGTTCGCCGATGGTGTACAGTAGTGTCATATCCGCGACGGACGAGGCGCCGGCGGCCCGCGTGTACTCGGCGACGGCCTGTCGCAGCGCCGCCAGTTCGGCTTCGGTCTCTCCGGCCTCACGATGCAGCCAGGCGAGGCGATGGTAGAGACCTCCCAGTCGCTGGGGATTTTCCGCGCGCATGGCGTAGGAAGCGATGGCCAGTTGATACGCGGTCACTCCATCCGCGAGTGCCCTGGTTCCGGCAAAGTCGCACGAACCACCGATCACGGTGCGTTCGGACGTGGAGGCGCGGAGGTGTTCGATCTCTTCTGCGGATGGACCGAGGAAGTCGTCCGGGTACGCTGCGTAGCGGCAATCCGGGCAGACGTAGACAAGGTACCACAGCGGGTTCGGCCCGCCATAGACCTCACGGAAGTCCGTATCGCGACTCTTAACCGACAGAGCGTCGGGCCGGACGTTGAGCGCGCCAAATCGCGTCTGGCCTACGGGGCACTCAACCGTCTTTGCCCAGAGGGTCCCTCGATCGTACTCGGCAGTCGGAACCTCGCGCGTCTCCTGGGGCCGTGCGGCGCGCGCTGCTGCTGCGGCGGTCTGGGCGAGGCCGGCCGGCATTGCCCTTTGACCAGGCGGCGGCGCGGCGGCGGATCCCGACGGTCCGCCGGCGGATTCGGCAAGTGTGGCGATCCGCTCGTTTGCGGCACGAATGCGATCGCATAGCGTCTGGATCACGCCGAGCGCGAAGCGAGGACTGGCCCGGAGCAACTGGATCGCTGTGTCTTGATTGAAGAAGAGCAGCACGGAATCCTCGGCCGCGGTAGCCGTGGCCGATCGGGGCAGGCCACTGAAACACGACATCTCCCCGAAGAACGCACCCGCCTGGGCGACGTGCAAAACGGTCTTGTTTCCCGTGGATTTGTCCTTGAGGGAGAGTTCCACTGACCCTTGAAGGATCACATAGAACTCTGCGCTGGTGTCGCCCTCGCGGAACAGGACTCGATCGCGCGGAAACGCGGCGCCGTGCCGATCGCGCAGTGATCTCAGGGCGTCGAAGTCGATATTGCGGAGTGCCACGTTGCCTCTGAAGCCTTTCGGGGGTGATGTTATCGTCTCGACGCGCGTTCGCAGGAGCGAGCTCGGTCGCGACCCTTATAGTCGATCGCTCGTGGAAATCATCCCGGCCATCGATCTGCGCGAGGGACGCGTTGTTCGGCTCGTGCAGGGTGATTTCGATCGCGAGACCATCTTCGATCGCGACCCCGAAATCGTCGCCCGTCGCTGGATGGACGCGGGCGCACGACGGATCCATGTGGTCGATCTCGATGCGGCACGAGGAGCCAGCCGGGATAATCGCTCGATTCTCAGCCGGCTGGCGCGCATCCCCGGGGCATGCCTGCAGGTTGGCGGCGGCGTACGCTCGCTCGACCGCGCACGGGAACTCATCGATCTTGGAGTCGACCGCATCGTGTTTGGCACGCTCGCCGTGCGCGAACCCCAGACGGTGGCGGAAGCGGCGCGGCTCTGGAGCGAGCGGGTCATCGTCGGAATCGACGCGCGCGACGGACATGTCGCGACGGACGGTTGGATCGCCACATCTTCGACTCTCGCGCTGGACCTTGCCCGCCGGCTGGTGTCCGATGGGGTTCGTCGCCTCTTCTACACCGACATTGCCCGAGACGGCGCACTCGATGGTCCGAACATCGCCGCGGTCGCGGAACTCGTGCGTCAGGTCCCCGTGCCGGTGATCGCGTCGGGAGGGGTGACTGGCCTGGAAGATCTCGATCGACTGGGAGCGACCGGAGTCGAGGGAGTCATTGTGGGGCGGGCGCTCTACGAGGGTCGGTTCGAACTCGCCGATGCCCTCGCGCGTGCCGCCACGGTGTGACGTGCTGACGACGCGCATCATCCCATGCCTCGATGTTCATGCCGGGCGTGTGATTCGCGGGCAGAGGTTCTCCGCCGATGTTGACGTGGGCGACCCCGTTGAGCTCGCGCGACGCTACAACGCCGACGGTGCAGACGAACTCGTCTACTACGACATTACGGCGTCGGCGGAACGGAGAGAGATTTTCCTGGAAGTCGTCGAAAGAACGGCCGATCAGTTGTTCATTCCCCTGACGGTGGGCGGCGGGATACGTACCACCGACGACATCCGCCGAATGCTGCGCGCGGGGGCAGACAAAGTGTCCCTCAACTCCGCTGCGGTGGCCGATCCATCCCTCATCGACGCGGGCGCCCGAGGTTTCGGGTCGCAGTGCATCGTCCTCTCCATCGATGCGCTCTGGAACGGATCGGTGTACGAGGTCTACACCCATGGCGGTAGGCACCGGACCGGTCGTGATGCGGTCGAGTGGGCGCGCGAGGGCGTACGGCGCGGCGCGGGAGAGATCGTCGTCAATAGCATCGACGCCGACGGTACGCGCGATGGCTACGAACTCCGCGTCACGCGCGCGATTGCCGATGCTGTGAGCGTTCCGGTGGTCGCCTCGGGCGGAGCTGGAAAGCTGCAGCACCTCTACGAGGCGATCGATGCCGGGCACGCCCACGCCGTCCTCTGCGCCTCAATCTTTCACTACGGCACGCACACGATCCCCGAGGCGAAGGCCTTCCTGAGGGATCGCGGAGTGCCTGTGCGCCTGCAAGTGGCCGAGCACATTAGCCCCGCTTGACGGCGATATAGATCGTGGTACCACGTGGGACGCGCCCACCAGGCTGAGGTGTCTGGCTCACCGCCTGCCCGGCGGTGAAGCGGGCGAAGTACGCCTGATCGGTGACATCCGCCGCTGACTGATAGTTCGTGTAGGTGTTGTTGAGTCCCGCCTGCTCAATCGCCCGGCGGGCCGCGGCCTCGGGCATGCCCACGACCGACGGGACGATCGCGATGTTCGCATCGGCAGAGATGGGCGAGGGCTCCACGGGGGGCGCGACGGGTGGCGTGGGACGAGGCGTGGCCGTGGGAGCCGGAGGCGCCGGCCGTGCGGCTGTGACGGTGGGTGTGTGGGGCCGCAGGATTTCGGTCCATTGGGTGGGCACGTTTCCCTCGAGAAACCACTCGAGACGCGATGGCCCGTTCGCGGCCGGACGCAGCCCGGTACGCGGGTCGATGGCGACCTGCACCAGCCCCGCTGGCCGGATGAAGGCCCGCGACGCGGTGTTCTTGAGAAGCTGCTGCATGGTTCCGTTCCAGATCGCACCGGCTCCGGAAACACCCAGAACCTGCCGCATCGGCTGGTTGTCGGCATTGCCCACCCATACGCCGACAACCAGATCCGGGGTGTAGCCGATGGTCCAGCTATCGTGGTATCGATCGGTCGTCCCGGTCTTGACCGCGGCGGGTCGGCCAATTGCCAACGGGCTGTTTCTGCCGTACGTGTCAGATCGGGCCTCATCGTCGCTGAGGATGTCGCTGATGATCCAGGCGACCTGCGGACTGATCACGCGCTTACCTGGGCGCGGGCTGTACTCGTCCAGAACGCGGCCCTCGGCATCGACCACCTTCAGGATCACTGCCGGTTCGAACTCGCGGCTGCCGGGGCGTGCGTCGATCACGGGCTGTCCGATCTGGAAGCCCCCATTAGCAAAGGGCGTGTACGCGTAGGTGAGATCGAGCAGTCGTACCTCACCGCTCCCAAGCGTGACGGTGAGGCCGTACTGGCGCGCATCCCCCAGGGACGTGATCCCCATCCGACGTGCCAGGTCGATCATTGCCTCAGGAGTCACCTCGCTGACGAGCTTGAGAGCGGGGATGTTCAACGAGTTGGCCAGCGCGTGGCGCAGCGTCACCGGCCCGCGGAAGCGGCCATCCGGATTCTGGGGGACATACGGTTCTCCCGCCGCGCCGCGGAACGTGGTGGGCTCATCCCGAATGATGGTCCCGGGGGAATGCGTCCCGCGCGCGATCGCCGCGGCGTAGGTGAACGGCTTCAGCGTCGACCCCGGCTGACGGAGCGAGTTCGCCATGTTGACCTGGCCGGCAATGGCGCTGTCGAAGTAGTCGACGCTGCCGACCATCGCCAGCACTTCGCCGCTTTTCGGGTTGATCGCCACGATCGCGGCGTTGCCCACATCGTGTTCGCGAATGCGGGCGACGTGCGATCGCGCCACCTCTTCTGCGGCGCGCTGCGCGTTCAAGTCCAGCGTTGTGAATACGCGGAAGCCGCCGGAGTACAGCCGCGCCACCCCGTACCGCCGCTCCAGGATGTCCCGCACGTACATCACAAAGTGCGGAGCCTCGATATCCTTGCGCAGCCGGGCAAACTTGAGTTCCTGGCGGAGCGCCGCCTCGGCGATCTGCTCGGAGATGTACCCTTGGCGCACCATGAGGCCAAGGACCTCCGCCTGGCGCTCCTTGGCCGCCCGCAGATTGACGAAGGGGTTGTAGGCCGAGGGCAGTTGGGGGAGACCCGCGAGGAGGCTCGCCTCGGCCAGGTCCAGCGAACGCGCCGGCTTGTCGAAGTACGTGCGGGCCGCGGCCTCAATCCCGTAGGCGAGGTTGCCGTAGTTGATCTCGTTGAGGTAGCGCTCAAGAATCTGATCCTTCGAGTACATCTGCGAGAGCTTGTAGGCGAGGACAATCTCCTTCGCCTTTCGCTCGAACGACTGCTCGACTCGCTCCTCAGGATCGAAAAGGGCGTTCTTGACGAGCTGCTGCGTGATCGTGCTGGCTCCGGAAAGAACCGACTGGCCACGGAAGTTCTGCCAGACCGCGCGCATCATCGCCCGGAGATCGAAGCCGGGATTCTGGTAGAAGTTCGCGTCCTCCGTAGCAAGCGTGGCCGCGACCAGATGTTGGGGGATCTCCGAGATCGGAATGACCGTCCTGCGGCCGCCGTTCGGGTCGAAGATCTCGTACAGGATCTCACCGTTGCGGTCGTAGATGAAGGAACTCTTGAATACATCCCGCGAGACCGCTGCCTCGGGTGTCGGCAGGTCACGGGTGATGGCGTCGATGATCCGACCCACGCCCTCGCCGGATCGCGCGCCGATCAGGGCCAGCGTGATGCCGAAGACAGCGATCAGGAGAAGTCCAAGGCAGAACGTGACGAGACCGGTGACGAGGAACAGACCCCAGCCACCAGAGGGAGGGCGCTCGTCCGGCAGGTCGGCTGGTTCTGCGGTATCACGTCGTCCCGGATTCCTGGATGACGTCTCCAATCCCGCTCCCCGACGCTACACTCTCATCCTCCGGATTCTAGGAGCGGCATGTTCGCTCGGCCCGTTAGAGCGCCGGAAAAGCGAAGCGATGAGGGCATTTTCGGGTGAACGAAGCTGAAGACTCTGGTCGGCGGGCGACGCGCGAGCGTCGGTGGCAGGTGCGTCTTTTCGAGACGAGCGACCGGCTCGAGGAGCATCTGAACCGTCTCAACCTCCGACCGGATCAAGTGGCGTCGATCGCGATTGACAACGATGGGTTCTTCGTTGTGACGTACTGGCTGGGCCCGCCACCTGCGCCGTCACCGGCGCGCCCGAGTATGGAGGATGCGGAGGAACGGCCACGTCCGCCCCGCCCTCCTCCCCGCGGCCCCTGGGCGGCACCCCCTGAGCGAGAAGGTCGCGGCTTCCCGCGCCCTGGTTGGCGCCCCGGCGGACCACCTCCGGGTCGCCGCTTCCCCGGTCCGCCCGATCGTCGTCGCGGCAGGGAAGGGGACTGAGTGGACCTCGGGCTCAGCGGACGTGTCGCGGTTGTCACCGGGTCCAGCCGGGGGATCGGCCGTGCGATCGCGAGGGGATTGGCGCTTGAGGGATGCCGAGTGACCGTCTGCGCCCGCAACGGCGAGGATGTGGATGCGACGGTGAGGGCGATCCGTGCCGAAGGGGGCACGGTCCTTGGTGTCGTGGCCGACCTGACCAGCGCGGAGGGGGTCCAGGGGGCCCTCGATGCCACGATCAAAGCTCACGGACCGATCGATATCCTCGTCAACAACGTGGGCGGGAGCCGCGGCGCGACGACCTGGGAGGCCACCGACGCAGATTGGGAGACGGTGTTCGCACTCAACCTGACACCGGCGATCAGGGCTTCGCGCGCGGTGGTTCCAGAGATGATCGCTCGTCGTCGCGGCGCAATCGTGTTCATCTCCTCGATCTACGGTCGTGAGTCGGGCGGTCCGGTCACCTACAACGCAGTGAAGGCCGCGGAACTGGCCACCGCAAAACAGATGGCCCGACAGCTGGCGCCACATGGCGTCCGCGTCAACGCGGTTGCACCCGGGTCAGTTGTCTTCCCGGGAGGGTCGTGGCAGCGACGTATCGACGTGGATCCAGAGGCGATGCGCCGATTCGTCGCGGCAGATCTGCCGATGGGGCGGTTTGGCTCCCCAGAAGAGATCGCAAGCGTGGTCACGTTCCTCTGTTCCGATCGAGCGAGTCTGGTGACGGGCGCCTGTATCAACGTCGACGGTGGCCAATCACGCAGCAACATCTGATCGTGGTGGAGCGAGACCGCTCTCGCGCTAGAACCACCCCTGCGATTGGTACCAGTTCGCGGTGATCGCGAGGCCCTCCCCGTAGGGCGTCCGCGGTGTGAAGCCAAGTTCCGTGAACGCGCGAGAAGTGTCGGCGACCCACGCCGAATGGAGTATCTCTCGCGCCTTCGCGAGATCGAATGGCCGTGCCCTCCCTGTGATGCGGCCGATCGCACCGGAGATAAGGCCCGCGCCGATCAGCAGCGCATCGGGGACGGGGACTTCGACGGCCCGGACGCCGCACGCGGAGGCGATCGCTTGCCCGAGGTCGCGAAAGCTCGCCGGATCTCGATTTGCAGCGTGGTAAACTCTTCCCCGGGCGCTGGGCACGCGTGCGGCGGTGACCAGGCACTCCACGAGGTCGGCAACGTAGATCACCGACACGATTGGGTCGGCAAGGGGGCGCGGCACGATTCCGCGCGAGGCGAGTCTGAAGAAGGGCAGAAGCGCCGGATCTCGCGGACCGAAGACTGTCGAAGGGCGCACGACGACGACGTCCAGATCGGTCGCATCGAGAGCGATCTGTTCCGCGAGCAGTTTGCTCCGGCCATAGGCCGATGTCGGTGCATCCGCGTCGTCCTCTCGCCGCGGTCGCGCGCGTGTGCCCGTGCCACCTGCAGCCTGGCTCGACACGATGACGAGGCGCCCGGGCCTGCGTTCCGCAGAGAGGCAAGCGTCGATCAGGTGGCGGGTCGTCTCCACATTGCCACGCCAGTAGTCATCCCAGGTCAGCGCCTTGATCGCACCCGCGAGGTGGAAGACCCGGTCGCATCCTGATACCTCGCGGGCCAGCCGTGCCCCGTCATCGAATGCGGTGCGGACGACCCTCACGTCGCGATGTCTGAGCCAACCGCCGGGTGAGCCTCTCGTCAGACAGGTGACATTCCACCCGTCCGCACAGAGGCGATCCACCAGATGCGATCCAATGAACCCGGTGGCGCCGGTGACGAGTGCGCGCACAGCTTCAGGCGGCGACGGCCTGACTGGCGATGATGCTCGCGACGCGGTCGGCGGTGCCTCGAAAGCTGGCCGCCGCGGCCGCCGCACTCAAGCGAGCGCACAGTGCATCATCCCAGAGCAGTCGCCTGGTCGCGGATAAGACATCCCCGGTCGTGGGAGCGTAGAACCCCGCCCCGTTCCGCACCACGTACGCGGCGTTGCCCGCCTCCTGGCCCGGGAGCAGGTCGGTCACGATCACGGGCCGGTGCGACGCGAGTGCCTCGCAGATGCTCTGGGGACCTCCCTTCGAGATGACGAAGTCGGCGGCGTGCATGAGTTCGGGGACGTTGTCGACGAAACCGAGAATCCGCACCAGGGGTGGCAGACAGAAGCCATCGAGCGTGCGTTTCAAACGCTCGTTGCGTCCGCAGACGACAACGATCTGTAGCTCCGGCAGCGCGCGCGAAAGCGAGGTCACCAGGGGAATGACCGGACCGCTGCCATCACCCCCCGTCATCAGCAGGGCAGTCGGCGCATCCGCGACCAGCCAAAGTGCGGTTCGGAGCGTGCGTACGTCGGTGTCGACCGAACCGAAGCGTGGGTTGACGGGTAAGCCGGTCACGGTGATCCGCTCGGCGGCCACACCGAATCCGCGCAGCGTCCGTGCGACTGGGTCGGTGGGTGCGAAGTAGAGGGCGACACGGGGGTCGTACCAGCTGGCGTGAATCGTAGCGAGGTCGGTCACCATCGTGACGCCGCGGACTGGACGCGCCCCTGCCTGCGCCCTGCGCCCGATCGCATCCAGACCCGGGCTGATGACGAGGGAGTGCGCAAAGACCACGACATCAGGATCCTCGGCGGTCAGGATCTCCTCGATCGTATCGATGAGCGGTCCACCGAGGACCTCTCGAACTCTCGCGAACGTATCGACGGAGTCGGTGAGCCGAAAGGCCGCGTGATATATCGCTCGGCCGTACTTCTGCGCCGGTCCATAGAGGTCGGCGATCTGGCGCACCAGGCCGCGACGGGTTCGGGCGAGGGGATCCACGATGGAAACCGCGATGCCCTCGGTGTGCTGTCGCTTGAGGCTGTCGGCGAGGGCCCTACTGACGGCGCGATGGCCGCCGCCCGTGTCCGCCATGAGGATCAGCGCACGCACGTAGGCTCCCTCAGGAGATCAGCCCGAATTCTCTGCCAGCCTCGCGAAACACGGTCAGGGCGCGGTCCAGATGGTGATCCTCGTGCGTGGCCATGTAGCTGGTGCGCAGCAGGGCGTGGCCTGGTTCGACCGCCGGCGTTATCGCCGCGTTGCCAAAAACACCCTTCTCGAACACGCACTTCCAGAACTGGGCGAGCCGGAACTCATCGCCCACAACGATAGGGATGATCGGGGTCTCACTCACGCCGGTATCGAAACCCATACTGGTTAGCTCGGCCTTCACGCGATGCGCATTTGCCCAGAGGGTCGTCCGGCGCTCCGGCTCGGTCTCGATCACGTCGAGCGCAGCCAGCGCCGCCGCTGCGCTCGCGGGCGGGATGCTGGCGGAAAAGAGAAAGGCCCGTGCGCTGTGCTTGATGAAGTAGATCACCTCGGCGGTACCAGCGATGAAACCACCAGTCGACGCAAGCGATTTGCTGAACGTCCCCATAACCAGGTCGACCTGATCCTGCAGGCCAAAGTGCTCGGAGGTTCCGCGCCCGCCCGCGCCGAGAACACCCACACCGTGCGCGTCGTCCACCATCACGCGCGCGCCGTACTTTCGCGCCAACCGCACGATCTCCGGCAGTCGGGCGATGTCCCCCTCCATAGAGAAGACCCCATCCACCACGATCAGAATGCCCGACTTGCCGTGATGCTCGATTAACAATCGCTCGAGGACGGCCATGTCGTTGTGCGGATACCGCAACGTGCGGCCGAACGCCAGTCGTGCGCCATCCACGATGCTTGCGTGATCGGACCGATCGAGGATCAAAACGTCGTTGCGCCCCACGAGCGATGAGATGACTCCCAGATTGACCTGGAACCCGGTGGTGAAGACAAGGGCTGCCTCCGTGCCCATGAACTTCGCCAACCTTGATTCGAGTTCCTGGTGGAGCGTGAGCGTTCCGTTCAGAAGCCGCGACCCGGTGCATCCCGTTCCGTACCGGTCAATGGCCCGGTGCGCGGCCGCGACCACGTGAGGGTGCTGTGTGAGCCCGAGGTAGTTGTTCGACCCGAGCATGATCGTTGGCTTGCCGCCGATGATCACTTCGGGGCCCGATGGCGAGTCGATCGGCACGAAATACGGGTAGAAACCGCCCGCCTGCGCCTGCTGCGGCATGGTGAGCCGCACGACTTTGTCGAACAGATCCAGGTGTCGCTCCACGCGCCTCGCGCCAGCCGGTCTCGGGCTCGGCTATGGTATGTGCGCCCTACAGGTGTGTCAACGCGATCGTCGCAGGCTGAGCAGTCCCACAAGTAGTACCGACATGCCGATTCCCAACAGCAGGTAGCGCAGTCCGATCAAGTCGGCGGCTATTCCGACGATCAGGATCGGAGCGGTGGACCCGGTGTTTCCCAGCGCGTTGAGGACCGAGAAGACTCTTCCACGGAGTTCGTCTGGTGTCCCGTGCTGCAGAGCCGTATTCGCCGGGATCACGGTCGTTGCGTTCGCGAGGCCCAGGCAGGCGGACAGGACCATCACCACAATGAGAAAGCCGGGGAGGCCGCCGGGGTGTAGGTCGATCGATCCGGCTGCCGGGAACTGGGCGACTAGCAGGTCGAGGATGCGGCGATAGCTGGAAAGAAGAACGGTCGCGAGACCGATGCCGACAAACCCGGCGGCGATCAAGAGGTGCGGCCGGGCATGGCGGCCGAACCGGCCAACCAGGATCGATCCCAGAATGACGCCGCACCCGGCCGGGAAGATCAGATAGAAGGCGTCTTCCTCTGACAGACCGAGGACGGTCGATGCGTACCCAGGCGCGACCGCCGCAGTGATGCCCGAGAGCGACCATGCGAAAGCTAGTTGGAGCATCGTGCCCGTTGTCTCACGACTGGAGCGCAGAAACGCCCACCCTTCCCGCAGCTCTCGGGCGATCAACCCGATTGCACGGACGGTGGCACGCCGCACCACGTTGTGCGCTTCTGGAACGATGCTCGGCAGAGCCAGGCAGAGGCCGGTGGCGGACCCGAAGAGGATCGTCGAGATCAGGTAGGCAGTTTCGGTGCCGGCGAACTTCAGGAGCGGGCCAGCGCCGGCGAATCCCACGATGAAGGATGCGTTGTAGGTCAGTGTGAAGAGCGCGTTCGCAGGAAGCAGGTCTTTCGATTGAAGGATCCGAGGTAGAGCCGCGGCCTCGGCGGGCATGAAGAACTGGCGGAAGATCGAGGCGACAAAACCCAGCGCCAGAAGCGCGCCGAAGGAGTTCGGTGCAAGCACGAGCACCAGACCGACGAACGCTCGACCGAGGTTGCTTCCGAGCAGCACAAGTCGCTTGTCAACTCGGTCGACCAGAACTCCCGCAAAAAGTCCGAACGTGAGTGCCGGTACGGTGAAGACAAGGACCAACGCGCTGACTGCCGTGTTCGATCCGGTTCGCCGGTAGACCTCGACAAGCAGCGTGAAGTAGACAATGTTATCCGCGATCTGAGATAGGACCTGCGCGAGCCAGAGTGCGAGGAACGATCGATTCCGAAGGACGCTGCCGAAGCTTCCCTCAGCCTCGGTGGGCGCACGTCCCCGGCCTGCATCGGCCACGGTTTGTCGGCGCTCCAAAATAAGAACCGGCGGGTTGCGGGTCGGCCCCGACGTTAAGGGACCGCAACCGGGTGCCGTCTACTTCTTGAAGTAGTCCGCGTTCAGGGTAACAAACGACTTCCAGTTATCCGGCACGGAGTCTTCGGGGAAGATCGCGCTGACCGGGCATGCCGGCTCGCACGCGCCACAGTCGATGCACTCGTCGGGATCGATGAAGTACTGCGCATCCGCGTCGGCGGTGTGAATGCAGTCGACCGGGCAGACATCCACGCAAGAAGCGTCCTTGGTGTTGATGCAGGGCTCGCAGATGACGTAGGTCACAGGCCGCTCCTCGGGGAATTGGCGCCCATCGTATTCACGGGTACTGGTAGTGTCAAGGTGACGAACTTCCCAATCGGAGCCGTCGCCCCGCTCCGTAGTGGAATGCACCGCCGGTCCGCGGGCACCGCCCTCGCGGCGAGGCGATACCCGCGTTGACGGCTCGTCGTTCCCCTGATAGGATGCCGCTCGGTGTCGAAAGGAGGTGGTGCGTTTGAAGGACAGTAATAGTTGCCCGAGCAACAGAGCGTCCCATATCGCCACTGGGGGTGTGGGGACCTAGACCCACGGTCAGGTTCGGCGGAGAACGCTGAGCTCTGTTGCTCGGCAACAGTGAGCCGAGGGAGTCGAATGGTTCCCTCGGCTCGTTTCATTCATGGCGCATACGCTCCCGGCTGCAGGCACGGTGGCGTCTGGTCGTCCTCGCCGAAGTCGGCTCGACGAACGACGTCGTTTGGCGACTCGGCCGAGAGGGCGTTGCCGTCTTCGCGAACGTTCAGCGCATCGGTAGGGGACGTCGCGGCCGTGCCTGGGTTGCGCCACCTGGATCCTCGATCCTTCTCTCGCTGATGGTTGCCCACGACGGTCCACTGATAGGGTTGGCGCTGGTACCCGCGCTCGCGATCTGCGACGCTATCTGGGGTGTGACCGGTCTGGCAGCGGCACTCAAGTGGCCGAATGACGTGCTGCTGGGCGGCCGGAAGGTATCAGGGGTTCTCGTCGAGAACCGCCAGACTGATGCGAGGTCCGCCCGCGCGATCGTCGGCATCGGCATCAACGTCCAACAGGAGGATCGGGACCTGCCGGCGCGCGTCGCGTATCCGGCGACGAGTCTGCGGCTCGCCAGCGGCCTTCCTGTCGATCGGGCGCATCTCGCGGCGCGCCTGCTCGATAGCCTGGCCTCCAGGATCGAGGAATGGCGCGCCGCGCCCGAGCGAACACGGCAGCACTGGCGCGATCGCCTCACGATGCTCGGGCAGCGTGTCACCATCGAAGTGCCGGGTGCACCGCCTCTTCGCGGTGTGGCCGAGGATGTCGATCGAACTGGCGCCCTTGTCTTGCGCCTCTCCGACGGAACCGCGCGCGCCGTCAGCGAGGGGACCGTCCTCGCGACGGACGACGGGCGCTGAGCGGGCGCTGTCGATAGTCGGCCGCACGGACGGCCACGGTACGTGACAGCGAGCGGTCCAACATGCGCGAGCAGATGCGCTGATCAATGGCTTCAAGCGGCCGATTCGTCGTGATCACGGTCGGCAAGCGATGGTTGTAGCGGTGGTTGAGGAGCAGGAACAGTTGCTCGCGCACCCACGGAGTGTCGTACTCCTCGCCGAAGTCATCGAGGATCAGGACTTGCACGCGCATCACGGAATTCACCAGGTCGCGGAGCGCTACATCAGTAGCCGGGTTGAATGCGGCGCGCATCTCCGTGAGCAAGACCGGAACGACCTGGAACAGAATTGGCGTGCCGCGCTCCACGAGTGCGTGCGCGATTGCCGCGGCGAGATGCGTCTTCCCCACGCCAAAGCCGCCGTACAGGACCAGCCAACCGCGCGTGTCGGCGATGAACTCCCGCGCGGCGGTGAGCGCGTCGCCTACGCCGGGGATGGTCGCATCGAAGGTGTCGAAAGTCAGGTGCTGCAGGGCATCCAGGTTCGAACGGAGGCGCAGACCCGCCAGGTTGCGCACCGCGACATCCTTACTGAGGCACTCGCACATGAATGCCCGGCCGAAGTTCGGATCGCCGACGGGAACGTCCCAGCGCATCCAGCCCGCACCCTTACAGATCGGGCAGATGCTCGCCTCGTCGGTAGGTTTGAACCCACCCGGATGGGCGGGCGGTTGAAGCCGCGGAAGCGCCTGCCCCAGACGGACCGGGCCCCCGCCCCTGCGTCGCCCACCGCTCGAGGATTCGCCGAACATAACGCCAGTTGCGCCTATTGTACCGGGCGGCCTCGGCGAACGCCTCGACTATCCATGGCTCGGGGTAGAGCCGGGCGGCCGCGTTCAGTTCTTCGACGATGATGGGCTGCAGGAGACCGATGTTCTCCTCGTAGAGTCGGGCGACGAGCGCACGCTTCGCCTGCTCGGCGCCCATCGACGGGACGGCCCCGGCCACGACGTCGGTGGCGGTCCCGAGCCGGAGGTAGCGACGCGATGCGTCCGCACTGCCGAGAATGCCGCGCGCGAGCAGCCGATCGATCGCACGACGGACGGCTGCCTCCGACGCCGCAGGACCGTCAGCGGCCAGCGACCGCAGCAGACTCGCGTCGTTCAGGATGTCATCGGCCGCGACCTGGCCCCCGACTTCGCCGATCCCGCGCAGGTACAGGGCTAGCAACACCCGCAGTTCCGCGTGGTCGAGGTTGGGGACCACCTCGGATAGGAATCTGGCGGGCAGCGAGATCGTCGCTTTCGGACCGAGCACCGTCGACCGATCAGTTTGGCTGGCGGTACGACTCGAGATCGCCAAACTTCACCTGATTCGGGAAGAATCGCAGGTTGAAGCCCCCGACCGGACCGTTCCGATGCTTCGCGATGATGATCTCGGCGAGGTTCTTTTTCTCGGTCTGGCGATCGTACATCTCCTCGCGATGAATGAACATCACGAGGTCAGCGTCCTGCTCGATCGAGCCGGACTCCCGCAGGTCGGACAGCACCGGTCGATGGTCCTGCCGTGACTCGACGGCCCGCGAGAGCTGGGAGAGCGCAAGCACGGGTACCTTCAAGTCTCTTGCCAGTTCCTTCAGGCTTCTGGAGATCTCGCCGACTTCCTGCACGCGATTCTCGAGGCCACGCCCGCGCATGAGCTGGATGTAGTCCACGACAACGAGCTGGATATCGTGCTCGGACTTCAGTCGACGCGCCTTCATACGCATTTCGGTGGTCGAGAGCGCCGGTGTGTCGTCGAACCAGATGGGCGACTCCGAGAGAGTGCCGAACGCCTCGCTTATGCGTCGCCACTCGCTGTCGTCGATGTACCCCTGGCGAAGGCGCTGGGCGTCGACTGACGCCTCGCTGCAGATCATGCGCTGCACGATCTGCTCGATGGACATCTCCAGGCTGAACACCAGTACGCCGTGCGAGGCGGCGGCGCAATTGCGGGCGATGTTGAACCCGAGGGCGCTCTTGCCCATCGAGGGGCGGGCCGCGAGGATGATCAGATCGCCATCGTGCAGGCCGCCCGTGATGCGGTCGAGCTCGATGAAGCCGGTCGGGCGCCCAATGAGATCGCCACGCCGATTCTGCAGTTCGTCGAGTCGATTGAAGAACTCGTGGAGTGCATCTCTCAAAGGCGTGAACTGGCGGGAGATGCGCCGCTGAGCGAGCTCGAAAAGGAGGGATTGGGACCGGTCGAGCGCCTCGTCGACATCGCTGGGATTGGCCATTCCGATCTCGCGAATGCGATCGGAGGCGCCAATCAGTCGCCGCATGAGTGCGGTGCGTTCAACCTCGCGGGCGTACGTCTCGACGTGGAGGGACGATGGAGCCTGGTTGACCAGCGACGCCAGGTAGGCGGTGCCGCCGATGATCTCGAGTTGCCCGTTGCGCTCCAGTTCAGCCGCGACCGAGACAAAATCGACGATGTCCGATCGGTGATAGATCTCGAGAATCGCCTCGAACACACGGGCGTTTCGCGCTCGGAAGAAGTCTGCCGAAGCGACGAGGGTGGCGATGGTTGCGATGGCAGCCGGATCTACGAGCAGTGCCCCGAGCAACGCTCCCTCGGCGCGCTCATCGATGGGGAGCGTCCCCCGTTCAGCGCTCGCGGTCTCTATTGGTCATCTCCCACGGTCACGGACCGTGCGACGCGGGACTACGCGCCTGCCGTCACTGAAACGGTCAATTCGGGGGTCAGGCTTCGCGCAACCCGAACCTGGACCCGATGATCTCCCAGATGACGGAGTGGCTCTGGAAGCTCAATGTGACGCCGATCGATCGTGATGCCCGCCTGCTGCTCCAGCGCCGCCGCGATGTCGGCCGCGGTGATCGCACCGTAAAGCCGATTGCGGGCACCGACGCGTGCCGGGATCGTCACCGTAGTCTGGGCAAGCCGCTCCGCCGTGCGCTCGTTCGACGCCGCGTTCTTCTCGTCGCGCCGCCGCTCGATCTCGTGTTGAATCTCCGCGTCACGAACCGCCTGCGGGGTTGCGAGCACCGCGATCCCGCGTGGCAGGAGGTAGTTCCGCGCGTAGCCTCGCGCCACCGCGCGAATCTCACCCGCGGTGCCAAGCGTCTTCAATGACTGGCGAAGGAGAACCTTCATGGGGGTAGGAACTATAGCATGCACCCCGTGCCGGAACCCGCTTCTCCGTCGATCGCACGGCTGATTGAGGAACTCAATCGACTCCCCGGGATCGGCCCGAAATCGGCGAGCCGGCTCGCCTACCACCTGCTCCGCGTTCCACACGAACAGGCGCGATCCCTCGCCGATGCGATCGTTCAGGTCATCGACACCGTTGGCCACTGCACCACCTGTTTCAATCTGGCGGAGACGGATCCGTGCCCAATATGTCGGGGTGGGCGGGACGCAACGACGATCTGCGTCGTGGAGGAACCACTCGACGTGGCGGCCATCGAACGCACCGGCGCATACACGGGGGTGTATCACGTCCTTCACGGCACCATCTCACCGATGGATGGAATCGGGCCCGAGGACATTCGCCTGCGTGAACTTATTGCCCGGTGTCAGGATGGCATCCACGAAGTGATCCTCGCGCTGGACCCGAACCTGGAAGGCGACGCGACGACGATGTACATCGTGCGCCTGCTGGGCCCGTCCGGGATCCGGCTGACCCGCCTCGCGCGGGGGCTGCCGACCGGCGGAGATCTCGAGTACGCCGATGAGACGACTCTCGCCCGAGCCCTCGAAGGCCGACGGGAGGCCGGCTAGGGCGCAGTTCTGGCCGGCGCTGTCCGCGCTTTGCTTGACTGTGGTTTCGCATCGCCGGTATATTCAGCGGTGCGCCTGCGGCAGGGCGCAGGGTGGGGTGCGAGCGCGTTGCCGGGTTAACAGTAGAAGAACGACGGCGAATACGTGAGCCTTGGGAAGAGTTGGGGTGGTTGGGCTTAGTCAGGTTAGGGATCTGTCTGGGTCTAGTGGATAGGAAGCTAGAGACAGGCGGGTTGACTAGATGGCGAGTTTGATCCTGGCTCAGGACCAACGC
>VGOZ01000063.1 GCA_016875715.1 Chloroflexota bacterium | reverse complement strand
TCCTGGACATTTCCGCGGCATCCGTCTGCCGAACGGCCGAGTCGGTGACCTGGACCCGCGATCCATTCGATCGCCTGCTTGCCTCCCACGCGATCGTTGTCCAGGCACCCCTGTTGACGCGCGACCGTAGGTTACGGGAGCACCTGAGTCTCGCCTGGTGGAGCGACCGGTAAGCTCGGTGGAACGTCTTCGCCTGTCCTGGGCTTGTCCCGCACCTGTCCACAGGAAGTCCAGTTGGGATCTTCTGGCTACTGCGGTACTCAAGACGAGGGGGAGGTGACTTTCGGGACTTTGCCCCGAAACCCGACCGAGTTCGCCGCGGCGATGCTGGCAGGCCACAACGCATCGGAAGGCAGCAATCGGAACGCTGGAAAGATCGGCGTCCATCGGTTCGGGCACCCGCGAAGACCGGGTCGCCGGCCGACGCGTTGGGCTGGAGCTCTGAAGGACGGCTGAGGTCCGCCGGCTCAGCGCGTGCCGGCGACCGTCCCGAAACCGGCCAGAGCGAGGTGCTCCGTGCGGAGGCGGGCGAGTTCGTCGGTCGGCAGGCCGTCCACCGCGGCGAGAGGGATCGCCTCGCCGGCGCGGATCGCCCGCCGCAGCGTGACGCCCTCGGCCCAGCCGAGCGGCAGAAGCTCCTCACCGGCGACAATCTCCACGAGGTCGATCTGGCCGCGGACGAGCGCGCCGCCCGAGCCATCCAGAACCGCGCCGGCAGGCAGGTCGCGCTTCGCGCAGGCGAGGACCTCCGCGACGGTGCGGCGCGATGGCGCGGCGGTCGGTCGACCAAACAGGACCGCCTCGGCGACCGACATGGGCGTTTCGATGCCGCACAGGTGATAGGGCCGCCAGAACGCGGCGTAGCGGCGATCCTCGCTGGCGGGCAGGCGATAGAAGGCGAGATCCTCGTTCAAGAGTGGCTCATCCGTCGTGACGACGACGAACACCCCGTTGGTCAGGTGGTCGGGCAGGAGGCTGACCCCATCGGCAGCGACCGCGTTGGCGAGCTCGACGACACCGGTCCGCGAGAGGAGGCCGCCTTCGGCCGCCGGGCGGAAGAGGCGGGGCAGGTCGGCAACGCCGGCGGAGGGCTCGTGCATGCCCCGACGGTCGGGGATCAGGCCGGTCGCGTTGGCGAGTGCGCACATTTCGATCTGCGCCTTCGAGCCATCGCGGAACGAGTTGTACATCTTCGGGTTGAACATCCGGCGTTCGACGATCTCCGGGTCGTAGCCGTAGCGGGCGAAGGCCTCCTCGGGGATGCCGGTCGGGTCGGCTGGGTGCATGCGCGTCCCGCGCCCGGCGGCGACGATCGTGTAGCCGGCTGCGCGTGCCCAGTCGACCATGCGCGCGGTGGTGGCCGGCTGGTCGCCATCGGCGAGGGTGTAGACGACCCCCGCGCGTCGCGCGCGGTCGGCGAGGGCGCCGCCATAGAGGACGTCGGCCTCGACGGTGACCATAACGACGTGCTTTCCCGCCTCGATCGCGCGCATCGCGACCCGGGCGGCGATCTCGGTACGGCCGGTCGCCTCGACGACGACGTCGACCGGCGCGGAGAGCGCGGCGGAAAGATCGTCGGTGAGGCAGCAGGCCCCGGCGACGATGGCCTCGGCGCGGACACCCTGGACGACGCGACCCTCATCGCCGCTGGTGCCGGCGCGGGCGGCCATCTGTCGGCTCGCCTGGCGGAGGTCGCAGATGACAGAGAGACGCACTCCAGGCATCTGGCCCAGTCCGGCGGCGACGGTCGTTCCGAACCGGCCTGCGCCGATCAGGGCGACGCGCACGGGCCGACCCTCCGCCTCGCGGCGGGCGAGGCCTTCGCGGATGCCGCGCGCGTCGAGGTCGGTGACGCTCACGGGGTCAGTGTATCGTCCTCTGCCGCGTCCACCCCACGGGTCTCCGCGGAGTCCGGCGCGCGATGGGTGGAGTCGTCCGCACCGCCCCGATGGCCACCGGCGCATGCACCCCTCACCGTCGCGGGACATGAGGCTCTCCACGCGGCCCAGGCGCGCGCGAGGCATACACTACAAGCGTGCGCATTGGCATTCTGGGCGGGACGTTCGACCCGATCCACTTCGGGCACCTCGCGATCGCCGAGGAGTGTCGCGCGCGCTTGAACCTGGATCGCGTGCTCTTCATGCCCGCGGCGGACCCGCCGCACAAGCAGGGTGTGACGATCTCGCCGATCCAGCATCGGGTCGCGATGGTCGAGACGGCGATCGCGAACAAGCCGGCGTTCGCGATCACACGGGTCGACGTCGACCGTCCCGGGCCCTCCTTCACCGTCCACGCGCTCGAGGTGTTGCGGCACGAGTGGGGGCCGGCGGCGCAGCTCTGGCTGCTCATGGGCGCAGATTCGCTGGCCGAACTGCTCACCTGGCGGGAACCGGAGCGGATCATCACGCTGGCGCGCCTGGTGGTGACGAATCGACCCGGGCTTCCGACGCCCGATCCCCACGTGCTCGAGGTCGGGCTGCCGGGCGCCTCGGCGCGGATCGATATCGTCGAGATCCCGCCGCTGGGGATCTCCGGCTCCGACCTTCGCCAGCGGGTCGCCGAAGGACGGCCGATCGCCTGTCAGGTGCCCGAGGCGGTGGAGCGGTACATTGAGGCGCACGGCCTCTATCGGCGCGAGGACGCGGGATCGTGAGCGCGCGTCGCCTCCGGTTGGCCGTGGCCATCGTCGGACTCGTCCTTTTCGGCGCGTGTGGCGGTGCCGGTCCGGTGGCGAGCCCGGTTCCTGTGGCGGCGACTCAGGCGATCCCGATCGTCGCGCCACCGGGCGGCGCACCGGTGCCGACGAAGGGCGCCCCGGCGAAGGATGACACAGCCGCGCGCGCGCGGGCGATCGCCGCGGCGCGGACGGCGATCCAGCAGGCCGTGACCGGCGCCGAGCGCGAGGATCTGCTGAGCCTGCTCCAGTCGGCCGAGGTGGTCGTCGATTCCGGGGAGGCGTACCAGGCGTTCCTCGGTACCTGGCAGTACATGCGCGTCATCTTTAAGACCGAGGGGGAGCGGGCGGAGCATCGCGCCGTGCTCGACGCGCTCCGCGAGATCTGTCGCTCCTTCGCGAGCTACCAGGCTACCCACTTCGAGGTCACCAAATGAGCGATCCCCGTGCCCGCGTCCTCGCCGCCTACGCCGCGGCGCGCACCGCGATCCTCGACGATCCGGCCACGGCCGAACTCGCGCTGCAGAGATGTCTCGACGCGACGATCGATGCCTACTACGCACATCTGGGTGTGGCCCAACCGCCCATCGGTGAGATCCTCGCCGACCTGAACGCGCGCGACCCGCGGACGGCGGGGATCCTGCGGCGCTACCTCCGCGGGCCGGACACGCGGGCGCGGTACGTCTTCCTCGGCGACCTGCTCGAGGTTGTCCAACCCGGGGTGGTGCCGGCGTGGACAGTCCCGACCGAGGCGCAGCGCGCCGATGGGGCCAGCGCGCGCCGCTGAGGCGGGCCGAGGTCGGCGGCCCGGCGGCAATCGCGCCGGGTGTGGCGAGACCGGCGGGCGGCGACCGGAGCGTGAACATTGCGGCGATCCGGACGGCCGGCGGGCATGAGGTGGACTACCTGGCCCGGTATCCGGATGGCACAAGCGAACTGCTCCAGGCCTGCGCGACGCGGGCAGATCCGGCCACCATCCACTGCGACGTGCGCGCTGCGGGAGGCGCGGGCGGAGTTCCCGCAGGCGACGCCGCGACCGCTGGTCCTGGATCGGGACGATCGGACCGTGGCGCTGGCCGCGGGGGTGACCGCCGAGCCGGCCTATGAGTGGCTGCCTCGACGATCGCGGTCGCGACAACCAGGGGTTGACAGCGCGCTGAACCGGTCGTGGCAACGGCGGCAGGGCCGTAGAATCGGCGGCCGGCGGCGCCCGACGAGGGGGACGGCCGCGAAGGTGGAAGGACCAATGGGCAGACTGGACGGCAAGGTCGCGATCGTCACCGGGGCAGCATCCGGGATCGGCAAGGGGATCGCGCTGCGCTTCGGGCGCGAGGGGGCGAAGGTGGTCGTCGTGACCGACCGGCGGGTGGCGCTGGGCGAGGAGACGGCGGCCACGATCCGGGAAGCGGGCGGCGATGCGCTATTCGTGCAGGGCGACGTCTCGTCGAGCGCGGATACGCGCCGGTTCGTCGCTGCCACGGTCGAGCGGTACAGTGGCCTGGATGTCCTAGTCCAGAACGCAACCTGGTCGGCGCGCGGGCGGGCGGTCGATCTCGCCGAGGAGGACTGGGACCGGACGCTCGACGTGGGCCTGAAGTCGATCTACCTGGGCGCGAAGTACGCGATCCCGGAGATGCGAAAGCGGGGCGGCGGCGCGATCGTGAACATCTCCTCGGTCAATGGGCTGGCGGCGAGCCCGCAACTGGCGGCGTACAACGCGGTGAAGGGTGGGATCAACAATCTGACCCGCAACCTGGCGATCGACTACGGGCGGCACAACATCCGCGTCAATGCGATCGCGCCCGGCCACGTCGTGACCGAGAGCAGCGGCGCGGCGATCCACCGCGACCCGCACCAGACCTGGAGCTTCACCGATGCCTGCCCAATGGGTCGGGTGGGCACGCCGGACGACATCGCCGGTGCGGCGCTGTTCCTCGCCTCGGACGACGCGTCGTGGCTCACCGGCGAGATCCTGGTCGTCGACGGGGGGATGTCGATCCAGGTGCCGGAAGTGCTCGTCGCGGCGCACTATCGGCGGTTGGGCGGCAAGCCGGCGGTGGCGCCCATCGAGGACCCGCCGGCGGTGGACTGAGGCACCGCGGGCGACGGGTCGGGGTCTCGGGGTCAGGCGGTCTTTCGGTGCGAATTGGGATCAACCTCATGGCGTTCGGTGGGCAGATCGGCCCGTCGCAGATCGCCGTGCTGCCAGCGCTGGCGGCGATGGGATACGACGGGGTGGAGGTGCCGGTCTTCGATCCAACCGGCGTCGATCGGGCGGGGGTCCGCGATGCGCTGCGTGCCCTCGGGCTGGCGGCGACCGTCTCGACCTCGATGCCCGCCGGCGCGAGCCTCACCCGGGCGGAGGAGCGGGCGCGGGGACTGGCCCATCTTCGCGCGGTGAGCGAGGTCGCGGTCGCGATCGGGGCGGATCTGGTGTGCGGGCCGCTGGCGAGCCCGGTCGGGTTTCACATCGGACGACCGCCGACCATGGAAGAACTGGCGCTGGCGGCGGAGGGTCTGCAGGAGGTCGCGTCCCTCGCCGCGGAACGAGGCGTGCGCCTGGCATTCGAGCCACTGAACCGCTTCGAGACCTACCTCGTCACGACCGCAGCGCAGGGTGTGGCGCTGGCGTCGGAGGTCGATCGCCCCGGGTTTGGGCTCCTCCTCGATACATTCCATATGCACATCGAGGAGAAGGACTCCGCCTCGGCGATCCGAGCGGCGGGGAGGCATCTGATCCACGTCCACCTTTCGGAGAACGACCGCGGCGTGCCGGGGAGCGGGCAGGTGGACTGGGCGGGCGTGTGGGCGGCGCTGCGGGAGCTGGGGTACGACGGCTGGATCGTGGCGGAGACGTTCGACGCGCGGATCCCGGAACTGGCCGCGGCGACGGCGATCTGGCGATCGATCGGTCCCGAGCCGCTGACCTATGCGCGTGAGACGCTGGCGTTCGCGCGCCGGTGGGTAGCGAGAGGATAGGCGGGTACGGGCCTCGCCCGATCAGATAGTCGACGCCAGGTCCCGGCGCGAGAGCCTCTCTTCCATCGGCGCTTCGCTCGGCCGCGCGACCCAGGCGAAGCGATGGATCACGCGCCGATCAGCGATTTGTGTCTGCGGAGCCATCACCTCGCGGCGGGTTCTCCGGTCCTGTCCTCCGGCGCGCGCATCGCAAGGTAGAAGAGCAGGCCGAGACTTCCGGTCAGGCACGTTGCGACGACGTAGGGCAGCGCCGAACGGCGGCGTGAGCGTGCGTCGCGCACCATCCAGAAGAGTCCGATGCCCAGCGCCAGCACCAGATCCACGGTCGCGAGGATGCCCCACGGACCCAGGTTGCCGAGGTAGGCGACCAGACCGGCGAAGTCGCCGGTCGCGAACGCGTAGATGTTGAGTCCCAGAAAACCGACCGTCAGGCACCACCAGAGAATCCGCATCGAGCCCGCTCCCTTCGCGCGTCGGTCGGATGGTACGAGATAGAGGGAATGGCAACAATTCCCTGAAACATCATCGTCGTGCGGCGCGGCAACGACGACAATCGGGCCCGACGTGGAGATGATGACGGTAGGTCGTGGATCGGCGCGCTTGTCGCCGTCTGGCGGTCGCGCCGCGGTCTCAGCCAGCTCGCTCTCGCGCGCGAGGTCGGCCTGGCGCAAAGGAATCTCTCCTTCATCGAGAGCGGGCGGTCGCGGCCGAGGCGATCCACAGTCGATCGGCTGGCCGAGGCTATGGACATCCCGGCGCGCAAGCGCAATGCGCTCCACGTCGCGGCCGGGTTTCCGCCCTGCTACCCTGAACTCGGCCTCGCGAGCGAGGCAGTCGCGCCGTACCGCTTCGCCGTAGAGCGACTTCTCCAGGTTCACGAGCCCTGTCCCGCGTTCGCGATCGATCGGTGGTGGAACGTTGTCACGGCGAATGAGGGCGCGGTCCGCTTCACCGCGCTCTTTGGCCCGCCTCCGGCGGATCTCCTGACGGGGATGCTCGCGCCGGGTCCGATCCGCGAGGCGCTGGAGAACTACGCCGAGGTCGCGGCCACGATCATGCGCCGTCTTCGCCGCGAGGTCGCCGACGCTGCGCCGGACGGAAAGCTTCAGCAGATGCTCGATCGGGTGCAGCGTCTTGTCGGTCCCCTGCCAGCGACGACGGGCGAGACCGGCGACCTGCTGGTGTGCCCCCGGTTCCGCGTGCATGGGCAGACAATCGCCACGGTGTCGATGATCGCCCGGTTCGGGCAAGCGCGCGAAGTCTCGCTCGATGAACTGCGCATCGAGTTGCTCTACCCGGCAGACGCGGTCGGTGAGGCATTCTTCCGGAATCTGGCGGATGCAGCCGTGCCTCGCGCCGCGTTGCCGGGAATCACGTGAGAGGTCTCACCAGGCGGGGGTACCGACCTCATCTCCTGCTTCTCAATGCGCATGGATGAGCGTGCGAGGGCAGTCCGGCGGTGCGTATCCACTCGATCCGGGGCGACGCCGAACCCACCTCGCGGGGAGTAGGATGAGCGCCACGCGATCGGTGCTTGGCCGATCGCGCACGAGAGGGAAGAAGGCGACATGAAGTACGGCACGATCCGCGGGCTCGGCGACCGGGTCTCGCGGCTCATCCTCGGATCGATGGTTTTCCACACCAACAACCAGGAACTGACGAACGACCTGCTCGACACGTTCCACGGTGCCGGGGGCAACGCGGTGGACCTGGCGAACGTCTACGGGCGGGGCGCCAGCGAGGCGGCGTTCGGCGCGTGGCTGAAGACCCGCGGGACGCGGAAGGACATGATCGTGATGGCGAAGGGGGCGCATCCGGTCGAACCAGAACTGATCTCGCGGATGACACCCGAGCACATCGTCGGCGATCTCAACATCGCGCTCGAGCGCACCGGCGCCGGCTACGCGGATATGTATGTGCTCCACAAAGACGACGAGAAGGTGCCGGTGAACGTGATCGTGGACGGACTCGACGCCTGTGTCCGATCCGGAAAAGCGAAGGTCGTGGGCGGGTCGAGTTGGTCGACGGCGCGGCTGGGCGCGGCGAATGCCTACGCGGCGGTGACGGGGAAGGTGCCCCTTTCGGTGAGCAGCCCCAATCACTCGCTGGCGGTCATGAACGAATACATGTACGGCTGGGCTGGCTGCCTCAGTCTCGCGGGCGATGTCGCGGCGCTGGCCTGGTACACGCAGACGCAGATGCCGGTACTGGCCTGGTCATCGCAGGCGCGGGGGTTCTTTTCGGGTCGGATGACGCGCGGCGCCGGACCGGAATCGGGCCTGTCGGTGCACGACCTGATGGTCCTGCGGACCTATGACGATCCGAAGAACTGGGCGCGGCTGGCGCGGACGCACCGGATGGCGGAGAAGAAGGGCTGCACCAACACCCAGATCGCGCTGGCGTGGGTGCTGCATCAGCCCTTCCCCGTATTCGCGCTGATCGGCCCGCGGACGGTGCCGGAATTGAACGACTGCTTCGGCGCGCTCGAGATCGAGCTCACCCCAGAGGAAGTCGCCTGGCTGAATCTCGAGGAGCCGGTGGAGATCCGCGAGCCGGTTGGGGCGCGGTAGAGTCAGCTCCGAATCGGCTGGACGAGCTCGGTGCGCAGTTTCGCAGCATCGGGCTCGCCGCCGGGTGCCATCCCGTACACCTCCCAGCCGCCCATGGACGGTGTGTGGCCGCGCCGGCGCAGGGCTTCGTGGAAGCTCGCCCAGGCGCCCCCGAGCAGGTTGTAGGGTCCGACGTGCCAGAAGGACGCGACGCGGCCGGCGGGCAGGCTCGTCCCGCGGATCTCGCCATCGTCCTCGACTGGCGCGGCGGTGGGAAAGGCGAACTCCATGGTGAGGCCGGCGTCGGTCCGATCGAAGTAGCGGAACACCGGCGGGCCGGCCGGTTTCTGCCCGCGCCGCTCGAGCGAGGCGGCGATTGCCCCCAGCGCGGTGGGCACCTCCAGGCCGACATCCTTCACGCCCACGCGGCGCATCGCCGCCAGAGGCCGTGCCGGATCCTCACGTATCTCGATGCCATCGCCCATCCTGGCCACTCCTTCGCAAGCATCGTAGGCAGGCCGGCGCGATGGAGGAATGGCCGCGGCGCTGCTCCGGCGCGGGAGCCTCGGGACCGATTCCGTGGCCGCCGTCATTCTGGCGTCGCAATTGTTCGGGAAGTGAGGATCGCCACGCGAGCCTGTTATCCGCGCGCCCACGTGCGCGCGGATGAGGGGTGGCTGCGCTCGTCGCCGCCGCCGGTCCCGTACCGTTCTCCCTGGAGTGAACCTCATCTCCCGGACCACGGGGAGTCCTCGGTATTGTTGTCTTTCACGGCCGCACGCGCCGGCAGCACGAGCGCGACTGTGGTAGGTTGTTCGCTGTGACACTCACCGAGATCGCCGCCGCGCAGAAGATCGCCGATGTCGCCACGTTCCTCGTTCACCCGGGGCGGGGCAAGAACTGGCTGCTCGTGAAGCTCACCACCGAGGACGGCCTGGTCGGGTGGGGCGAGTGCTACACGCAGTCGGACCGCGATCGGGCGATCGAGGCGCACGTGCACGCGATGCGCCGCTATCTGGTCGGGCGTTCGGCGTTCGACATCAAGCACACAATGCAGGTGCTCTACCTGGACTGGGCGACCCGGCGTGGGGCGATGGACTTCTACTGCGCCGTCTCCGGCATCGAGCAGGCGATGTGGGATGTCGTGGGCAAGGCATGCGGCCAGCCGGTCTACAACCTGATCGGCGGGAAGTGCCGCGAGCGAATCCGCGTCTACGCGAACGGGTGGGGCGAGGGCGGCAGCGTCGAGGACCTGGTCGCCGGGGCGAAACGGGTCGTGGCGATGGGATTCACGGCGCTGAAGTTCGACCCGTTCCCGAATCCCTGGCGGAGCTTCATCGACCGGCGGCAGGAGCGGCACGCGATCGAGCGGGTCGCGGCGGTGCGCGAGGCCGTCGGGTCCGATGTGGACATCCTCGTCGAGGTCCATCGCCGGCTTGCCCCCATGCACGCGGTGCGGGTGGCGAGGGAGATCGAAAAGTACGAGCCGTTCTGGTATGAGGAGCCGTGCCTGGCCGAGAACGTGCCCATGCTCGCCGAGGCGAAGCGCCAGATCGCCATTCCGGTCGTGACCGGAGAGGAGCTGTACACGAAGAACGAGTTCCGTGAGGTGCTCGAACGCCGTGCGGCGGACATCCTCAATCCCGATATCTGCAATTGTGGGGGGATCCTCGAGTTGAAAGAGATCGCGGCGATGGCCGAGCCGTACGACGTGGTGATCTCGCCGCACAACTACAACTCGGTAACGGTCGGCCTGGGCGCGAGCCTGCAGGTGTGCGCGGCGATTCCGAACTTCCTCATCCTCGAGTACTTCGTCAACTTCACCGAGGTCGGCGATCAGGTCCAGCGCAACCCCTTCCGGGTCGTGGACGGGTACATCGACGTACCGCGCGCGCCGGGCCTCGGGGTTGAGATCGACGAGACGGCGCTCGGGCGGTTTCCCTACCGGGAGTTCCGCCAGCGGTCGATCCGCCGACCGGGGGACGAGGGGCCGTAGCGCGGCCGTGCCTCCACGGACTGGGGGCGCAGGGCTGATACTGCGCTTCTTATGAGTGAGGTACAGCGTCTCGTTGGCGGACGCACCCGGTTGAGTCGGAAGAATCAGGCGACCATTCCCGTCGCGGCGTTACGAGACGCGGGGATGCAGGCCGGTGACGACCTCGTCGTGGAGGTGGATGGTCCGGGCAGGATCACGCTCAAGCGGTTCGCCGATGTCGTTGCCCAGCACGCTGGTGCTGGCAAGGGCGACGACGGTCCGGGATACCTCGATCGCCCGCGTGCCGAGTGGGACGAGAGACCGGCCGCCGGGTAGATAGCGCGGTGGCCCTCATCGTGCTGGACGCGAATGCGGTCATCGCCTTTCGCGATAGCTCGGACCTACACCACCAGGCAGCGCGCGAGGCTTTCTCGGTTCACGGTCGTGACGAACTTGTCTTGCCGGTCTCGGCCTACGCCGAAACGCCTGTGGGTCCCATGCGTCGCGGCCAGCCCGCGGTCGATCGCATGCAATGATTCGTCCGGGATTTCCTCCTTCGTCTCGAACCTCTCACCGTCGAGATTGCCACGGAGGCGGCGCGGATTCGCGCCGGAACTCGGCTGAGGCTTCCCGACGCCCTCGTCCGCGCGACCGCGATCTCGATCCACGCCGCGGCGATCCTGAAGACGGATACCGCATGGAAGAGCGTCGACAGACGGGTGCGGATCCTCGGGCACGCCGCGAGCTGAGATCGCGTCGGCCGTCCGGACCGCAGCCTTCCCGCCAGCTCCCGTTAGCCCGGGGAGTCGTACGTCTCTGGCGGGTAACCGATGAGGAACGCGGCGAGTTTGGCGTACTCGCTGAGGACGAACAGCGCGCTCGCCTCGTCGAGCCACCACGCGTCGGGTGCGAAGCGAGGTGACGTCGCCGGCGCGTGCGCGATCGCGATCGGGGAGCCGGCGAAGACGAAGTCGAACGCCATCCTGGCCCGCCGGCTATGCCAGCTATCCGTCACGACGATCAGCGATCGCCACCCGTTCCGCTCTGCGAGCACGCGCGCGCCCTGTGCGTCGGTCACGGTCGAGTCGCCCACATTCGTGGCCACGACCGACTCGCGGGGGACGCCACGCCTTACCAAACGCTGGACAGAGAAGTCGGCGTAGGTGGCGCGCGCCTCGCCGAGAACCGGGCCGCCCGTGGTGACGACGGTGGGCGCCAGACCGCGCCGGTAGATCTCCGCCGCCCGGGCCTCTCGCGTCCCTTCCGGCTGGCCGCCGCCGAGTACGACGATCGCATCGACCGGCCCGAGCGGCGACGCCTCGACGATCAGGAATCCGGCCATCGCGCGCAGCCAGAAGCCGAGGCCGACGGCGACGGTGAACAGCAGGACACCGAGAAAAAGACACCCGGCGTGAACCACCCGCCGGGGTATCCAGTAGGATGCCTCATCCACCCGCGGACGGTCCGTGGCAGCTGTCTCAGGCCAGCTTCCCACGCACCGCGCTGAGGATCGCCGCGCGATCGCCGAAGCCGCCATCGCGGTACATGGAGTGGACGAGGTCGTCATCGACCCGCACGTCGTAGGCGCCATCGCCCGACGGCTTGATGGTGATCCCGTCGAGGAACATGTGGAACTCTTTCATGAGCGCGGCGGCGAGGTCGAGCGCCTCGTGGTCGTAGCCGCACTCGGCGCAGTAGTCGATCCGGATCTTCACGGGTCGGGCGGGCACGGCAACCTCCTCGCGTCGCAGCGATCATACAGCCGGGGCGTTCCCGCCCCGCCGGTACAGGCGCTCTGAGGATGCGGCCGGTCCGGGGCGGAGGGCGGCGTCGCCCGGGGCGGTGTGCGACGCCCATATCGGCCGTGGACAGGATGATTTGCGGCGCACGCGATGGTGGGCTCTACGCGCCGACGCTGACCGCCGCGGCGCGGTCCGCGCTAGATGCCGCAGCCGGACGGCCGCTGCTCGAAGATGAGGTTGCGCTCGTGCGCGTGCTCATCCGGCGGGCGCTGGAGGAGGCGGACCAGGTCGACGTGCGCCGGGTGGGCCGCTTCATCGACACGCTCTGTCGGCTCCCGCGCACGCGCGAGGCGGTGGGCGCCGGGGCCGAGACGCTGGCGGAAACGCTCGCCCGTCTGGGCGCCGAGGCGCTCCTCGAACGGGAGCGCGCGGGCGGCATCGGCGTCGTGGCGGAGGGCGATCGACGCGACCAGCAGCTGCGCTTGGATCTTCCCGAGCACGACGAGGAGATCGCGTGAAGGCGGCACCGAACCCCGCCCCCGAAAGACGTCGACGCACCCGGTCGGTCGTCGCCGCCGAGCCGCTCACGGCGTACGAACTGGTGACGCGCCGCGCTGTGGAGGACCTCGAGCGGGAGATCGCGCGGATCGACACGAAGATGAACGCGCCGATGGTGGGAATGGTCGTGACCGTGGCGGCGGAGGTGTGGTGGGCGCTGTTCCGGTGAGGGGGCAGCGGCCTCGCAGAAGGGTATTTCCCGGGTGCAACTCCGGGATCGGGTTGTGCACTTTCCTGCCTCGCCTTCACCGCGATCGGCGCCGCTGCGCATCCTCGCGATCGACGATGAGCTGCGCCTGACGCGGATGGTCGCGTGCATCCTGGCGCCCCACGGTCATACGGTGGCGACGGCCGACTCGGGCGAGCAGGCGCTGGGCGCGCTGGCGGTGGAGACTTTCGACGTCGTGGTCTGCGACCTCAGCCTCGGCGCGGGGATGTCGGGCCTGGGGGTTGCCGACGCGGTGCGCGCGCGCTGGCCTGAGACGGGGTTCGTCCTCGCCACCGGCTGGGGCGCGGGATCTGCTGGCGGCGGTGGGACGGGCGCGGTGGCCGCGAGGCGTGGGCGGCGTAGGCTGCCGACTGCCTGTCAGGGGATGAGTTCGACGAAGTCTCGTCGCGAGCCGTCAAGGACGGGCAGGCGCACGCCGGTACGCCAATCGTATAGGCCGAGACGCCAGTGGAAGCCGCCGGTCGGGAAGTCTGCCGGCAACTCGATGACCCGCTCGTCCCGCACGATGTCGCCAACCGCCCAGCTGGTCGGCGGATAGTCGCGATCCACGCCCGGCGCCCGATCGCGCTGCGCGACGAGGCGCCCGGTTCCATCGACCAGGTGCAGGAACGCGGAATAGTCGAGATCTGGCACCTGTCGGGCACGCCAGAAGAGGCGGATCGTGGCGCGATCGCGGGTTGGCGCCACTTCGATCTCGTACGCGGCCAATTCGAACGCCTCGCCGATGCGCACGGACGGCCGCCGATCGACAGACAGAAGTGTGGACTTCGCTTCCGGAGGGCCGCTGTACGCCGGACCGATGAGTCCGAAGGGCATCGCCAGTGCAGCGACCCCCAGAGTACAGGTGAAGACGATGGAGACTGCCCGGGAACGGGCATTCAGCCGCTCGAGCACCCGGCCGATCCCTGACCCGAGCAGCAGCGCCACTGCCAGGATCGCCGGGAACAGGTAGCGGCCCTGGTGGCAGGAACCGCCGCACTCGCCGATCAGCCAGAGGACGAACGCCTCCTGGGCGGCGACAAACAGCAGCGCGATCGCGATCGCGGCGCGGGTGCCTCTCCCTCCCGTCGTATGCGCCTCTGGCCGCGCGAGGAGATCGCAGACGCCGATCGTGGCGCAGAGAGCCGCGACCGCAAGCCCCGCGTAATACCAGCCTGGCGCGGGCAAGTTCATCCACCCGAAGAGACCCCAGAAGGATCGGAACTGGGTCCACACGATGTCATCCAGGTGATCGACCGCGAGGGGCCCGGTCGCAAGATTCTGGGTCCAGAAGGAGCGGTAGATCGTGGAGCCGGTGGGCTCGCCATAGAGCACCTGGTTTCGGCCGAACCAGAAGCCGACGACGACGATCAGCGGTGCCGCGAACGCGCCGCATCGTGCACTGGCCTGCGACAACGTTCTGCACGAGCCCAGCGACACCAGGAGCACCAGCGTGCTGGCGAGGAGGATACCGAGCGCGGTCGTTTTTGCGAGGAAGCAGGCCGCTAACCAGATGCCGATGGTCAGCCATGTGCGCCCCCTGGCCTGGCCGCGCCAGGCGTGGAGTGTCGCCCGAATCGCGCCCGCACCCGCCAGCGCGGCCATCGCATCGTTATTGATCGCGCCGCTGAGGAAGATGAACTGAGTGTTGAACGCGGCCGCCGCGCCGGCGAGGAGCCAGTAATGCCCCTGCTCCGGGAAGATCTCCCGCGCGGTGACCACGACTAGTGCCACGGTTGCCGCGCCGAGAACGACCGAGACAAGTCGGGCCAAATGCAGCGCCAGAGAATGGCCGCGGAAGGGAAACGTCTCGGCCGTCGTGTGCCGGGCGGCGTTGATCTCCGTTCCTCCGTTCCCGGCCCACACGAATCGTGGATTCGGGCGAAGGGCGCCGGACGTGTCGCTCAGGTCCGCCGGCAGGATCGCGAGGGCGGCAAGGGCGTAGTAGAGGGGTGGTTGGTGCGCCGGAATCTGGCCATCTTGCACGGGTAGACTGGCGGTCCGACGGAGAAACTCGACGTAGCGGAAGTGTCCCGGTTCGTCGGGGGTCTCCCAGGGCGGGACGACGACGCTGTACAACGTCGCCAGGACGAGAAACGCGATGGGCAGGACCCAGGTTGCGACCATCCGCCTGGCGCGCGCGCTGGCCACGGCGGGGATAGTACCCCTCGGTGCGGACGAGTGGCGCTGCCCGTGACGGTTTCGCCAGGGACGACGAGGCGGCGGGCGCAAACACCCCTCGCCCGCTGTGTGGACTGCACCTGGACGGCACCCCTGAGACCGCACCAGGGGAAGTCCCCTCTTTGCGTAACAATGTGATCTTTCACGATGCGAGCGGCTCTGCGGACCGCTTCATAGGCGTGTGCTCGGTGGGTGATTGATAGTCGATCGACGAGTGCAGCCGCCTAGCGTTGTACACGTCCTCGATGAAGCGGCCAATGTAGTGCGCCGCCTCCTCATAGGTGCGGTATGTCTTCAGGTACACCTCCTCCACCTTCAGGGTCTTGAAGAACGACTCCGCCTGCGCGTTCTCGTCCGGGGTCCCCGCCGCCAACGCCCAGTCGATCACCTTGCGGCTGAACGCTTCGAGAATCGCGGCCAGGTAAACGAAGCTGTGGGGCAGCCGCACGTAGGTGACGTCCGCGACCCACGCCTGGTGCAGACGGGACACGGTCAGTGCGCGAATCAGATTCGGGTAGGTCCTCTGCCCGTGACGGGAGTCGGTGGTGACCACCCAGCGCCGCTTGAACTGACACAGAAGCGACTCGGCGCGCATGACCCGCAAGACGCGTTTGTGGTTGATCTACCAGCCATCGCCCTGCAGCGCTCTGGTCACGCGCCAGTAGACAGACCTCGATCGGTCGTTTCGCTCCAGCCAGGAGGTCCTCGACCGTCGCGCGCCTGAACGCCGGCGTGTACTGGTTCGCCATGTCCCCTCCTGCTTCGTGCTCCCCGATCACACCACTTGCCATAAGTACAGCGATTCCGGGGGATTCCCATGGTCCGGAAAATGGGGTTCACTCCACGGTGCGATCGGGAACTGCCGACGCGGGCCGCGATTCTCACCCTCCGCTTCGCTCCACCCTCGCCGCGTCCGCGGGCAAGGGTTTTTGGACAACTCCGCGAGAAGTTCCGATGCCTCGCCGCCGCCCGGTGCCCCGCCCGTTACCATCCTCCCACACAAGGAGCTGCCCGTGAAGTTCGGCTGGATCTCCCCCGCGATCGGCCCGCCCGAGAGCAACTACGTCCCCCTCGTCACCTACCAGGACCGCCACATCTTCCCCGCCGTCCTGAAGCACTTCGACTCCGTCTGGGTCTGCGATCACTTCTACGGCTTCGATCGCAAGACCGACCCGTTCCTGGAGGGATTCGTCGCCCTCACCTGGCTGGCGGCGCGCCACCCCACCGTGCTCGTCGGCCACCACGTCCTCGGCGTCGGCTACCGCAACCCGGCGCTGCTCGCCAAGATGGCTGGCACCCTTCAGCACCTCAGCGGCGGACGTTTCGTTCTGGGCATCGGCGCCGGCTGGCGCGAGGAGGAGTACCACAAGTACGGCTGGCCCTTCCCTCGTCCGGCCGTGCGCATTGGCGAACTGGATGAGGCCATCCAAATATGCCGCAAGATGTGGACCGAGGAGGCGCCCACCTTCCACGGCAAGCACTTCCGGATCACCGAAGCCTACGCACCGCCCCGGCCCAATCCCGTACCGCCGGTGATGATCGGCGGCGGCGGCGAGCAGCTCATGCTCCCGCTCGTCGGCCGCCAGGCCGATTGGTGGAACACCGGCGCCGGCCGCGGCATCGAGACCTTCATCCACAAGCGCGATATCATCCACCGCAGCGCCGAGGCCGCCGGGCGCGACCCCGCGAAGATCGTCCTGACCCTCACGCGCGAGGCGCCGCTGCCGAAGACAAAGGCGGATTCGCAGGTCTGGATCGACGCGATCGCGCCGTTCAAGAAGGCAGGGATGAGCCACCTTCTGGGCGATTTCGGCCACGTGACCTCCACCGAGCCGGTAATGCGGTTCGTCGAGGAGGTCATGCCCGCCCTGAGGGATTAGGAACCGGGGGATCGCTCCCCGGGCCCCTTCCTCCCCGGAGACCCTTCTCCGCCCACTACCCACGACCCCCCCATCCACACTGGATGACGGTCGCCTCGGATCGCACGGCCTGACTCGCGCGGATGACCTGTTCCCCGATCGCCGGCTCGACCACGGCGCGAGCCTCCGCCCGGAGCCCCGAACCTACCCTCTGCCGCCCGCGGGAGAGGGCTGGGTGAGGGTCCCCTCCCTGCTCTTCCACGCCTCTTCGTTCACCGCCAGCCGGGCCAGCAGCGGCCGCCACCACGCCTCGTGCGCCTGGTACCAGCGGATCGTCTCCGGCAGCCCCGTGCCGATCTCGATCGTCGGCTTCCAACCCAGTTCCTGCCGGATCTTCGAGGAATCGAGCAGGTACCGCCGGTCCAGCCCCGGCCGGTCCTCGACGTAGGTGCGCAGCGAGGGGCTCACCCCCAGCGTGGTGATGATCGCGTCGGCGATCTGCTCCACATCGAGCTCCACGCCGGAGCCAACGTTGTACGTCTCGCCGATGCGCCCCCGCCGCAGGATCAGGTCGATGGCGCGGCAGTGGTCGATCGCGTGCAGCCACTCGCGCCGGTTCGCGCTGGAGCGGTAGAGCGGCATGGGGAGTCCCTGGAGCGCGCGCACCGTGAAGAAGGGGATCACCTTCTCGGGGAACTGGTAGGGGCCGTAGTTGTTCGCGCAGATCGAGATCGTCGCCGGCAGCTTGAACGTGTGCGTCATCCCGCGGACGGCCATGTCCCCGGCCGCCTTCGAGGCGTTGTAGGGCGTCTTCGGGTCGTAGGGTGTTGCCTCGGTGAACGTTTCGGGCGAATCCAGCGCTAGGTCGCCGTAGACCTCGCAGGTGGACACGTGGTGGAACCGGGGCATGCCGGCGTCGCGCACGGCCTGGAGCAGCGCCAGCGTGCCGAGCACATTCGTGCGGAAGAACGCGGCCGGATCGAGCAGCGCGCGGCTGTTGTGCGACTCGGCGGCGAAGTTGACGACGTAGGTCGGTCGCTCCCGCTCGAAGAGATGCACGAGGAGGTCGAGGTTGCCGATGTCGCCGCGGACGAACGCGTAGCGCCCCTCCAGGTCGGCCAGGCTGGGCAGATTCCCGGCGTAGGTGAGCGCGTCGTACACGATGACCCGATCGCCGGGGTAGGCGCCGAGCCAGTAGCGGACGAAGTTCGCGCCGATGAAACCGGCGCCGCCACAGACGACGATGGTGGCCAGGGGACGTGCCTCCCGGTGGGGTGCGGGGATTATGGGGGACGCGGAGCGGGGCCAGGGACCGGGGCGGCGTTCGGAGTAAGGTCGCTCAGCGGGCAGTCGCCTTTCGGCATCAGAGGCTTTGTCACTGCACGGCCGCGTCGCCAGTGAAGCCTACTATGCGGTGCTCAACGCCTTTCGGCATCAGAGGCTTTGTCACTCCCGGCCCAGGTGTGTCGCGTTCTGTGAAGGCCCTGGTGCTCAACGCCTTTCGGCATCAGAGGCTTTGTCACGCGATACGCGGCGCTTCGCCTTGGTCTCGGCCTTGTGCTCAACGCCTTTCGGCATCAGAGGCTTTGTCACGACACCATCGAGGAGACCGTTCTCGACGATATCTCTGTGCTCAACGCCTTTCGGCATCAGAGGCTTTGTCACTCCAGTCGCCGACGGGATCTGCGTGACACGCGACAGGTGCTCAACGCCTTTCGGCATCAGAGGCTTTGTCACACGTGGACGCGGGGGCGCTTGCGAACTACAAGCAGCGGTGCTCAACGCCTTTCGGCATCAGAGGCTTTGTCACAAGGAATGGGCAGAACCATACATGCGCGCCGGTGCATGTGCTCAACGCCTTTCGGCATCAGAGGCTTTGTCACTGGCCGTTACGGCCGTAGAGTCGGAAACAGCTGCCGCAGTGCTCAACGCCTTTCGGCATCAGAGGCTTTGTCACTCGCTCGCACGATGGGCGTGTAATCCCGTCTCGACCTGGTGCTCAACGCCTTTCGGCATCAGAGGCTTTGTCACGAATTACATCGCCCTGATGAAGGAAGCGCGGCCCGAGTGCTCAACGCCTTTCGGCATCAGAGGCTTTGTCACTCGACATCGCACCGTTGAAAGTTTTCGACTGCTGCTGGTGCTCAACGCCTTTCGGCATCAGAGGCTTTGTCACGCCGAACGGCCCGCGTCGAGCAGATAGTACGCGCGGTCGTGCTCAACGCCTTTCGGCATCAGAGGCTTTGTCACACGAACTGCGCGAGTTGCGTAATCGCGGCATCTACGGTGCTCAACGCCTTTCGGCATCAGAGGCTTTGTCACCAGGACACCGCGAGAGCGTCGCGCAGCTCGACGGGCACGTGCT
>VGOZ01000062.1 GCA_016875715.1 Chloroflexota bacterium | reverse complement strand
CGTTCCAGATGGCCGGGTTGTGGCTCGCGGTGATGATGACTCCGCCCGAGGCTTGACGGTCGATGATCGAGAACGAAAGGACGGGCGTTGGCGAGCCCGGCTGGCAGAGGATTGCCCGAACGCCATAGGCGGCGAGTACCTCGGCTGCCGCCGCCGCAAAGTGCTCGCTGCTAAACCGATTGTCGTAGCCGATGACGCAGGACGGCTGCGCGCGAGTCGCCACCATCTCCTCGGCGAACGCCTGGGTACAGATGCGGAGGTTGGCGAACGTGTAGTCATCGGCGATAACGGCTCGCCAGCCGTCGGTGCCAAAGACTATACGCTGCCGATCCATCAGGTCCCGGACTGCCAGGAGGACGCGTAAGCGCGCTGCTCCCGGCTCAATCGATCGACCTCCACGCCGATCGCCCGGAGCTTGAGTCGCGCGATCTCGCGATCGATGGGCTCGGGTACGACATAGACCTTCGGCTTCAGCTTCGCCCGATTCTTCACAACCCACTCCGCGGCGAGCGCCTGGTTGGCGAAGCTCATGTCCATCACCGATGCCGGATGCCCCTCGGCCGCACCGAGGTTCACGAGTCGTCCATCGGCCAGCACGTAGATCTTCCGTCCGTCTGCCAGGAGGTATTCCTCCACGAAGTCGCGAACCGGGCGCTTCTTCCCACCGGCAAGTTCAAGCAGGGCGGGGAGATTGATCTCATCGTTGAAGTGGCCAGCGTTGCAGAGGATGGCCCCACTCTTCATCCGCTGGAAATGCCTGCGATCGAGCACGTTGTACCCGCCCGTGACGGTGATAAACACGTCCCCCTCGCGAGCCGCCTTGGCCATCGGCAGAACGCGGAAACCATCCATCACCGCTTCGAGCCCGCGAAGCGGATCGACCTCAGTGACGATGACCTGCGCACCCATACCGCGCGCTCGCGCCGCGACCCCTCGCCCGCACCAGCCGTAGCCACAGACCACGATCGTTCGTCCAGCGAGCAGGATGTTCGTCGCCCGGATCACGCCATCCAGCGCGCTCTGCCCGGTGCCGTAGCGATTGTCGAAGAAGTGCTTGGTCATCGCCTCGTTGACGGCGACGATCGGGTACTTGAGTACTTTGTTTCGCTCCATGCTCTGGAGGCGGATCACCCCCGTGGTGGTCTCCTCTGTACCACCGATGACGCGCGCGATGTCGCCCGCCTCCCCCTTGTGGAGAACCGAGACGAGGTCCGCACCATCATCCATCGTGAAGTCAGGCTTCGCCGACAGGACCGTCCGGATGTGCCGGTAGTAGGTGCCCTCGTCCTCCCCCTTGATCGAGAAGACGGCCATCGAGTGTTCCGCCACGAGTGCCGCAGCGACATCATCCTGGGTCGAGAGCGGATTGGAGGCGCAGACCCACAATTCCGCGCCACCCTGGGCGAGGGTGATCGCGAGGTTCGCCGTCTCAGTCGTCACGTGCAGGCATGCGGCGATGCGCAACCCTTTGAGTGGCCTCTCACGGGCGAAACGGTCGCGAAGCTGGCGGAGCACGGGCATCTCGGCCGCTGCCCATTCGATCCGCGCCCGACCACGACTGGCCAGACCAAGGTCACGGACATCACTCTTCGTCGCCACCGCGGCTACCATCGTTAGAACATCTCCTCGTCGAACTCGGTGTATTTGCGGAACAAGCGGACGCGATTGGCGATCTCGTCGCGCGTCAACGTGGTCAACCGGCCCACGCCGAACTCCTCGCACGTGTACGAAGCGACGACACCGGCCACGACCACGGCTTGCCGAAGCGTCACGTCGTCGATGCGTCTGGCACGGACGAGATAACCCACGAACGCCCCAGCGTAGGAGTCGCCCGCACCGGTGGGATCGCGAACATCCTCGAGCGGAAAGGCCGGTGCGACGAAGTGCTCGTCGCGGTGAAACAACACGGAGCCGTATTCGCCCTTCTTGACCACGACGATGCGTGGCCCAAGGTCCTGGATGTACCTTGCCGCGTGGGCGATGTTGTGGCTCCCCGCGAACTGTCTGGCCTCGGCTTCGTTGATGAGCACCGCGTCCACTCTTCTCATCACACTCGAGAGTTCGGTGTGGTTGCCCTGGATCCAGAAATTCATCGTATCCATGGCCGTGAATGCGGGACGCTCGACCTGATCCAGAACCTCTCGTTGGAGACTCGGGGCGATGTTGCCGAGGAACAGATTGTGACTGGTTCGGTACGACTCGGGTATACGCGGCCGGAACGCCGCGAACACATTCAGCTGCGTATCGAGCGTATGCGCGACATTGAGATCGTTCTCGTAGCGGCCCGCCCAGCGGAAGGTCGCCCCGGATCGGACCTCGAGGCCGGTGATGTCGATCCCGCGCTCCACAAGGCCATCGAGATGCGCTCGGGGAAAGTCCTCTCCGGCGACGCCGACGATCCCCACGCTCGCGAAGTGGCGGGCTGCCAGCGAGAAATACGTAGCCGAGCCCCCCGCGACTTCATCTACTCGGCCGAAGGGCGTCTGCAACGAATCCAGGGCGATCGACCCGACGACGACGACGTCTGGCACGATCAGGCCGGTACTATCACTGGACCCGGCAGTGTCTCCCCGGCACGAAGTCGGCTCAGCGATTCGGCGAAGTCTGGCAGCGCCACACCACGCTCGGTGATGATCCCGGCGATGAACCGTGCCGGAGTCACGTCGAAGGCAGGATTCTCGACGGCGATCCCGTGCGGCGCGATCCGCACGCCACCGAGCGTGGTGACCTCGTCCGACGACCGCTCCTCGATCGGGATCGCGTCTCCGTCGGTCAACGAGAAGTCGACCGTGCCAAGGGGCGCCGCGACGTAGAACGGGAGCCCGTGGGCGCGGGCCGCGAGCGCGACGCCGTAGGTGCCGATCTTGTTCGCGACATCACCACGCGCGGTGATGCGATCGGCGCCGACGACGACGACATCGACACGACCGAGCTTCATGAAGTGCGCCGCGGCGTTATCCGTAATCAGAGTCGCGGGAATCCCATCCTGGGCGAGTTCCCAGGCGGTTAGCCGTGCACCCTGAAGCACCGGACGCGTCTCATCGACGAGAACCTCACGGATTCGCCCCGCCCCGTAGGCTGCGCGGATCACCCCCAGGGCGGTGCCGATACCGGTCGTGGCGAGCGCTCCCGCATTGCAGTGAGTGAGAACACGGCTGCCTGGTGGGATCAGCGGCGCACCGTACGCCCCGATGGCGCGGCAGTTCTGTTCATCCTCGCAGTGCAGTTCCTGGGCAGCACGAAGGAGCAGGGCACGGCCGTGATCGACATCGGTGGCCTCATCCAGAGCCCGCATCGTTCGGTCAAGCGCCCAGCGGAGGTTGACCGCCGTCGGACGGGTCGCCGCGAGATTGTCGGCATCGCAACGAACCACACTGACGAATTCCGGCAGCGTGGATGCCCTCGCATGGAGACCACCGAGTGCCAGACCGTAGGCGGCGGCAACGCCAATCGCCGGTGCGCCGCGGACGCGGAGTTCGCGGATCGCACGCGCGACTTCGCCTACTGTGGCGCAACGATCCATGCGAACTTGAGTCGGAAGGCCGCGCTGGTCGATCAGCTCGAGCGCGTCACCCACCCAGCGCAACGTGTCCAACGTGCCGTCGATTATATGGACGTGGGAGTTCATGGCCAGGTTTCGTACCGAGGAAGACACCCGCCTGTGCTATCACTGAACAGTGCCGATCGCCTACTTCGACTGTTATTCGGGCATCAGTGGCGACATGACACTGGGCGCCCTGATCGATGCCGGCGTTCCCTTCGGCGCGCTGCGAGCCTTCCTGGAAACGCTACCCGTACGCGGGTATGAAATCACCGCGTCGCCTCACGAGAGCAAGGGTGTCACGGGGACGCGGGTCGACGTGGCGCTACGCGATGAGCAGCCTCATCGGCATCTAAAGGACGTCCTGACGATCCTCTCCTCGATCGAGGAACGCGCGGTACGGGAGCGCGCTGCGGCGGTGTTTCACGTTCTGGCGACCGCCGAGGCCGAAGTCCACGGCACGGGTATCGATGAGGTGCACTTTCACGAGGTTGGTGCCATCGATGCCATCGTCGATGTCGTCGGGGCGGTCTGGTGCCTGCGTTACCTCGGCATCGAATCGGTCTTCGTCTCACCGCTGCCTAGTGGTTCCGGCCGGGTCCGGTCCGCGCACGGTGTTCTCCCTGTTCCGGCACCGGGAACCCTGGAGATCCTGCGCCGTACGGAGGCAACAATCGTACCGAATCCGGCGGAGGGCGAGATGGTGACACCAACCGGTGCGGCTCTCATCGCCACGTTCGGCACATTCCGACAACCCGCCATGCGGGTCCAGACGATTGGATACGGGTTCGGGCGGAAGGAGTTCCCGTGGCCCAACGCGCTGCGGGTCTGGATCGGGGAGGCAGTGAATAGCGCGGCTTCCCGTGAGCCGGTGAGCGTGCTGGAGACGAACGTCGACGACGATACGCCCGAGCGCCTGGGGGCGCTGATGGACAATCTCCTCGGCGACGGCGCGCTGGACGTCTACCTTTCACCAATACACATGAAGAAGAATCGCCTGGCGACCAGGGTCAGCGTCATTTGCCGGGTCGACGATGAGTCGCGCCTGGCGCGGCGCATGATCCACGATACGACCACCCTGGGGGTACGGGCTCAGCGCATGGAGCGCTATGTTGCATCGCGTCGGAGCGCCGAGGTGGAAACGCCGTGGGGACAGGTTCGAGTGAAAGTGAAGTACTTCGGTGGGGTCGCGAGCGCGTCGCCTGAGTACGATGATTGCGTCGCGCTATCGCGTACGTCGGGAGTGTCGCTCTCTCTGATCTTCGCCGCCGCGATTGCCGCGGCCACGCCTTTGACGGAATCCACAGACCCGGTGCTTCCGTGAACGGGGCCTCGATCCGCGAGGCGTTCCTCGAGTACTTCGCCGACCGCGGGCACGAGATTGTCCCCAGTTCATCGGCCGTGCCGCAGGCAGACGCGACGCTGCTGTTCACAAACGCCGGGATGGTTCAGTTCAAGGACGTGTTTCGCGGCGTGGAGTCACGACCGTACCGGCGGGCTGTCACGGCGCAGAAGGTCGTACGCGCCGGCGGCAAGCACAACGACCTCGACAACGTGGGGAGAACCGCACGGCATCAGACGTTCTTCGAGATGTTGGGCAACTTCTCATTCGGCGATTACTTCAAGGAGGAGGCGATTCGGTTCGCCTGGGAACTCCTCACGCGGGTGTATCGGTTGGATCCGGTCACCCTCAGCGCGACTGTCCACTATCAGGATGAGGAGGCGGTTGCGCTCTGGCGGTCCGTCGCGGGCCTTCCACCTGAGCGGATCGTCCGTCTTGGCGACAAGGACAACTTCTGGTCGATGGGCGACACGGGACCGTGCGGGCCCTGCAGCGAGATCGTGGTGGATCGGGGACCGGAGCGGCGGTGCGACGCGCCTGAGTGCGCGATCGGCAAGTGCGATTGTGATCGATGGCTCGAAGTCTGGAACCTGGTGTTTATGCAATTCGATCGCGACTCCGCGGGCGCGATGACTCCGCTGCCACGCCCGAGTATCGACACCGGCATGGGCCTCGAACGGCTAGCAACGGTTTTGCAGCGCGTTGACACGAATTACGAGACCGACCTTCTTCGGCCGATCGTCGACGAAGTCGCGCGCATCTCCGGCGTTGCTTACGAGCGCGGAGATGGGGGATTCGCGCATCGTGTGATCGCCGACCACTCCCGCTCGATCGCCTTCCTGATCGCGGATGGAGTGCTGCCCGGCAACGAGGGACGTGGCTACGTCTTGCGTCGCATTCTGCGACGGGCGTCGCGCATCGGCCGTCACATCGGTCTGATTGAGCCCTTCCTTGCCCGGACCGCCGGGATCGTCGTGGAGCAGATGGGCGAGGCGTATCCAGAACTGAGAAGTCGCCGGGACTTCGTGGCGAGCGCGATCGAGACGGAGGAGGCGCGCTTCGGCAGGACGCTGGAGACGGGTCTGACGCTATTGACCGACCTGATCGCCCGCGCCAAGACCATCGGAGTAACAGAGCTCAACGGGGCCGAGGTCTTCCGCCTCTATGACACGTATGGGTTTCCTCGCGAGCTGACCGAGGAGGTCGCGGCGGAGAGCGGGTTCACGGTCGACCTGTCCGGGTTCGATCGCGAGATGGCGCGGCAACGGGCGACCGCCCGTGCGGCGTCGCGCTTCGCGGCGGATGCCTCCTCGGATGCCGCCGCACTGGCCGCGCTCGAACTCCCCGCGACAGAGTTCCTCGGCTATGAGGATCTGACCGCCGATTCGGTCATTGTCGCGATCGTGCGCGATGGAATCGCTGTCGATGGCCTCACCGAAGGGGAGGAGGGGGAGGTCATTTGCCCGGCAACGCCTTTCTATGCCGAGGCGGGCGGGCAGGTCGGGGACACTGGCACAATTCTGTCGCCGGGCGGTCGCGGTGAGGTCCGCGACACGCGACGGCTTATCCCCGGTGTGATCGTGCACCGCGTGCGCGTCGTGGAAGGATCCCTCGGGCCGGGCGCTCAGGTGGTGTTGAGGGTCGATGCCGACCGCCGGGCCGTCATCATTGCCCACCACACCGCGACGCACCTGCTCCATCGCGCGTTGCGCGATACGCTGGGAACACACGTGCACCAGGCCGGGTCGCTCGTTGCGCCGGAGAGACTGCGCTTCGACTTCACGCACACGGGCCCCCTCAGCGTCGACGAGCGCGACCGTGTTGAGATTGCCGTCAATGAGGCCATCCGAGCCAACCTCACGCGGACAGTCACACTGACCACGTACGATGAGGCGGTGCGGCAAGGCGCGATGGCGCTATTCGGCGAGAAATACGGCGAAGTCGTGCGTATGGTCGCCTTCGGGGACCACAGTCGCGAGCTATGTGGGGGTACTCACGTTGCCGCGACCGGCGAGATCGGGCACGTGCTCCTCCTCACGGAGACCTCGGTTGCCTCCGGAGTGCGGCGCGTTGAAATGGTCGCGGCTGGCGCCGCGGACGCCCACGTGCGGCGCGAGCGTGAGAGGTGGGAGCGACTTGCGCGCACCGTGCGTTCGGCCGACGTGCTCGGGCGCGTGGAGGCGCTGGTGCGGGAGATTGACGATCTGCGGCGAGATATCGAGCGCGCGCGCCGCGAGAACGCTGTGTCCTCAGTGGATAGGATCCTCGCAGCGGCACAGTCCGTCGATGGTCTCAAGGTGGTCGGGGCGCGCGCAGATGGCGACGCGGTTGCCATGCGTGCGCTCGGGGATCTGCTTCGAGGGCGTCTCGGGCCCAGCGTGGTCGCGCTCGGTGGCATCGCCGACGGCAAGGCGACGATCGTCGTGCTCTCCTCCGCGCAGACCCGGGTCCACGCAGGTAGGATCGCCGAGAAACTCGGTGCCGCCGTCGGCGGGCGCGGAGGCGGCCGCCCCGACAACGGGCAGGCGGGTGGCCCGAACGTCGATGGCCTTGAAGAAGCGCTGGGGAAGGTTCCCGAGATCGTGCGATCTCAACTGGTCTCCTGATCCCCGCGGCGAGGGACTCCACGGGCATCGCGAGGGTCGGCCAGGTGCGAGGGGCACTCCACCGACTGCGCAGCGGCGTCGCGGTCGTGGCGGTGGCAGCACTGCTTGGCGCCGCTGTCATCGGGCCCCGCACGCTGGTCGTTCTCTACCCCGAGAGCATTCCCGTCCACGGAGAGGTCATCCTGGCACCTGATACGGGACTGGAACCGGGCCAGGCTGTCCCAGGCCGTCTTCCCATCAGGACGGTGGTGGGCGTGATGGAGATCAACGAGCGCGTGCCCACCAGCGGTCACCGCCTCCAGCCGGATGTCCGCGCCCAGGGCACCGTCACGTTCATCAACCGCACCGACAGTGCGGTGATCGTGCCAGCGCAGACCGAACTGCTGACGCCGAGCGGCGCGCGCTTCCGCACTAGCGAGGTCGTGACCGTCCCCGGTCCGCGCACGAGCACGGCACGGGCGTCCGTGGTTGCCCGCGATCCCGGTGAGATTGGCAACGTCGGTCGCCTCGAGATCGATCGTGTGGTGGGCGATCTGGCGACGCGACTCGCGGTCCTCAACGAGGAGCCGATACGGGGCGGAGGGACCGGAGACGAACGAGTCGTCAGCGCGTCAGACCGAGCGCGCGTCCGCACGCTGGCCCTCGATCGGCTCCTGATCGGGGCAGCGCGCGAGCGCGGCGCCGAACTAGGCGAGGGCGAGAGTCTGATCGCCGAGAGCCTGCGCGCCGAGCCGCTCGTGGAGCGGTACGATGCCGACGTTGGCGCGACCGCGGACACCGTCGGCTATCGGATCCAGGCACGGGTGCTGGGAGAGGTCTACCGCACCGCCGACCTGGGTTTCGCCGCGACCGAGAGTTGGCGGCCGTCCGGCGTTCCCGCGGGGAAGATCCTGTTGCGCCAGGTCGCCCGGGTCGAGGGACCGCCAAGGGCGATTATCCGGGATGGCCGGCTGGCATCCGTCGCCGCAACCGTCTCCGCATTGGCCATCGACGATCTCGACGCGAACCACGTACGTGCCCTCGCACGGGGCAAGAGCCGAGACACGGCGCGCCGCGATATTCGCTTCGCGCTAGGCCTCGATCGCGACCCTCTGGTGCGGATCGATCCGGCCTTCCTCCCCCTCACGTGGCGCGTCGACGTCGCGGTTGACCTGAATCGGCCGCCGGAGAGCCGTCCGTGACTCGAATTTTGGGTATCGATCACGGCGGCAAGCGCCTTGGGGTCGCGATCACCGACCCCGACGGAATCCTGGCAACGCCCCACGCAGTCGTAGCCTCGCTCGGCGACCAGCGCGACGCCGCGGAGATCGCGCGGATCGTCGCCGAAGAAGGCGTCGAACGGATTGTCCTCGGCCTTCCCTTGATGCTCAGTGGCGAGGAGGGAGAACAAGCCGCGCGGGTACGCCGCTTTGGCGCACGCCTGTCAGAGGTCCATGGCCTCGCCGTGGAGTACTGGGACGAGCGACTCACGACCGTCTACGCGACGCGCATGCTTCGTCTGTCGGGCGCGAAGCGGGACCGCCGCAAGCTCCTCGTCGACTCCCTGGCCGCTGCGGCGATGCTTCAGGGATATGCCGACTCACGGAGGAGACAGTGAGATCGGTCGCGTTCGCGCTTCTTCTGTGCATTCTGCTCCTCGTTGGCGCGTTCTATCTTGCGGTCACTCGATTCGGAGACCGCCTCCGCCAGTCCTCGCCGGATGTCGCCGCGGTGCGCGCTTTCGTCGCGAACGAAGACAGCCCCCTGGGGGCGGATCCCACACGTCGCGCATTCGTCGTCACGCCGGGCGAGACTGCTTCGGAGATCGCGGATAACCTGGAGCGGAGCGGCTTCATTCGGAGCGCGCTGCAGTTTCGGCTCGCGGCTCGAGAGCAGGGCGTAGATGGCCTGTTCGAGGCCGGGGAGTACCAGCTCGCCACCAGCATGCGCCCGAGCGAGATTCGGCAGGCATTGCTCACCGGCAGGAATCGGCCGCTGCGATTCACTGTCCCGGAAGGCCACCGTCTGACCCAGATCGCCGATGCGTTCGACGAGTTGCGCCCGAGAACGCGAGAGGAGTTCGTCAGCATCGCGTCGTCCGCCAGGTTTGCCCATGCGTTCCTGCGAGATCGGCCCGCCGGCGCGTCGCTGGAGGGTTATCTGTTTCCCGATACGTACGAATTGGACCGCGAGGCACTCCCTCTACAGACCATCACGCGGATGCTCGATACCTTCGGCGTCCGGGTGAGCGAAGATCTGATCCGTCGCGCGCGTGGCCGAGGCCTCAACATCCACGAGATGGTGACGCTGGCATCGATCGTAGAGAGAGAGGCGCAGCGTGCCTCGGAGCGCGAGACGATCGCCGGCGTCTTCCTGGCGCGCCTCAAGCTGGGTATGCCTCTTCAGGCCGATCCGACTGTTCAGTACGCGATCGTCGCGGGGACTGAGCGTCTGCCGGGCGGCTACTGGAAACGCGAACTGAGCGCAGCCGATCTCGCGTTCACGTCGCCGCATAACACGTATCAGGTCCGTGGGCTTCCTCCAGGACCGATCGCGAGCCCCGGGGTCGCCGCTGTGGAGGCCGTGGTGACGGCGCGGGATACCGATCTTCTCTACTTCGTTGCGCGACGGGACGGCTCGCACCTGTTCGCGCGCACGCTGGCAGAGCACAATGCGAACGTCGCGCGGGCCCGATCCGAGGGAAGGTAGGCCATAGTGCACCGCGAGTCGCGCGTTGTCGGCCTCATCGGGCATCCCCTGGGACACTCGCTTTCGCCGGTGTTTCAGCAGGCGGCGTTTGACTTCCATCGTCTGGCACTTCGCTACGAACTCTGGCCCACGCCCGCCACGGAACTGCTGGACGTGCTGGCACGCATCCGACGTGCGGACTGCCTGGGCGCGAATGTCACGATCCCGCACAAGGTCGCCGTTCTGGCGCACCTGGACGAGGTCGATCGGACGGCGGCAGAGATCGGTGCCGTCAACACCATCCACAACCAGGGCGGGCGTCTAAAGGGGTACAACACGGATGCCTCGGGTTTCGCCCGAGCGCTGGACGAGGCTCGATTCGCGGTCCGGAACTGCCGAGCGCTGGTTGTCGGCGCTGGCGGCGCGGCCCGGGCAGTGGCGCTCGCCCTAGCGTGGCAGGAATGCGCTCGTCTGACCATTGCCGCCCGACGCGTCGACGCGGCCCGCGACCTGAAGCGATCAATCGCCGCGTCCGGCCGGATCGAAGTCCGCGTCTGTGCGATCGACGAGGTTTGCGGGGACGAAGACCTGATCGTGAACTGCACATCGGTCGGGATGAAGGGCGGCACGGCGCCGGACGCGTCGCCGCTGGCAGATCATCAGATCCCATCCGGGGCGCTCGTGTACGACCTTGTCTACAACCCGCCCATCACGCCCCTCCTGAGGATCGCTCGGAGTCGCGGCGCCCGCGTGCTTGGCGGCTTGCCGATGCTCGTCCATCAGGGTGCGGCCGCGTTCACGATCTGGACCAATCTTCCGGCGCCCGTGCCCCTCATGCTGGCGAGGGCCGAGGAGACCCTGACCGCGTAGATCGTCTGTTCTACCCGGCGCCCGCGGGCATATAATCGCGCGAGTGCCGCACGATTTCATCCGCGTTCGCGGCGCGCGAGAACACAACCTCAAGAGCGTCGACCTGGAGATCCCCCGCGATCGCCTCGTCGTGATCACGGGACTGAGCGGTTCGGGGAAGTCGTCGCTCGCATTTGACACGATCTATGCCGAGGGTCAGCGGCGTTATGTCGAGTCCCTCTCCGCTTACGCGAGGCAGTTCCTCGGGCAAATAGATAAGCCCGACGTCGACTACATCGAGGGGCTTTCTCCCGCCATCTCCATCGACCAGAAGGGGGTATCGCACAACCCCCGTTCGACGGTGGGCACGGTCACCGAGATCTACGACCACATGCGCCTGCTGTTTGCCCGTGTCGGCACGCCGCACTGCCCGCGTTGCGGGCGTGAGATCAGCCAGCAGACCGTCCAGCAGATCGTCGACAAGATCCGGCAATTGCCCGAGGGGACCCGGATCATGGTGCTCGCACCGATCATCAGCGATCGGAAGGGGGAGCACGAGCGTGTCTTCGAGGACGCGCGCCGCGCCGGCTACGTGCGGGTTCGGGTCGACGGCGAGATTCGAGACCTGAGCGAGGAGATCGCGCTCAAGAAGAATTTGAAGCACACGATCGAGATCGTGGTAGATCGCCTGATCGTTCGAGCGGGCGATGGTCCGGACGGGCCGAACAACCGGCTGGCAGAGTCCGTCGAGAGCGCGCTCGAGCTGGGCGGCGGCGTACTCAAGGTCCAGGTCCTGGAGGGTGAGGAGTTCCTGTTCTCCGAGCACTTCGCCTGCGTCTACTGCAGCGTATCCATCGGTGAGATCGAACCGCGCACGTTCTCCTTCAACAATCCGCACGGCGCCTGCTCATCGTGTAGCGGACTCGGCACCGCGCTTGAGATCGACCCCGAACTGATCATCCCCGATCGATCTCTCTCCATCGCCGAGGGCGGGATTCACCCGCTAGCCCGGCCGAGCAACGCCAACAGCTACTACATGCGCCTGATTCAGGGGGTGGTTCGACGATACGGCTTCTCGATGACCGTGCCCCTAACCGAACTGAGCGATCACCAGATCTCGGTGCTGCTGTACGGCTCACGCGGCGAGAAGGTAACGATCGAGCACACCGATCGCGCTGGCAACCGGAGGGCGGTCGAGACTTCCTACGAGGGCATCATCCCGAACATGGAGCGGCGCCACAAGGAGAGTGAATCCGACTACGCGCGATCCGGGATCGAGCGTTACATGTCCAGCCGCCCCTGCGCGGTCTGCCGTGGCGCGCGGCTGCGACCCGAGAGTCTGGCGGTCAAGATCGGCGGACGCTCTATCATCGATGTGACGCGCCTCTCCGTGCGGAGCGCGCTTGCGTGGTTCGACGAGATGGCCGGGTATCTCTCCGAGCGGCAGAGCACGATCGCCCGACAGATCCTCAAGGAGATCACCGCGCGGCTCGGGTTTCTGCTCGACGTGGGTTTGGATTACCTGACCCTCGACCGGAAGTCGTCCACGCTCTCCGGTGGTGAGTCCCAGCGCATTCGTCTGGCAACACAGATCGGTTCTTCGCTCATGGGTGTTCTGTACATCCTCGACGAACCGAGCATCGGCCTCCACCAGCGGGACAACCGGCGCCTGATCGCGACTCTCACCCGTCTCCGGGACCTGGGGAACACCGTCATCGTTGTGGAGCACGATGAGGAGACGATCCGCGCCGCGGACTGGGTCGTCGATGTAGGTCCTGGGGCCGGTGAATCGGGCGGTCGAATCGTGGTATCGGGTCCGCTTGCCGCAGTCCTCGCTCACCCAGACTCCATCACCGGGCAGTACCTTCGCGGCGAGCGGGCAGTCTCTGTTCCGAAGGAGCGACGACCCGGGAATGGCAAGCACCTGCTGATCCGCGGCGCCCGGGCGAACAACCTTCGTGACGTCAGCGTCCAGTTCCCGCTGGGCACGTTCGTGTGTGTGACCGGGGTTTCCGGGTCCGGGAAGTCGACACTCGTCGAGGACATCCTCTATCGGAAGATCGCGCAGTATCTCTATCGGGCGAAGGACCGACCGCTGGAGCACGACGAGATCCTCGGGCTCGAACACATCGACAAGGTGGTCGATGTCGATCAGAGTCCCATCGGCCGCACACCTCGCTCGAATCCGGCGACCTACACGGGGGTCTTCACGCCGATCCGGGAGCTCTTCTCAGCCGTGCCCGAGGCGCGGTTGCGTGGCTACCAGCCGGGACGGTTCTCGTTCAACGCGCGCGGCGGCCGGTGCGAGGCATGCCAGGGCGAGGGGATCATTCAGATCGAGATGCAGTTTCTTCCCGACGTGTACGTACCGTGCGAGGTCTGCAAGGGGAAGCGATATAACCGCGAGGCTCTCGAGATCCGGTACAAGGGCGCGACGATCGCCGATGTCCTCGACATGACAGTGACCGAGGCGGTGGCGTTCTTCGAGAACATCCCGTCCATACGCCAGAAGCTGGCGACGATCGCCGATGTAGGGCTCGGGTATATCCGGCTCGGTCAGCCTGCGACCACACTCTCTGGAGGCGAGGCACAGAGAGTCAAGCTCGCGACGGAACTGTCGCGACGGGCCACCGGAAGGACGATCTACATCCTCGACGAACCGACCACCGGCCTCCATTTTGCCGACGTCGAGCGACTACTCCATGTCCTGCATCGGCTCGTCGAGACCGGTAACACGGTGCTCGTTATCGAGCATAACCTGGACGTAATCAAGTCAGCAGACTGGGTCATCGACATGGGTCCCGAGGGTGGAACCGCCGGTGGCGCGGTGGTCGCGGTGGGCACGCCGGAAGAGGTCGCGGCGCGGGAAGGATCGCACACTGGCGATTACCTCCGACGCATCCTGCGGGAACGCCTGATCGCGGCGGCGTGATTTCGCACGGCGATTGAATCGATCGAGCGGCGCCGCTTCCTACAATCACACGGGGCGAGCACGGAGGGAAGCGGCAGTCGATGGCGACAAGTCAGAGTGAACTGGGGACTGAGCTGGAGCGGCGCTTCTACCCGCTCGCGGAGATCGTGATCCGTCTGCGCCAGGTCGATCCCGAGGAGCGTCGGCGGGCGCTCCAGACCCCTTATGGACGTCATATCGGCTACGTTCTTCGCCTCCTCTCCGGCTGGGCAGAGGACGGAGATTACGCCGAGTGGTCGAAGTTGCCGGAGAACGCCAACATGGAGAAGCAGATCCTGGCGCGTGCCACACAGCACGTCCGGGAAAAGCAGGTCAAGCAGCTGTACCGGTAGGCGGGACGCGCACGTCGTCCACGAGATCCGATCGATGCGGTAGCCCCGGCGGGGTTCGAACCCGCAAGCCCTCTCGGGCGTGGGTTTTTAAGACCCATGTGTATGCCAGTTCCACCACAGGGCCGCGATGCTGCGGACCTGATTCTACGTTGCGAGTCCCGCCCGCCCACGGTCAGGGCTGCGCCTAACGCTCAACGGGCGCGGCAAGTCGATCGGTTCGCTGACCGCGGCTGGCGATCAGCGCCCAGGCCGGAGCAAGCATCGCCAGTGATGCGATGAGGGCGAGTGCAGAGAACCCCATCGCGGCAGAGAGCACACCACCCAGCAGCGGGAAACCGATCGACGCTGCGGCGGCCACGCTATCCACGACGCCCACGGCCTGACCGCGGCGCGTGGACGAGACCGCATTGGCCACCAGCGCGGTGGTAGCAACGTTGACCGCGCACCAGCCCATGCCGATGATGGTCAGGCCGGCGGTGGCCACCCAGTATTCGGAACTGATCGGGATCAGCAGGGTCCCGACGAGGCTCGCCACAAGGCCCGCCAGTGCCACCGGACGTTGCCCGACGCGGTCGCAAAGCCAGCCAAATGGCAGTGACAGCCCAAACATTCCTACCACATGGGCTGACACGGCCAGAGAGATCATCGTCAGGGAATGGCCGTGATGGGAGAGGGCGAGCGGGGTGAGCGCCATCGTCATCGCCATGATGCCGTGGGCAGCGAGCATCATCGCGCTGGCGAGGCGGATCTCCGGCACGGTCCAGAGGGGGACGCGCTCCGCAGTGGCCTCGCCATGAGGACGCTCCGTGGCGACGGGCAGATCCTCGTCCGGATAGTAGAGCGCTAGATCCGCCGCGATGCGCGCGGGATCCGGGCGGATCAGCCAGACGCAGATGATCCCGGGCAGGAGCACGATGGGCACGTACAACCAGGCCAACGCGACCACGTCGCGCTGGGCGAATTCGGCTCCCCCCCGGGCTAACTCGATGACGAGCGGACCGGCGGCCGCCCCGATCAGCGAACCCGTGAGCACCAGACCGAGCGCCCGACCCCGCCGATGGGCCGGATACATGTCCGCCGCCGCGGTCCGCAATTGCTGGTTCGCGCCGACGCCGAGCCCAAACATCATCAAGCCAATCAGCGTCACCGGGGTGGAGCCATTCAGTGCGCCGATGCCGACCAGTAGCGAGCCAGCCAGCCCCAGCGCCAGTCCCACGGTGATGCCGGCGCGCCTTCCCGCCCGATCCGTGAACCACCCGACCGGATAGGCGACGACAAGACGAGATGCATAGATGAGGCTGGTCGCCAGGCCGGCGAACGTGGTGGCACCCAGAAGCCGCTCGATGAGGATCGCACCGAGTATGGGTACCAGCTGCATGCCTGCGCCGGTCAGAGCCTGAGTGAGGGCAAGGAGCACGGTGTTTCGGAGGATGACGGGGTGGAGTCGCGGTCGAGCGGCAGTCACGGCCGCCCTCGGGCATCTCAGCGCATCGGTATCGGCGGCCGCTGGAGGGACAGCGGATTTCCTGGCCCGACGACGAACCGGAGTGGCCCGCACCTGGATCGCGCGGAGGACGATTCTGGCGCTGTCACGGGCGGCGCCCATCGTAACAGCGCGCCGAGTTTCGTCGCGCACGGTTGATAACACGGCGCGACTCGGGAGGGAGACCGTGCGCTGGGACGCCTCACCGCGCTGCGAGAGGCTGGCGCCACGCCAGGCATCTGGTGGTACGCCGACCATCCGACGCACTACGCCGGTGACGCGAGCTACGCGACCGCCGAGGCGGGCGACCACCTGCTGGATGCGCGTGCGCAGGCAGTCGCCCGGGCGGTCCGAGCGATCAAGGCCGACAGAGAGTCCGCCAGGCTTCAGGCGAAGTTCTACGCGGGATCGGCGCGCCCCACGGACGGGAAGGGTCTTCGCTGCTCCGATTGCCTGCGCGTTCGGTCGTCTGGTTCGACCGCTACGCGCCGTTGCGCTCGTGCACCAGGCGATCGCCTGGTGCACGAGCCGGGAATAGGAGGGGTGGCCGAGCGCGCGACTGTCGTGACCCGGCGCGATGTAGCACACCCGGCCGCGGCCGTGGTGGCGCACGTACAACGAGGTGAAACCCTCGGCGCGCGCGAGGACGTGGAGGTCGGCCGCCCTCCTCCGCCAACTCGTATCGCTCGTCCTCGATCCCGAACGGAGAGATGCCGGCGGTGACTCGATGAAGTGGGTCGACGATGTTAAGAGTGAACCACTTGAAACGGCGGGTGGCGAGCAAACCGGCTCCTCACCATCGCGACCTAGTCAGCGCTCTCGCGGAACGTCACCGTTGCGGCGTGGAGGCCAACGAAGCCGGTGCCGCCGGCCACCGCGCCGACGAGCGCCGCGATCTGGTCCGGCCTGGCCGACAGGTCGGTCGAGGCATCGAGTATCACGTCGAAGCGCGCCAGATTCGGCGGTGCGAGCGTGGCGAGGTCGTCGGTGATTGTCGCGGCGGCGAGGTCGGCGGCCCGGAGGATCCCCGCCAGGCACGACCAGCGCTCGGGCTGATTGTGCAACTGTCGATCGCCGGCCGTCGCCGGCCCATCAGGAGCAGGACACGGGGCGCCTCGGCACGCCGCGGAGCGACCATCAGAGGTGCGCTACCGCGAACTGCGCGAAGGTGCCCTCGGGAAGCGATTCGGTCACCGCCCGGACGTTCGCCTCGAGTTCGGCGATGTTCTGAGATCCGAGCGGGCTCCCGTGGATGCGCGGCTCCCGAAGGCAGAACTGGAGTGCCAGGTGGAGCAGGCTTACGTCGCGATCGAGACACCACTGGCGCATACGTCGCGCGCGTTCTACGTCCTCGGTGCTTCCCCAGCGTCCCCGCCGGGCGGCCTCGTCGACGTCCGCGCCGGTCAGGATCCCGCGGGCGATCGAGAACCCGTTGAGCACACCGACGTCGCGTGCCGCCGCGAAGGGCAGAACGCCATCCTCTGCCGATCGACGCAAGAGGTTGTAATCGTTGAAGCACAGCAGGACATCCACGTCGCCTGTGTCGATCGCGCGACGATGGAAGTCGTGCGGGCGCATCCCGAAACCGAGATGGCGCACCAGACCGCGCCGCTGGAGGCTCAGGCCGCCGGCGAGCGCGCCGTTCGCGCCCAGGCAGCGCTCCATGTCCGGCGGATCGTGGATGAGCAGGGCGTCGAAGTAGCCGATGCCGAGATACTCGAGTTGTTCCTCGACGTCGCGAACGAGGGCGTCGGCCGATGCGGCGGGAAGCCAGTCGTCGGGATGGCGGGGTCGATCCGGATGCAGCGCGTCGCCTCGATCCCGATGCAGGCACGCGCGCCCGCTCACGATATAGCTGTCCCGCGGAATGCCGCGAAGGGCACGCCCGAGCTTGCGCAACGAGTCGCCGTAACAGCGCGCACAGTCGAAGTGATTGACGCCGAGTTCGATCGCCCTCCGGACGAGGCTCGTTGCCTCCTCTTCGGCAACCGCGCCAAACATGTTCCCGAAACCCTGCGTCCCGAATGGGATGACCGGGATGGAGAGGCTGGAGCGGCCCCAGCGGCGGCGCGGGACGGTCGCGATGGGCACGGGCCCTATCCTACCGATATCACCGCGGAGCGGGGCCGAGCGCGGCGGGCCAGGTCGGAGATCTCCGGACATCCGCGGCGCAGCGATCGGGCCCTGCCTGGCTGGACCGGGCGAGCAGATTGAGCCAGCGAACCTCGGCGAGGCGAGCGAATCGGTATCGGTGGAGCAGATCTCAAGCCCGTGCTCCATAGCGAGCGCGGCCAGATGCGCGTCGGGGATCAGGTTTCCCGACAGCTTGTGGGTCAGCGCCAACCTCGCCAGGACATCCGCGTAGGCCTGGGTCGCAGTCGGAATTCACACGACCGCGACGGCCAGCCGAACCCCGCGCCTGCTCTGGCCCGAGCGAGTTTGCGGACGCCCGCGGATGCGTGGCGATCCGTACGAATGCAGTCCGCGACTCCCACGGGAGACCAACACGGCGTTCTCCGTTCAAGTGCTCCGTCAACCAGGCCGATGCCCGCGCGTGCTCGGGTGCGGACGTATCCACGGAGTACAGCAGCAGAAGGGGGCGCTGGTGGGCAATGAGGGATTCGAACCCCCGACCTCACGGATGTAAGCCGCGTGCTCTAGCCGACTGAGCTAATTGCCCCGATGCACGGGTAGTCTACGCGATGGGCGGCGGCGTGCCGAGCCCGGCAATGCCCCAGACCAGTACCGCGGTAAGGCCCATCCAGAGCACGATCTGGCGCCGCAAACCGGCACTCGCCGGACCGCGCCAGGCATCCGGAAGCAGCCTCACCCGGACGGCCACGAAGAGTCATTTCGAATCACCGTCACCCCGTTACGTCGAGCGATTCTACGGTCGAAGGTCCTCCGCAGCAACGGTTGCCACGGCCACCCCGGCCACGGCACTGCAATCCCCGCGTGGTACACTCACCCTGGATGTTTCGTCCGCGCCGGCGGTCGAGTGGTCGATGATCCGCACCGTACGCCCGACGGATCTTGTCCCCCTCCTCCGCTTCGCGGCCCGGCCGACCGCGCGTGACATCCTTCGCTCGGAGGGCGATCGGGATCAGCTGTCCATCGGTCAGGTCGTCCAACAGGCGCTGACCTATCGACCCGGGCGCGAGTGCTGGGTCGATCTCACTGACGGGCGCCCCGTGGGGCTGATTACCGCGCGGGTGCGGGCGGGTACCGACACCTGGGAGATCGATCGCTGCATTGTGGATGAGCCACACGGTGGCGAGGCATCCTGCGTGCGTCTCATCGGTCACGTCGTCGGCGCGGCGATCGACGAAGGAGCGATGAAGCTGTTCGCGAGGCTGCCGTCGGCAAGTCCCTGGGTCGCGCCGCTGCGAAACGCCGGGTTCAGTACCTATTCGGCAGAAACCGAGTACCTCTTTTCCGATCCGGCCGACGTGCCTGCCCTGCACCTGCCCGGCCTGCGGGCGAGACGACCAGTCGATCACCACGCGCTCTTCCAGTTGTACTGCTCGGCCGTTCCGC
>VGOZ01000061.1 GCA_016875715.1 Chloroflexota bacterium | reverse complement strand
GATGATCGAGATCGCCAGTGTCGTGAAAAAGGCCAACACCAGCCGCTGCACGATGTAGCCGATCACCGCTGCTGGCCGACTCCTCTCAAGCTCCCCGTATCTCCCTCGCCCTACTTGAAGTAGAACGACGCGGGTCGGCTGATCGCCGGCGTCTTGCCGTCGGGGCTGTTGTACATACGCGCGGGAACGTTCCCCATATTGTTTTTGGTCACTCGCACACCCTGCGCCGCGGCGCCGAGGCCCACGACGCCGATCGCAAACACATCCTCGGCCGCGATCTTCCAGATGTCCTTACCCAACTGGACCTTCTCGGCCTCCGGCACGCCGAAGGCCTTCTGGAACTTCTGCATGACCTCCTTCAGGCGCGCGGGCGGCTCTTTCCCTTCCTTGCCCGCACTCTGGAACCACTTGCCAAAAAGCGGCCCGCCCGAGGAGTTCCCATCGAAGGGGAAGACGTGGCCGGGGAACGTGAACAGGTGCTCGGAGCCGTCATTGTTCCAGGCGTACATCTGGAAGTCATTCGCGGTGTGCCGCTTCTCGCCGAGCGATCGCTCAACCTCGGCGACCACGAGCGTGATGCCGACCTTCTTCCACTGCTCGCGGATCATCTCCGAGATGCGCGTGTACTGAACGAACTGCCCGCCGAAGGTCATGATCTCGACGCTGAGTGGACCCTTGCCATCCGTTCGCAGGCGCATGCCGTTGGCGTCCTTCTTGTCGAGACCGATCTTGTCCAGGAGCGCGTTCGCCTGAGCAATATCGAGGGTTGACCAGAGCTTGCGATACTCCGGACCCGGGTTGTACTTGTTCGATTCGGAAGGCACGACTGAGCCGGGCGTGCCTGTGCCGAGCCAGAAGACCTCGTTAATCTGATCGCGATCGATTGCGAGGGACAGGGCCCGCCGGAAGTCGACGTTCTGGAACCACTTCGCGATCTCGGCGTCACCTTCGTAGCTCAAATTGAACTTCATGATCATGTCCGAGCCGTAGTCGGCGATGTCGAGATAGACCTTGTAGCCACCCTTCTCCTGGTTCTCCAGGAACACCGGGAGCTTACCGATGTCGATGTGCCGTGCCTGGAGGTCGTACTCGCCCGCAATCGCCCGGAGGTTCAACACTTCGAGGTTCTCGGCAAGGCCGAAAGTCACCTTGTCGATGTACGGCAACTGATTGCCGTCGGTATCGACCCACACCGAGTACGGGTTCCGCTCCCACGTCGAGGTGGGCGTGGAGATCGGCGTTACGACTCTCCAGGGTGTAACCACCGGCAGTTCGGGATTGAGCGCGTAGTCATTCTTGAACTTGAGGAAGTTCACCCAGCCATCGAACTTCGCGTCCTTGGCCATCTGTTCCACGGCGGCCTGACCGGCGTACTTCGGGTGGAACTGCTTGAGGTAATGCGCCGGCGCGAACGATCCCATCATCCCCTGGCCGTTCGCGGCGTGTCCGGTGAGGGCAGTCGAACCTGCCAGGACGTCCGGTAGCATCGGATAGGGGTCCGGGAAGACGAACCGCACCGTGAACGGATCAACCTTCTCCAGCTTGCCCTGCTTGCCGTTGATCGCCATGGTCGAGGACGGCGTGGGCACCAGCGCCTTCTCCAGGTAGAGGTCCTCGTACCAGAAGACGAAGTCGTCCGCCGTAAGCGGCTTACCATCGGACCACTTCATGCCGCGGCGCAGGTGAAGCACGGTGACCCGGCCACCTTCCTGCAGTTCGAAATTCCGGGCGATGTTCGGGACGACGCTGTTGCCGGTGTAGTCCCAGAACAGAAGATGATCCGGGCCACTCACGGCGCGCAGCGTGTTCCAGCGATCACCGGGTCCCGTGAACCCGCGCCGCCATGTCCCGCCGTACTTGCCGATCCCGTGCACCGGTTTGATGACGATGGGATCCTGTCCGACCCGCTCCGCTACGGGCGGGAGCTTGCCATCCTTCACCAGTTGCGCGAGGGCCGGCGCTTCCTTGAAGGCCTTCGGGAATGCCGAGGCATCGGTAATGATGGTCGGACCCTCGAGGTTGCCAATCAGACTGCGGCCCGGCTTCACGGCCGCGGGGGCCGCCGCGGGCTTGGCTGGCGAAGCGGCCGGGGCAGCGGCGGCGGCCGCGGGCTGCGTTGGTGCTGCCGCCGGAGCGGCGGGCGCCGCAGGCTTTGCCGGCTGTGCCGGTGCGGGAGTTGCCACCGGCGGCGAACAGGCAGCCAGGATCGCCGCTACTCCCGTGAGAGTGGACATGCCTGCGATCCGCAGAACGCCGCGGCGGCTCACCCGCGCGCGATAACCAGACATTCGACTTTCCTCCCGTGGATTCCGCTTGGGACAATGTACTCTCTCGACCTATCGGTGGCAACTAGCTCCATCAGCGTGCGCACGCAATGCCACCCGGCTGCGCGCGCCAAAAGTGCCCAGGCGTTCAGCTGCGCGCGGTTCCTGGTCAACCTGAGTCGCGCAGATGGCGTTGACACCGATACCTCTCTGACTGACCCGATCGCCCGGGGCCGCCCACCGCCTGGAGCGATCGATGCAGCGCAGGCCTGCCGGCCGAGCCGCGCCGCCCGTGTACCCTTGGGCCACGACCCGGGCAGCCCCCGCACCGCGTCAGGCGGCCACCGCGGTCGAGAATCATCCGAGGAGCATGCTTCGTGGCAGTCATCATCGGCTCACTTGCCGGACAGAACTGGCACCGCCAGGTCCGTCAGCGCGGTTTCGCCGGCCGTGAGGCCTTCTATTACGCCTTCGACAAGACCGTGGCCGCGGGCAAGAAATTCGGGTTTTCGCCGATGGGAATCGACTTCGGCGTCCATTCGCTGGGATGGGCCAGTGCCAGGGACCTCGACGAACTGCGCGGCAAGATCCGCGATAGCGGCCTGTTCCCGATGGTGGGATTCGGTCCAGTCGCGGTCCACTACGACATCGAGGTACGGCGCGACAGCCTGGCACAGATCCGCAAGAACCTCGAACTCGTCAAGACGTTCGGCTGCCAGGTCTCCAATTTCGGGTGTGCGCGCAACGGCCGGATCACCCGCGAGGGGCAGATCGCGATCGCGATCGCGATGCTCCGAGAGGTCGGCAAGATGGCGGCCGACCTTGGCCTGCGCATCTGCCAGGAGGATTTCGACTGGTGGCGCTCGGACGAATTGATCAGAATCTCCGTCGAGACCGGACTCGACAACGTCGGGATCCAGAGCGACACGGGCAACTGGCTCATCCTTGGCGAGAACCCGGTCGATGCAACGCGGCGCTGCATGCCCTGGACCTATCACGCGCATGTACGCGATTACCTGCTGGAGGGCGGAACCTACAACGGCGTCGCCGTCGGTGCCGGACTCGTCGACTTCGAGCGCATTTTGCCGATGCTGGCGGAGGCAGGCCGCGAACGTGACTTCGTCTTCTCGATGGAGGTCGACACCGACGATCGGGACGAGGATCAGTGCGCCGACGACAGTTATGCGTACCTCAAGGCCTGGTGTGTGGCGAACGGCCACACCAAATACGTAGGGGCATAGCGTCGATTCGATGAAGTTCGCGATCCACATTCACAACCACGGCGTCTGGTCCGACCCCGGCCTCATCGCGACGATCGCGCGCGATGCCGACGAGGCGGGTTGGGACGGGGTGTTCGTGGCGGACCACCTCCAGCAAGAGATTCGCGGCGTCCCGTCTCCGGTCGCCGATCCGTGGATTGCGCTGGCGGTGATCGCCAACGCGACGAGTCTCGCCAGGCTCGGGCCTATGGTGACGCCGCTACCACGCCGTCGGCCCTGGCAACTCGCCTCCGAGGCCGTGACTATCGATCGTCTGTCATCCGGCCGGCTGATCCTCGGTCTCGGCTCGGGAATCGGCAACTCCTTCGCGCCCTTTTCGGAGACGCAGGATCCGCGCGTGCGTGCCGAGATGCTGGAGGAAGGGCTCGACGTCCTCGTCGGCCTCTGGTCGGGTGCGCCCTTCACCTATCTGGGGAAACACTTCCAGGTGCGCGATGCGACGTTTCTGCCGCGGCCAACGCAGGCTCCCAGAATCCCGATCTGGCTGGCCGGGCACTGGCCGCATCCGAAACCGTTCCGTCGAGCCGCCCGCTGGGACGGAATCTTCATCGACGGACCCGGCGTGGACTGGACCAAGGGAGAGATCATCGCGCCGGACGATCTGAAGGCGAGTCTGTCGCTGACTCTGGAGGAGCGCGCTCGCCTGGGCCTTGGCGAGCCCTTCGACGTCATCATCGGCGGATGGTCGCCGAATGCGGAGAGGATGGCCGAGAACCTCGCGCCGTTCGCGCGCCTGGGCGCAACATGGTGGGTCGAAGCGATCTACGAGCCGTTCTCAGACGTCGCGACCTTCCGCGACCGGGTTCGTCGCGGCCCGCCGCGTCTCTAGGTCGGGCGGGAGATGGAATTCGGTCTCTGCGGTGGAGACCTTGCCCGACTGCCGCACGTCGCGGACTGGGGGTTCGACTTCGTCGAGATTGGCGCCCGCACCGTGCTGCCGTTCGAATCCGAAGCGGCGTGGCGCCAGCAGCAACAACGTATCCGTGCGATCGGTGCCCGGATCACGCATCTCTCCGGCTTCGTCCCGAAAGAGGTGCCTTTTGTCGGGCCCGATGTTGAGTGGGGGCGATTTCGTGCCTACGTCGAGACCGTGGTGGCGCGCGCGAGCGAACTGGGCATACGAAAGTACAACTGGGGCAGCGCGGCGGCGCGCCTGGTGTCGGACGGCTTCTCCCTCGCGACGGCCACCCAGCAACTGGAGCGTGCCGCCCATATCGTCGCCGACGTTATGGAACGGCACGACGGCGTCGCCGCGATCGAACCGATCAATCCCGGCGAGTGCAATCTGCTGTACTACCTGACTGACGCGGCCATGATCGCGCGGCGCGTCGGGCGACCGACGATCGGCGTCAATGTCGATTCGTACCACCTGGAGCTCCAGCGGGAGCCGTTCGCGCACATTCGGAGCACCGCTCCCTTCATCCGCCACGCCCACATCTCAGGGCCCGGACGTGCTTTCCCAGCCGCGGGCGATGGATTCGATCACCGCGGCTTCCTCGCCGCTCTCCACGCGATCGGCTTCGACGAGGCGATTGGCTTCGAGTGCCACGGCGTGCCCGCCGACCGGGACTACGCGACCGCGGCGCGGGCCGGCGTAGGTTACGTTCGCGCCCTCTGGCGCGACGTCACATCGGGCGCGTCTGCCTGATCGGCGTGCTGGGTCGGGCCGAGCGGACGAGGACAGCAGCCCGCGACTCTACATCCCGAGCGCGCGCATCGCACGTGCCTGCAACCCATCGGGCGCCAGTTCCATCAACTCGATCCGTACACCATCGGGTCCGATGATCCAAAACCCCAGGTTGCCGTCAGCCCCACGCTTGGGTTCTCCCTCCGCGACGAGGCCGCGGCGGCGGAACTCGGCCAACGTACCAACGAGATCGTCGACGTGGAGGCTCACGTGGGCGTATCCCTGAGTGCGCGGACCCAGAGCCAACGGTTCGTCACCGCCCGGGAAGAACTCGAGAATCGTCCCGTTTCCGGCCGCGACATAGACAAGCCACAGGGAACCATCGTCCCGATTGAGCCGAGCAAGCTCCTTCAGACCCAGGATATCGAGGTAGAAACGCAGCGTCCGATCAATGTCGGCGACGCGGTAGGCAACGTGGCCTACTCCCGCGATCGCGACCTCACCCCCGGCCGACGATCGTGGCGAGCGCGGAGACAACCTGTTCGGTGCCGAATCCGGAGTTCGCCAGAGCCGATGCCCCCGAGTCGGCCAGCAACTGATCGCGTATCAGCCGCGACGTCTCGGCCGCGATGTCAGCAGCCACCAGCGCGTCGCGCGCCTCCTCCAGTTCGATGCCGATGAAATCCGCGATATCGGCAATCGAAGATAGCGTCGGGTATTGGACCGTGATCTTGACTCGGGCGTTAGCAAAGGCGACCGAGATATTGGGGGGGGAGGAAGCCGTGCCCGTCAACTCGGCGAGCGCCCCGGTGGCGTCCCCCTGACTGGCCACACCGAGGCCAGCGCCAGATGCGCCCAGCACCGAGAGGGGCTTCCCCTCCCCCGCGTCCGTGCGGAAGTTGGTGGTGAAGTCGATCGTGTACGTCGCGCCGGAGGCGGAACCGGTCTGCAGGGTGAACGCCGCTGTTTGCGACCCGTCGAGCAGGTTCCGTCCCTGGAACGTTGACTCATCGATCAACGAGTTGATCGATGTCTTGATTTGCTGGAACTCGGCGTTGAGGATCGCTCGCTGGGCATCGGTCGTGAGGCCATCCGCGGCCTCGATGGCGATCTCGATGAGGCGCGCCAGATACTCGTCGTTGATGGAGTCCAGCGCGGCGTCCGCGATCGTGAGTGCCGAGACCCCCTTCTGGACATTCTCCGCTGCGGCCGCGACCCCACGGATGCGCAGCTCTAGCAGGTCCGCGGCGAAGAAATTCATCGTTTCTGACCGGAGCAGTTCGCCACTCGACAGCCTCTCGGTCGTATCGGCCAGATCGCGAGTGACGCGGCTGAGGTGAAAACGAGCCCGCTCGCCCGCAATGTTCGTGAGGATCGATACCACCACCGCACCTCCACCGATTCCGTACCATTCTGACAGGAAAAACTTCCGGGGGCAAGAGGACGGCGGATCCGATCACGATCACGGCCGATGATTTGACCGGGGCTGCCGATACGGGCATCCAGTTCGCCCGCCTGGGGTTCGCCGTGCAGGTGCGCCTGGCGGATAACGCTGAGGCGAGTTCCGAGGTCCTCGTCCTCGACACGAATAGCCGATCGCTTCCGCCGGCTCGGGCGAGCGAATGTGTGCGACGCGGCGCGCGAGACATCGGTCCCGCCGCGCGGACGTACAAGAAGATCGACTCGACCCTGCGTGGGAACTGCGGAGTCGAGATCGCCGCGCTGATGGATGTGGCCGATCGAAGGGCCGCGATTGTGGCGCCCGCGTACCCCACCAACGGACGAACCACGCGAGGGGGTGTCCAGCGCGTCCACGGGGTTCCGGTCCACGAGACCCCCATGGCCGCCGACCCGACTCATCCGATGCCGCATCGATCGATCGGAGATGCGCTGAGACAGCACGCGCGTCGACCGGCGACCCCGTTCCCACTGTCGGTCGTAGCCGAGGGTTGGGAGCGCCTGGCGGCGAGGTTCGAGAATGTGGAAGGGTTCGTCATCGTCGATGCGGAGGACGAGGGGCATCTGGAGACGATCGCCAGAGCCGCCGACGCGCATCGCGCTAGGTGCCTTCCCGTGGGTTCGGCCGGACTCGCCGCCCACCTGGGGCGCCTCTGGCGATCAGAGGGGAGCGCCACGCACCGCGCCGACGCGCCGTGCCGGGCGTGCCAGCGCGTCCTTATTGTCGTGGGGTCGCAGCATCCTGTCTCACGGGAGCAAGCTGCGGCGCTCGCCAGGGCCGGTTACCCCGGCGTGGACCCCTTCGCGGAGGGTTGGGGCGAGCGGGCGCGCCGGGCACTGGCCGGTGGCGTCGGCGTCCTGGCTGCGCCGAGGGCCGCTGGGCTGACAGCGACGGAGGTGGCGCAGCGTCTCGCGGCGTGCGCGGTGACTCTGCGCACAGAAGGCCCGATGGACGGGATCATCCTCACAGGCGGTGATACCGCGCGTGCGGTGCTCGATCGATTCGGGGCTCGCGCGATCGATCTGGAGTGCGAACTCGAGCCGGGAGTGCCCCGGGGCCGGGTGATTGGCGGTGGGCTCGACGGCACGGCAGTCGTCACGAAGGCGGGAGGATTCGGGGCGACCGCGACATTGCTGAATGCGCTGCACAATCTGCGAAGGAGTCACGATTGACCAAGAACATCCGGCCGATTGTCGGCATCACGATGGGTGATGCCGCCGGCATCGGGCCCGAGATCATCATCAAAGCGCTCGCGCTCGCCGAGACCTACGCGGATTGCCGTCCGCTGGTGATTGGCGATCGGCATCGGATCGAACTCACCATCGCGGGATTGGGCGGGCCGCTCACGGTCCACGCCGTGACCTCACCCGCTGAAGGCGTCTACGAACTGGGAACCGTCGACGTCCTGCAGGGAACCGAGATCGACCTCCGCGACATCGCCTACGGGAGGGTGGATGCGAGGTGTGGCGGCGCCGCCGTCCACTTCGTTCGGCTCGCGACCGAGCTCGCGCTGCGTGGAGAGATCGATGCGATCTGCACCGCCCCGCTCAACAAGGATGCGATCAATCAGGCTGGCTTCCACTACCCCGGCCATACCGAGATGCTTGCCGAGTTCACGAGCACGCCGAACTACTCCATGATGCTCTCTAGCGGCAAGCTGAGGGTGCTGCACAACAGCACGCACGTGTCGCTCGCAGAAGCGATCCGCCGGGTCACGACGGCCCGCGTCCTCGAGGTGATCCGCCTGGCCGATTCCGCGGCACGCGAGTATCTCGGAATCGAACGTCCGCACGTCGCGGTGGCTGGGCTCAATCCGCACGCGGGCGAGAACGGTCTGTTCGGCAGCGAGGATCGCGACGCGATCGGCCCTGCGATCGAGGCCGCGCGTGCCGAGGGACTCCTCGTCACCGGACCGCTTCCCGGCGATACGATCTTCGCACGCGCTCACGCGGGGCAGTTCGATATCTGTGTGGCGATGTTCCACGATCAGGGTCACGTCGCGGTGAAGATGCTCGGGTTCGATGGCGGCGTCAACACCACGATCGGCCTGCCGATCATCCGTACCTCGGCAGACCACGGTACCGCATTCGGTCGGGCAGGCCAGTGGCGGGCAAGCGCTCAGAGTCAGATCGAAGCGGTCCAGTTGGCCGCCCACGTGGCTCGGAAGCGACTGGAGCGGCGACCGATCGCGGTTTAGCCGCGACTGGTGACGCCTTCGCCGATACGGCCGGAGACCACGTCATCATCCGTCTGATCGTCGGGCGGGAGGAGGACTTCGCGCGAACGCCCGCCCCCGTCGGCGGGGCCGACGATCCCGCGCTCTTCGAGCACCTCGATCAGGCGAGCGGCGCGGGGATAGCCGATGCGCAACCTACGCTGAAGTAACGAAGTCGAGAGGCGGGTATGCCCGCGCGCGACTTCGAGCGCCCGGTCGTAGAGATCCTGATCTGCGCCGCCGTCATCGCTGGTCCAGGCCTGGGCATTGACAAGCTCCTCGATGTAGGACGGCTCCCCCTGTTCTTGCCAGTGCGCCACGATCGCGTCGATCTCGTGGTCAGCCACCCAGGTCCCCTGCAACCGTTGCGGTTTCGGCGCGTCCGCGGCGAGAAACAGCATGTCGCCCCGGCCGAGCAGCTTTTCCGCGCCGACCGCGTCCAGGATGGTCCGCGAGTCGACCTGGCTTGTGACCGCAAAGGCGATACGCGTCGGGAAGTTCGCTTTGATGAGCCCGGTGATAACGTCCACGCTCGGTCGCTGGGTCGCGACCACCAGGTGAATCCCGGTTGCTCGCGCCATCTGGGCCAGGCGGCAGAGCGCCGGCTCGACCTCGTCCGCCGCCATCAGCATGATGTCGGCCAGTTCGTCGATGATCACCACGAGGTACGGCATCGGCACGAGATCCGGGCGCGCCGCCTGCGATCTGCGATAGGCGTCGATGTTTCGGCAACCTATCCGCTCGAAGGCCCGGTACCGCTCGTCCATCTCGTGCGTCACCCAGCGAAGGACCGAAACGACCTTGTCCACCTCGGTCACAACCGGCCGAAGCAGGTGCGGGATGCCGTTGTAGCCGGTGAGCTCGACCCGCTTCGGATCGATCATCAGCAGCCGCAGATCCTCTGGTGAGCAACGGAGGAGCAGGGAGGCGATGATGGAGTTGACGCACACCGACTTACCGGAACCGGTCGCGCCAGCGATGAGCAGATGCGGCATCCTCGCCAGGTCCGCGCAGACAACGTGTGAGGAGACATCCTGCCCCAGCGCAACCGCGAGTCGAGCGCGGGCCGAGAGCGCCGCGAATCGCTCCGATTCCATCAGGTCGCGGAGCGCAACGATCCCGGTGGCGCCATTCGGCACTTCGATGCCCACCAACTGGCGGCCCGGCACCGGCGCCTCGATGCGGATGCTCGGCGCGGCGAGCGCCAGAGCGAGGTCGTTCTGCAGACCAACGATCTCGCTGACCTTGATCTTGTCCCGCCGTGTCACGTTGCCGGCCCGGTCGCGCCGCTCGCGATACCCTGGCCGCAGCCCGAACTGCGTCACGGTCGGGCCCGGATTCACCTCGACAACACGGGCAAAGACATCGAACTCAGCAAGCGCCTCTTCGATGGAAGTCGCCTTCTGCTCGATGCAGGTCTGCGTGAGTTCACCGCGGAGGCCCTTCGCGAGCAGTGTGAGCGGCGGACGGACCCAGTTTCTCGTGCGCGCGTCCGGCGGCTCAGGATCGGGTATCGCGGCGAGCTGCAGCTGGAGCGTCGCGGCCGCGGCCGAAGCAGCGAGAATACGAGGAGCTTCGTCGCGTGGCTCTCGGGTGATGGACGGGGGGATGGGCGGCGTTCGGAAACGCGGCGACTCTGTCGTCAGCCGCCGTCCAAGGTCCGCCGCGCCGCGCACGAAGAGGTGGCCGATCTGCGCGGGACCGATACCGGTCGCGCCCCACATTGCGACAAGAAGGAGGCTCGCCAGCGCGATCGCGCCGTTCGTCGGGCCGAGCAGGCTGACGCTGGCGCCGAGAAGGACCCAGCCGATCGCGCCACCTCCACCACCACCCCAGGAGGGCAGCGGATCGCCGGTCGCGGACTGAAGCAGGGCGGAGAAGAGGGACAGCGCGGTGGCCTGAGCGATGAGTGCGCGCTTGCAGACGCGGTCCGGATCGAGAAAGGTCGGGTGCCAGGCCGCGAGTGCCAGCCAGCCGACGAGGAGGGGGAGCGCGTACGCGGCGTGCCCCAGTGCGCCGCGCATCCCATCACTCATCCACCGGGTGACGAGACCATCCGGGATCGCCAGCGCGAGGGCGAGTCCGGCCGCGAAAGCACCGAGCAGGACGCCATTAGCCAGCGGCCCGAGCGGCCAGGTCAGCTCTCTGGGCACCTCGTCCGAATTAGGGCGTGCACACTTCCGGGAGCGAGGAGACACGATCGGCTTATAGTTGCGCCGACGTTAGACGCCGATTCAGGATTCGACGCGGCTGAATGCGGTTGCGCGCGTGTACTGGATCAGGCCTGTCGACGGTATGCCCTCGTCGGTCCTGCCAATGAGGACCTCCTCCACGTCGACGAGATCGCGCGCCCGCCATCCGACCTGCGAACGGAAGGCAGACTGGCCGCCCGTCGTGCCGCGCAGCTCCCAGAAGAGGACGAACTCCTCCAGACCTGCCTGTGCCCGTAGATCGACCGTCCAATCATCGTGCGGCGGCATCCAGGCGCAGAGGACACAGTCGGGGTGGTAGGCGCCGAGCGCTGCTCGGTAGTCGAGGCGGCTCACGTTCTCCCATATCTCCACGGGAACGGCCCGGTACTCCGGGAGAGTGAAGCCCCGGAGCGCCTCTGGTCCCGCGTCCGTCGCGACGATCTGAACGCCGCGCGTTGCGAGGTGCCAGGCGAGATCGCCTCGCCCGGAACCGATCTCGAGGATCCGACGGAAGCGACGCCCGCGTAGATACTCCGCCAGCCGATCGAGAGCCTCGATCGTCCAGATCGCAAACCGTCGCTCGCGTTGACACCAATCGTGAAAGGCCACGATTGCGTGCGGGTTTGTGACGATCTCCTCAAGGTCGGCGAACGACGGAAGCGCTCGGCCGGCGTGAAGGTGGTCGAGCGCTCGGCGCGCCAGGTCGGCGCCGCGGCCGCTCTGCGCCCGGCTCAAGAAGTTGAACGGCTGCCTGCGGAGAATGCGAAGTTTGGCCGCCGCCTCTCTCAAAATAGACTCAGCTGGCGCGGGGGCTCGACCTGCGGCGCCGGAACCGGAGCCGACGCCACGGGTTGCGCATCCGCCACCACGGACGGCAGACGCGCCATATCGTCCAGGAGTGTCCGCCGCAGCGAGGGCTGATGCAGCGCCGCAGCAGGGTGATACATCGGGAAGACGGTCAGATCGTCGAACCGCCTCGGTCGCCCGTGGACGCGCGAGATGGGCTCACCGGGCAAGAAGCGTCCGAGTGAGTGCCGGCCGAGCGTCACAATCACGTTTGGGCGAAGCGCCTCAACCTGCCGCGTGAGAAAACCTGAGCAGGCCGCGATCTCCTCCGGCAGCGGGTCGCGGTTGCCAGGCGGCCGACATTTCACGATATTGGTGATGTACACCTCGGCTCGGGAGAGTTTCGCTGCGCCGAGCAGTTCATCCAGGAACTGGCCCGCGGCTCCGACGAAAGGGCGCCCCTGCTGGTTCTCGTGATGTCCCGGCGCCTCGCCCACCAGCATCACCCGCGCGGTGGCGGGGCCTTCGCCCGGCACGGCCTTCACCCGACCGTGGGCGAGCGGACACAGGGTGCATCGCGACACCTCAGCTGCGATGCTGTCGAGCACGCCGGGATTCTAGCCAGCCCCGCGGCGCCCGTTCGACCGGCGCCATATCAGCCCCTGGGAGGGCTGCCCGCGAATCGCGCCCGCGCCCAGGCCAGATCACCGTCATCCAGGAGCACAGCGATGCGATCCGCCGCGTACATGGTGTCCTTCGTCTGCGAAAGCCAGTCGCGAAATGCTGTATTGCGCACCTGGGCCCGACGGGCCTCCTCAATCGGCCGCTGCACATCCCGCTCGAGCACATCGATGAGGTGGAAGCCGAACGCAGACGCCACGGGATCGCTCACCGTGTTGAGCGGGAGGCTGAACGCCGCCTCTGCGAAGGCCGGGTCCACCTCACCGCGCGCGATCCAACCGAGGTCACCGCCGGTACTGTTGTTGCTCGTATCCCGCGATGCCTCCTTCGCCAGCGTCTCGAAGGATTCGCCTGCCTTGAGACGCGCCAGGATCGCCTGCGCCTGTTCGAGCGTTGGGAGAAGGATGTGGCGGACGCGCGCTTGTGCCTCGGTCGTGGGGGCACTTTCGGTGAGCACAGCCTTCAGCGCCTCCTCAAGGGCGCCTCGACGGATGACGATGCGCCGATACAGCGGCTCGGCGATCACCCGGGAGTTTGTCAGCAGGTTCCGCAGCCGGTCGAAGGGATCGACCGTGGGGATGGGGGTGCCCCCGGGCGCCGGTGCCGGCCGCGGTGGATCTCCGTACTGGCGGACGATCTGCGCATCCTCCTCGGCAGTGGCGATGGCAATGCCACGTCGGGCTGCCTCGATCTCGAGGATCGTCACGTCGATCAACTCGTCCTCGACCACCTTATCGAGGGTCGCGCGCCTCCCCTCCAACTGCTGGATCTGCTGCTGGATCATGCTGGATACCGACGGCTGACTGGCGCCGAACGCCCGCAACTGATTGATGTTCGACTCCAGCGCGAGCTTGCGGAAGTGGTACAGGCGAGAGTAGACGTCCAGATCGATGCCGCGATCCTCGATTCGCACCGCGACCTTCTGCCCGCGGGTGGACTGCAGGAATATCCCCGTTCCCAGGATACCCGCACTCGCCAGCACGATAGCCACCAGGCTGATGGCGAGCACAATGCGCATCCGCCGCTGACGCTGGCGACGCTGGGCGATGCGGCTTACCGGACGCGGCGCCGGGCCGCCCGGAGGTATCGGCCGACCCGGCGCAATCCGGCCCAACGCGATCAGTCCTCGCTGGCGGGCATCTCGGGAGCCTCGACTTGAGCCTCGACTTGTGCCTCGACAGGCTGTGGCGCGGGACCGCGGTTGCCACCCGGCTGTGACCCGTAGGGGCCAAAGCTATCGCGCGGAGGGAACGGGCGTTCGCTCACCGTGGGCATACCGGGCACCGGCATCACCATTCCGCCGCTGGTGCGGATGTGCTCGGCCGAGAAGGGTAGGAGGGCGATATGGCGCGCTCGCTTGAGCGCCCGCGATAGCCGCCGCTGATGCTTCGCACACGTGCCTGTGCGACGCGACGGCTCGATCTTGGCGCGATCGGACATGAAACGCCGCAGCCGCATCAAGTCCTTGTAGTCGATGTAATCCAGCTTCTCGACGCAGAACTGGCAGACCTTCCGACGTGGCGCGTACCGGCCGCGCGGACGCTGTGGTCGCGGTGGTCGGCCGTCTCCGCCCGATCCGCCGGGTCCCTGAGACATTTCGCTCATCGGTCTCTCCTCTGCCTAGAAGGGGATGTCGTCGGGTTCAAACTCGTCGGCGGTCGCGTCGGGCTCGGGGCGGGTGCCGCTTCCGGCCACTTGCTGGCGGCTGTCCAGCAGGCGCATATCGCTGGCGATCACCTCGGTCCGATAGTGCTTCTGCCCATCCTGGCCGTCCCACGAACGGGTCTCGAGGCGACCCTCGATGTAAACCTTGCTGCCTTTGGTGATCCACTGGTTGCATCTCTCGGCGAGACGCCCCCACGCGACCACGTTGAACCACTCGGTGTGCTCTTTTTGCTCGTTGTCCTGGCCTCGCCAGCGGCGCGATGACGCGACCGAGAAGGTTGTGACGGCCTGACCTCCCGGAGTGAAGCGCATCTCCGGATCGCGGCCCACATTCCCGATGACCATCACCTTGTTGAGCGTCACGTTCCTACTCCCCCGGTCGGACCGTCAGATACCGGATGACATCCTCGGAGATACGGAGATTGCGCTCCAGGCCTCGGATCGCCTGCGGCCCGGCACGAAAGTTGATCTGGTAGTAGTGCGCATCGCGCTGACCATCGATCACGTAAGCCAGCCTTCGGCGACCCCACGGCAGGACTTTCTCGATCTCACCACCATCGCTCGTGATCCAATTCTGGACACGTTCGCTGACTTGATCGGGATCGGCATCGGGGCCACCCGGCCGCACGAGGAAGACGAGTTCATAGTCGCGCACTGTGCATTTGCTCCATGGGGATGCCATCGATCGAGAATCTCAACGATTCGCCGAAGGCGGAGGTTTCCAGCGAGTGCCGCCGGTAGCGGTTACCTTACCAAAAGGCGCCCACGCGCGCTATTCGAGGTAGTCCTTCAGCTTCCGCGCGCGGCTGGGATGACGCAGTTTTCGCAGCGCTTTTGCCTCGATCTGCCGGACCCGCTCCCGGGTCACCCCGAACTCCCTGCCCACCTCTTCGAGCGTCCGGCTCCTCCCATCATCGAGGCCGAACCGCAACTGCAGCACGCGGCGTTCGCGCCCCGAGAGGCTGTCCAGCGCATCATCGACCTGCTCCCGTAGCAGCTGCACGAACGCCGCCTCCGCCGGAGCCAGCGCCGTAATATCGGGGACCAACTCGCCCAGCCGTCCACCATCATCTTCGCCAACGGGCGTCTCCAGCGACACCGGCTCCAGCGATGCCTTCAGAATCTCGTTGATGCGTTCGGTCGGCATACCCAGTTCCGCGGCAACCTCATCGGCCGTAGGCTCACGCCCCAGCTCCTGCACCAGCCTCCGCGCGGTGCGAATCGTCTTGTTGATCGTCTCGACCATGTGGACCGGCACACGAATCGTGCGCGCCTGATCGGCAATCGACCGTGTGATCGCCTGCCGAATCCACCAGGTCGCGTAGGTGGAGAACTTGAACCCCCGGGAGTAGTCGAACTTTTCGACCGCGCGAATGAGGCCGATGTTCCCTTCCTGAATCAGGTCGAGGAGCGACATGCCGCGGCCCACGTATCGCTTGGCGACCGACACGACGAGGCGGAGATTCGCCTCGGTCAGCCGTTTCCGAGCCAGGCGGCCGCGATAGAGGTCCGCCTCGAAGTAGCGCCTGCGCGGAGGGTCAATCGGACCATTGGAGAGCAACTTCTGGCTGTACTCGCCGCGCTCCATGAGCACCGCGAGTTCGACTTCCAGGCGAGAGGTGAGAAGATCCACCCGGCCGATCTCGCGAAGGTACTGTCGAACCGGATCATCGATGCCCTCGAACTCGGCCACGTCCGCAACCGAGTCAACCTCGACGTCCGGCTCGTCGACGAGTTCCGCCGGCGATGGCTCGACGGCCTCGTACTTCACGATATGAGCTGGTTCGCCCGCTCCAACGGCCTCCTCGGGGACGCCGACCTCATTCTCGTCGGGGGGCGCACGAACGCCTGTCCCGACCACCGCCTCGTCGGTCAATACGAACAGCCTCCGACTATCGCGCTTCGGTCGGGGCGAATTATACGAAGCGTCCGGCCGACACCGACCCTAGCCTGCCGCGGCGATTGCCTCCTGTGATCGCTCGGGGTGCCCGATCGTTCGAAGAAGGCCGATGCGGGCCTCATCGCGGATCACAAGCGTCCAGGGGGGGTTGTAGCGATTCGCCGTCTCCCGTTCGAGCACCGCGATCTCGGCGACGAGGCTGCGAATCCGCTCGCGCTGCGGAACCACATCCACGAAAGCCTCGCGTTCCGCGTCTCGGCAGAAGGCCCCGATCAGCGCGACCTCGCGCCGGTAGTTCAGCATGCGCAGCCGCCGCAGGACCGCCAGCGACTCGTCCGCCGCGCGGGGATCATCCTGTTCGAGGAGATCGGCGCCCCACGAAGCCAACCAGAGCGCGTAGTCGCCGAGCGATTCGTAGAGATCGGCCGCGGGATCAAGATCGGCCGACCCGGCAAGGATGCGATCGCGCAGCCACACGAACACTGCCCGCGCGTCCTCGCGGTAGAAGTCATCCGCATCCAGGTCGCGAAGGATCTCGCGGCTGGCGGGATGGCGGAACAGAAGATTGAGGAGATACTCCTCCAGAGTCACCCAGTCCCGCTCGGTCGGCCTGATCGGGGCGACCTCCACGGCGGCACTTGGGCGTTGGCCCGCGATACGCGACCCTCGGAAACGCTGGCGGATCGCGCCGGGATCGATCTCGAACCGCGATGCCAGCGCGCTGATGTACTGCTCCGCCAGGACCGGATTACCAAGATCGCGCAGCACCTCCAGGATTGCGTCGACCGCGCGAGCGCGCTGAGCCACGTCGGAACCCGCACGAGCGATCTCGGACTCGACGAGTACATCCAGAACCGGTACCGCGCGCGAGATCGCCTCGCGGAACTCGTCGGGCGACCGGAGGATCACCTCGTCAGGGTCCGTCCCGGCCGGCATCCGCGCCACACGCAGATCGAGATCCTGTCCGCGCCGCAGACGGACCAGACCGCGGCGATCGGCGATTGGCGTTGCGATGCCGCCGGCCATGGTTCGCGCGGTCTCCAGCGCGCGAAGCGCCGCGGCATCGCCCGCCGCATCCGCGTCGAGCGCCAGAACGACGCGCGGCGCCAATCGCTTCAGGTTCTGAAAATGCCGTTCGGTCAGCGCCGTGCCGAGCGCGGCGACCACATTCTCGAACCCGGCCTGGTGGGCAATGATCGCATCGACGTACCCCTCCACGACGATGGCTTCGCTGGTTCTCCGGATCGCCGCCCGGGCGCGATCGATCGCGAACAGCGTCGCTCCCTTGTTGAAGATGGGCGAGTCGGCCGAATTGAGGTACTTCGGCTGTTCTTCGCCGAGCGTGCGCCCACCGAACCCGATCGGGCGCCCCTGTGCATCCCGAATCGTGAAGACGAGACGGCTGCGGAACCGATCGTAGAAGCCCCCGGTGTCGCGCTGAACGACCAGACCAGCCTCGAATAGCTCCTGCGGAGTGAAACCGCTCTTTCCCAGATGAACGAGGAGCGCGTCCCACGACGCGGGAGACCATCCGATATCGAAGGCGCGGACCGAATCCTGACTTACGCCACGCTGCTCCAGATACTGAAGTGCGCTGACTCCCTCGGGCCCGAACAGGTGAGAGTGAAAGAATCGGCTCGTCGCCGCGGTCGCATCGTAGAGGCGTCGGAACCGATCGGCCTCCGCCTGGCGCGAAGTCGGCGCTCGCAACTCCACCCCGGCCCGCTGTGCCAGCGCCCGGAGCGCCTCGGCGAATTCAATGTTCTCGACTCTCATCACAAAGGAGAACGCGTCGCCGCCCAGGCCGCAGCCGAAGCAGTGCCATGTGTCGCGGTCCGGGAATGCGTAGAAGGAGGGTGTCTTCTCGGCGTGAAACGGACAGAGCCCCTTGAAGTTGCGGCCCGACCGCGTGAGCTTCACCCGCTCGCCTACCAGGTCGACGATCGAGATGCGCTCTTTGATCTGCTCGAGCGAGCTATCCCCGGCCACTCGACCCCCCGGACAACCAGTACAGGCTCGCGAGCATCACCGCATTGTTCAGTCCGTGCGCCACCATGCTCGGGATGACCGACCGAGTTCTATCGTACAGGAACGCAAGGATCAGGGCCATGGCCGCGATCGGCGCCAGCGCCTGAACATTCAGGTGGATCGCCGCGAAGACGGCTCCGCTCCCACAGTAGGCAACCCATCGGGCATAGCGGTGTCGCAGCGCCGTGAACATCCAGCCACGAAAAAATAGCTCCTCGCACGCCGGCGCGACCACGACCGCCAGGAGGAAAAAGCCCGCGAACTGGGTGGGGCCCGCCTGCGCCACAGGCATGAATTCGGTGTATTGCGTCGGCGCCACACCGACCTCCTGCAGCGCCTGCGTTGCCGATACGGAGAGCGCGAGGATCGCGAGACCGCCGATCACGCCCTGCCAGATCCGGCGATCGAGAGCGACAGCATTGAGACCCAGGTCGTCCCACGTCAGGACCCCAGGGCGAATCACGCGGATGACCAGCACTGTCAGCAGCGCGGTCTGCCCAGCAAGAAGCGCGATGCTCCGCCGAAGGACGTCGTCATCTCTCGTCGTGAAGAGATACACAGGCGTGGCGAGCAAGGCGCCGAGAACGACGGCCAGTGCCAAACCGCCAGCCAGGGTCTGTGGCGCGAACGCGCTTCGACGCGCCAGATCGGCATCGAGACTCGGCGAGACAACGAACAGCAGCAGCCCCGCGATACAGGCGATAGACCCGAGCCCAATAAGTACCGCGAACAGGATGTTCGCGGGATCGATGTCGATCGGCGCGGAGCCCACGTCCGATCCTCGGAGAACGAGTCCAGCCGCGCCGAGAGCAATCGCACCACCACCACCCAGAGAAAGTGACAGCCCCAGGCCGGCCAGGCGGTGCAGGCGCGCCCGGCGCTCCGCAGGGTCGTTCAGAGTCCGACCGGACGCGCTGTCATCACCCTCTCGTAACACGCGCGGGCAAATCGATCCGTCATGCCCGCGATGTAGTCGACCGCGACACGCTCGATGGGGTCGCGCCCGACCCGATTGCGGAATTCGCCGGGCAGCTGCTCGCGATGGCGAACAAAGTGGTGAAACAGGGCGCGGATCACGTCCTGCGCCTCTCCCGTCTCCGGCCGAGCGTCGGAGTTCAGATACACCGCCCGGAACATGTAGTCGCGAAGCTCATCCACGGCCTCGCGAACCGAGGAGCTCATCGTTATGCGTGCCTCGCCTCGAGATGCCGATGCGATCAAGAGGTCACGCACCCGGGCAAAAGCCTCCGCATCCTGATCGGCGCTGTCGCCTTCGGCCTGGGCCGCGTGCCAACTCGCCGAGACGACATCCCGCACCATCGTATCGATCCGCACCGAGTGGTTCGGACCCAACACATCACGCGCCCGGGATGGCAGGTCCTCTTCGCCAATCAAGCCGGCGCGCACGGCGTCGCCGATATCGTGGTTGAGATACGCGATGGCGTCGGCGAGTTTGCACACCTGCCCTTCGAGCATCGCCGCGACGCCCCACCCAGGCGCGGTGACACCC
>VGOZ01000060.1 GCA_016875715.1 Chloroflexota bacterium | reverse complement strand
CCGGCATCGTGCGCACGCCCGTGTCCTCCCGCCCAATCGACCCCAGTCCGACTGAGCCGAGTGAACATAACATGGCGGCTGCGCATCTCAGCGGGAACTCACTTTAGGGCGCGGCGATGTCCTCGATGTTGGTGCCGCCGAAGACGGGCGCGATCCGCTCCACGGTCGCGACGATCTGATCGGGATCCTGCGTCGCCAGGCAGATCGGGAAGGCGTTGACCCCGGCGAACGTCTTGAAGATGGCGCACTTCCCCTCCATGACTGGTTGCGCCGCGGCCGGGCCGATGTTCCCCAGGCCGAGGACCGCGGATCCGTCGGTGACAACCGCCACCGTGTTTGCCCGGCTCGTGTACCGCCATTGCGGGACGGGATCGCCTCGAGTCGCCATGCAGACGCGGCCGACCCCCGGCGTGTAGACCATGCTGAGATCCGCGCGCGTCGCGACAGGCGCGCGGCTCACGACATCGATCTTGCCGCCCTCGTGAGCGCGGAAGATGCGGTCGACGATGCTCGCCAGATGCACGCCGTCCCGGTGGGTCAGTCGCTCCGCGATCGCGTGGCCGTGCGCCTCATCGCGGGCCAGTACGACGATCTCGCGGACGCGCCGCTCTTCCGACTCCGCCACTAGATCGATCTCGCCCAGGTTCCCGCCTTCCTCACCGATGGCAGTGAGGACACGCGCGAGCATACCCGGCTGGTTCGCCGTCTCCGTTCGAACGATGAGGCTGTAGCTGGCGCTCGTGTGGCGTCGGGGCGAGGTTTGGTCGCTCATCGCGTCTCCCTCCGGGGGCGTATCGATGCTCCATGGTCGCCGACTGACGGGCCAGGCGCGTCAGGTCCAAACCCAGGGAAGCACCGTCACCAACGCATCTTGCCCTCGGCAGACCGGCTGTCGGCGCGGATCGCGAGGACCCCGAGAACGTCGCCCCACCCCCTCCCGCCACGATGGGAGAGGGAGACCGCGGTCCACGCGCGCGGGAGAAAGAATTGGTACCGCCGCTCAGCCCCCCTCGACGCGCCTCACGACGATCAGGAGAATCGCCGCGGTTGCGGTGGCGGCGATGGCGACCCAGACAAGGTTCACGCCGATGAGGACGCCGAGCGCCGCTGCGAACCAGAGCGTCGCCGCGGTGGTCAGTCCGTAGACGTGATCCTGCGAGCGAAAGATGGTGCCCGCGCCGATGAAGCCGATGCCAGTCACGACCTGGGCGGCAATCCGCAGGGGATCATGAGCGCTGCCCTCTGTGAAGGCGACGCCGGCCAGCGTGAAGGCGGTGGCGGCCATCGCCACGAGCGCATGGGTCCGGATGCCGGCCGGTCGCCCGGCGCGATGGCGCTCCCAACCGAGGGCGCCGGCGAGCACGGTGGCTAGGAGGAGGCGAAGCACCATGTCCAGATCCTGCGGTGTCGGGCCGCTCATCTACTGAATGGCGGCGCCACGGGCGCGGTGGAGCGCGCCCAGCGACCGGCGTGCCGCCGCGACGGGCAGGCCCGGCAGACCGAACACGTCCGACGCGACCCGCGCGAACGCCGCATCGCCATCGAGGCGCTCGACCGTCTTGCCATCGCGCCGGTAGCGGACGAGTTCATCGTCGCGCAAACGATCGATTCCATCCTCGCTCGATCGCACCATCGTCAGGTTTCCGACCACCCACGTCTCCCCGGCGCGTTGGTGCCGCTGGTACGCCGCGGAGCGCGCGTCAGCCGAGGCGGGGCGGAGATCGTACGTGCAGGCGACCGCCCAGTCCGCCTCCATCCGGCGCTCCTGGACGTAGGCGTCGGCGCCATCGGGTCGCAGGCGGAAGCCCAGGCCCACATGCCCGAACTCGACCGTCGCGCCGAGCGGTACCGGCTGCCAGAGCGGCCACCCCCCACCGACGTCGACAAGATAGGTCTCGTTCTGGCAGGTGACGAGCGTCGCGTGGTGCGACCCCGGAAAGCTGATCTGCGCCAGGAGCGGCGTGACGCCGTAGTCGAGCCCCTCCAGCAGGCGGCGAAACATCGGCGCCAGGTCGAAGCAGACCCCGCCACCGCGCCCCGCGATCCAGGCGTCGAGCAGGTCGTCGGGGTCCGGATCGGGCACCGAACCCTCGGGCACGGCCTCGCGGCGCAGAATCGCGGTCACGTTCTCGAAGACCACGGTGCCGATCTGCGCCCGGACCAGGCAGGTCAGCGCCCCGACGGACGGTGGGTCGGCGGGCAGACCGAGCAAGCCGAGGTAGCGATCGATCCAGCGTGGGTGAGCGGGACGATCCATCGCCGCCGTGGATGCAGTCAACGTCCCGCTCCTTGCTCTGCGACCCTGGCGGCACCTCGCGCGATCTCCGAGTCCGGCCGCGTGGAGGGCCAGAGCGCGGCGGCCGCACCTCCGGCAGCGAGACCTACCGACAGGGCGACGTGCGCGACGATCACCATCGCGCCGCCACCTCCGCCCACCCGCACCCCCGTTACATGGAGGAACATCGCCGCGATGATGAAGCCGAATCCACCGGCTGCGCCGGACGCCCAGGCCGCGCGTGCCAGCGATCGATCCATTCGCCAGGCAATCGTAAGGGTGGTCAGCGCCGATACACCCGCGACGTAGGGGAGAAACGTTCCGAGGAACGCCAGGGGGATCCTTCGGTGATCGACCGCCGCGTTCTGGACCGCGGCCACCTCGATAATGCCGGCGGTCTGCAGCGTGGCGAACGTCGCAACCAGGCAGACGACCGCGCCACGACCGGCAGACTGACCCCAGGCTCTCGCGAGCGCTCCCACGTACAGACCACCGGAGAGGATGACTGTCCCCACGAGCGAGGCGATGAGCAGAATCTCGCCGACCTGAGCCGGCGGGCCTGTCCCCGCGGGAAGCCCCAGGCGCGGACCCACCGTGAATGGCGCCCAGAAGACCAGTGGTGCGAGGGCCAGCGCCGCTCCAGCGCGGACTCCGTTCACCGCGCGGTCAATCGCGTCATCGCTCTTAGGCGTGGATGGTCGACCGGACCGCGCCTTCCATGCTCGACGTGTGCTCGACGACAAGCAGCGCGTGGTTGAGCCGCTTGAGGTTCTCGGCGTCGGTTTGGACCGTCAGCCCGGCCACAAAGGCCATCGTGCCTGTCTCGTCGACGGTGCCGACACCCGAACCGCTCCAGATCGAGCCGCCCCCATCCTGGGTCGTGAGCATTCCCTGCCCGGAGCCGAAGAGCTGGCCGGAGATGCGCTCGTACACCTCGAACGTCCCCATGTTCCACATTCCGACGCCGAGCAGCGTGCCCTGCTCCTCGAACGAGATCTCCATCTTGAGGTAGCGGCCATCCCCCGGCAGTGCCCGCCGCCCTGTGACCTTCCCCTGGCTCTCGCCGACTTTCGTGCCTGGCATGTCCTTCCTGCTCCGCGCGATGCGCGGCCCCATTATCGGTCCTCCGCGCACGGCGTCCACGTCCGGCTCCACGCCAGCGCCCGATCGGCGACACTGCGATGACCATCCGCGAAGGAGAGCCTCCCTATGCGCGTCCATCGCCTCTACGCCGACGCAGTCGGCGAGTCGCACTTCGACGACATCGATCTCGACTACTCGCGCGTGAGCGCGGGCGGCGCAATGACCGAGGTGCTTCCCGCGACCGGCATCGCGTTCCGGAAGGTCGCGGTCGGTCACGCCCCGGACTGGCGGCCAGCGCCGCGGCGCCAGTACATCATCAATCTCGTCGCGCCCTGCGTCATCACCGCCAGCGATGGCGAGACGCGCACGCTCGACGTGGGGGAAGTGCTCCTCGTCGAAGACACGACGGGAAAGGGGCACCTCAGCCGCGAGGTCGGGTCGGCCATGCGCGAGTGCATCTATGTGACACTGGACTGACCTCACCCCCAGCTCCTCTCCTTTTCAAGGAGAGAGGGAAGCGAATCACCTCGGGGCTCCGTCGCCGGACCCAGAGGGGGTGGCGCCCTCCTCCGCCCAGAGGTGCCGCATCTCGGCCGAGCCAAGCAGGAGATCCTCCAGGCGACCCCGGTCGATAAGTCGACCCTCGGCCATCAACAGGATCTGGTCGGCGCGCCGAAGCGCGGTGGGCCGGTTCGACACCGCAAGGCAGGTAACCTCCCGGCCGCGGGCGAAGAGGCGGGACCACAGTTCGGCCTCGGTCTCGGCATCGAGCGCCGAGGAGAGGTCGTCGACCACGAGGAACTCCGCCTCGCGGAGGAACATCCGCGCCGCGGCGGCGCGCTGGATCTGGCCGCCGGAGAGTTTCACCCCGCGCGTCCCGATCGGCGTGTCGAGGCCGTGATCCAGGCCGGCGACATCCCGCTCCAGGACCGCGGCGTGAATCGCCCGCGCCAGCGCCTCCGCATCATCCGGACGCCCTAGGAGGAGGTTCGCGCGCAGCGTATCGCTGAAGAGGCGGGGCGCCTGGGCGGTATATGCCGCGCGGGGGGGAACGAAGAACGCGCCAGGATCGGCGATCGCGCGGCCATTCCAGAAGATCGCCCCACCGTCGCGGGGAAGCAGGCCGAGCAGAGCCCGCAGCAGGGTCGACTTCCCGGCTCCGACCCGACCGGCGATAACGGTGAATGCGCCTCGCTCGAAGGAGAAGCTCACGTCGGCGATCCCACGCGCGCCGGATGCGTGGGTGCAGGTGAGGCCGCGTACCTCAAGGCGTGCGAGCGGCTCCCGCTCGCGTGGCGCGGTCGCGGCGGGGAACGGCCCATGGAGGTGCACCGGCGCGGGAGTGGCGACGGCATCGGGCGGCTCGCCGGGAACCACCGCTTGCATCCGGTCCAGCGAGACGCGCAGGCGCTTCAGATCGGCGATGATCCGTCCGACCTCGGCGGGGTACCAGGTCAGGCCATCCAGGTAGATGACAAACAGGGCGAGATCGCCGATCGTGAAAGGGGTCTGGTCGGGCGAGGCGGCCTGGTTGACGTCCTGTGCTCCGAGGAGCAGGACGATACCTGTCCCGAGATGGACGAGGTTCAGGTTGAGCGCGTTCATCGTCTGATCGAGCACCGCTTCCCGCACGTCGGTGCGGCGCCGCTCCTCGCCCAGCGCAGCAAACCGCGCCAGAGCCGCCGCGGTCGTGCCCGCGACTTTGAAGGCGAGCTGGCTGGCGAGGATTTCACTCAGGAAGGCTGCGACCCGACCGCTCGCCTCGCGGGCGGCGGCGCGGTAAGAGCTGATCTGCCGGTCGAGCAGTTCGGCGAGGAACGAGGTCAGGAAGAGCGGGATGAGCACGAGCGCGGCCATAGTCGCGTTGATCTGCGCCATCACGATCGCCGCGACGATGGCGAAGAGCGATCGCCCGATCAGGTCGGAGAGCGCGTCGAGCGCATCGGCGATTTCGACCGGATCGTCGCGGAAACGGCTGATCGCCTCGCCGGTGGCGACGGGCAGGCCGTGCCGCCCGTACCCGCGCAGGACACCGAGGAAGAGGTTGCGTTGAAGGAGCACCTGGCACTTCAGCTGCAACGGGCTCCATGGACTGCCCAGCGCCGGCCCGGCCAGCGCCTCGGCCAGCTGCAGCGCCACGATCGCGGCGATCGCGCTCCAGGCGTTGAGTCCGGCCGCAGACGCGCCCGACAGGCCATCGAAGAACGCGCGGGTCGCCAGGCCGAGCGGGAGGGGAATGACGAAGAAGACGACGACGGCGTACGACGTGTTGCCGACGAAGTAGGCCAGACAGAAGCGGGAGAGGCGCAGGACGATGCGGAACTGCTTCACGCCAGGTCCTCCCGCACGCCGGTCCGACGCAGTTGCGCGAAGCGCGAGGTCGGATCCGCGGCGAGTACTGCGCGGAGACCCTCCTCGGCGACTCGGCCCTCGTCGAGGATCACGATCCGGTCGGCGCGATCGACGGTGGCCAAGCGGTGCGCGATCACGACGCCGGTCCGTCGGTTCAGCAGCCGATCGATCGCACCGGTGAGATAGCGCTCCGTGGCGGGATCGAGGCGGGCCGACGCCTCGTCGAGGATCACGAGGCCGGGGTTCTTCAGGAAGACGCGCGCGAGCGCAATCAGTTGCGCCTCGCCAGCGGAGAGGCCGCGTCCGCCCGCGCCGAGCACGGTCGCGAGACCCTCCGGCAGCGCCGCGAGCCACGGCGCCAGACCGAGATCGTCGAACAGCGCGGTCAATCGGTCATCGGAGACCGTGGGGTCGAACAGCGTCACGTTCTCGCGCAGCGTCGCGTGGAGGATCTGGACCTCCTGCGTCACGAACCCGACCCGGCCGCGCAGGTCCTCCAGCGAGGTCTCGCGGAGATCGATGCCACCCAGACGGATCGCGCCAGCGGCGAGGTCGTGGAGGCGGAAGAGGAGGCGCGCGATGGTTGTCTTGCCGGACCCGGTGCGCCCGAGCAGACCCAGCACTTCGCCCGGTGCGAGTTGGAAGGTGACCTCACGCAGGACCGGCTCCGCGCCGTACTGGAAAGAGACGCCGTCGACGGCGAGCCCGAGTGCGCCGGCGGGCAGAGGGTGTCCGCTGGTGGCCGCGATCGCCGGGTGGGTGGCGAGCAGGTCGCGCACGCGGGAGATGCCGGCGGTGGCCTGCTGGAAGCTGTGCATCTGCTGGGAGAGCTGTTCGAGGGGCTGGCGGATCATCCCGGCGTAGCGGACGACGACGTAGATCGTGCCGAGGGTGACAGCGCCGGCTTCGTGAAGCGCGACGCCGAGGGCCAGCGCCACGCCGGTGCCGAGGATGAAGAGGACGCCGACGGTGGCGTTGTAGAGTGAGCCTGCCTGGGCCGCGGCGCGCATCCGCTGGAAGCGGGCGGCGAGCCGCTCGTCCAGTCGGCGCATCGTGTCGCCATCCGCCCCGCTCGACTTGAGGTCGGGCAGGCCGCCCAACCGCTCCTCGACGAAGTCGATGAGCCGGGCCGACGCCTGCCGCGCCGCAACCGCACGGCGGGCGACGAACCCGCCGCCCCGCTGCATGAAGAGGAGCGCGGCCAGCGCGAAGGCGGTGAGGACGAGACCGATCCGCCAGTCTGCCCGAAGCAGCAGGACGAGCATCCCGATCAGGAACAGGCCGCTCCCCAGCACTTGGACGACGAAACGGGAGAAAAAGCCGGCGATCGCGGCCACGTCGCCATCGATCCGTTCGAGAAGCTCGCCGGCACCGTGCTCGGCGTGGAACCGGTCGTCGAGGCTGAGCGTATGGCGGGCGAGGTCGACCCGAAGGGCGTTCGCGCTCTGCCAGCCCAGGTTCTCCGCCAGGGCGCGTTCGGCGATCGACGCCGCCTGAGTGAGCATCGCGACGAACAGGAAGAGCAGCGCGACGTCGACCAGCTCCGCGGCCGACTGCCCGGCGAGCGCCCGATCAATAAAGGCGCGGACGATCTGCGGGTTGGCGAGTTGCAGCGCGATCCCGCCGCACAGCAGCGCGGCGAGAAGGATGACGCGCGAGAGGTGGGGCATGAGATAGGTCGCGAGCAGGGACCGATCGAAAGCCGATAGCACCGGGGGCACTCCTCACCAGCGTGAATTCGCGGAAACGTCAAAGCCGTGTGCGGCCGCCGGAACGGGAGCGACGGGGATTCGCGCGCGATGCGGACCCGCGCGAATCTAGCGGTGCGCCACCCTCTCGGAGGCCTGGGCGCTAACGGCTGAGGTCATCACGGCCCTCCGGGTGCGGGTGAAGTCGCGGCGGATCGTAACCGGCCTCCGGCGGCGGCGCAACCAGGGACGTGCATCGGAGATCCCGGTTTCTCCACCGCGAGGGAAACCCAAATCCGTCCCTGCAAACGGCCGTCGGAAACGGGTCACCTCATCAGGATTGGCCCCGGCTCACCGGCGGCGGAGTCATCCATACGGGGATCGCGGGTCGAGTTGAGCCACCAGCGCGAACCATCCGGGCTGAATCCGGCGGCCCGGTAGAGTGCCTCGTGACCACGGTGGGTCGCGGTGATGCCGCGGCCGGGCGAGACTGGGGCACCGGGCCAGTATCGGCGACGTTGGTGCCGGGGCATCTCTCACGCAGGGGTGGCCTCCGCGGAGGTCTCCTCGGGCGGCTCCGATTCTTCGCCGACACGCCGGTCGCTCTCGAGGTACTGAGGTGTCTGTCGAACGAATACACGCGATTACGCTTATGGCGCGTCATCTCCCGGAGCCATCCGATCGCTTCCGCCCGCTCCACCAGGCGCGCCGCCGCGTTGAAGCTGATACCCCGATCCGTCTGAACGATGCGCACGTTGAGGATGAGGCGTCGGAACATCAGATCGAGGAGCCGGTTACCACTTCGGCCCAGCCCTCTCGTGGCCTGACTCGCGGCAAGGCTCTGCTCGCGCATGGTGATGATGCCCTTTGCCGCCGCGATCGCCTCGTTGGCGGCATCCCCCACCCCGCGCCGGACGAACCTCAGCCAGCCCTCCCAGTCGCCTTTCGATCTGATCGCGGTGAGCCTGTAGAGCAGCGGCCGGCGCAGGACTCCCCGGTGCACCAGAAAAAAGGTGATGAGCAGGCGGCCCACGCGACCGTTGCCATCCAGAAAGGGGTGAATCGTCTCGAACTGGGCATGGGCGAGGCCGGAACTGCCGTCGGCCATCGCACGACACATCCCGTCAAAAGTCCGGCGCCTGCGCGATAGCCTCTGCCCGAAGACCGGTCGCGCGCGCGTTCAGCCCGGCGCAGGTCCGGAGAGGCTGGCGTTGGGCGACGCAGACGGCGTTGTGCTCCTCAGCCGACCGATCAGGAGATACGCCGGCATCGAGCCCTTCCCCTTGACGCCGACCTCTCCGCGCGGTTCGCATCGATAGGCATCGCGAATGAGATCGTGCGTCGCCTGGGTGATCTGGATCGCCCCGCCGATGCCCACCGATTCCATGCGGCTCGCGGTGTTAACGGCGTCGCCCCACAGGTCGTAGGCGAACTTGTGTCTGCCGATGATCTCGGCCACGACCGGCCCGGAATTGATGCCGATGCGCATCGCGAGGCGGTGGCCGTGGAACTGCTCGCGGGCCAGCGTCTCCTGGATACGCAGAGCCAGTTCGGCGATCGCGATCGCGTGATCGGCGCGCCGCATCGGTACGCCCGCCGCGGCCATGTACGCGTCGCCCACGGTCTTGATCTTCTCCAGACCCAGATCGTCCACGAACGCATCGAAGCGCGAGAAGACATCATTGAGAAGTCCCACGAGCGCTTCAGGCGTCATCCGAGATGACATCTGCGTGAAGTCGACGATGTCCGCGGACAGCACGGAGACGCCGTCGAACTCCTCCGCGATCATCTCGTGTGAGCTCTTTAGACGCGTCGCGATTGGCGCGGGGAGCATGTTGAGCAGAAGTTCATCTGATTCGCGCTGGTAGCGATCGCGCTGTCTGACGAAATGGGCCAGGATGGCGGAAACCACCGCCCCGGCCCCGATCAGGTTCACGGCCGCATCGGACGTGGGATCTTCAACACGATAGACCGGCGCGATTCACTGCGGACTAAGCACAGAGAAGATGACCAGACCCACAAACACCACGAACCAACCGATAGGCTGCGCGCGTCCCCAGTGTGACGACCGCGGCGAGTGTGAGGACGAATCCCCACACCGCACTCAGCCCGGAGCCGTACAGTCCGCCGAGGAGCACGGTCTCGGCGCACACGCCCAGCACCACCGCGACCGCCAGAAAGAGATTAACCAGGATCGTGAAGGCGTGCGGGAACCACCTGATCGCGGCGAGCGTCAGCAGAATTCCCAGGACCAGTCCCGTGTTGGGAACAGCCACCCAGTACTGTTCAGCCGCCGTTCGCTGGAGCACCGAGAGACTCTGCCCCAGGAGACCCAGCAGGAGCACCACGATGAAGGCGCGGCGTCGCACCCGCCGGGTTGGCGATTCGCCGGGCCACTCCCCGAAGGAGAGCAGCCATTCCAGCGGGCGGCCCAACGGGGGGATCAGCCTCGACCTGCTTCCGTTCATCTCCCGGTCGCTCCTCTCGCGACGAGGAGCGTTCCGGTCCTCACCGTGGTCCGGCCTTCCCTGCCCCCGCGGAATTAACGATGCGCCCTCAGGTGGCCTGGCCGCGGGCCGCTCTGCCCCAGCGCACTCTGGATGGTAATCGAGCCCGGCCTGAGCCTGGTCGCCGCGCAGCCAGACAGACAGGCGCACCCCGGGGACCTTCGCTTCCCCCTCTCCCGCCGACGCGGGAGAGGGGGAAGCGAGCGGGAGGGTGAGGGCCCGCGCCGATGGGCAAAGGCTGGCTAGAACGTACGCTGCGCGAGGTTTGATTCACCAACGTCAACGGGAGGGCCGATGCGGCGGGCGGGCGTCCTGGAGGACTGGAACCACTTCTTCCCCGGCGGCCCGGCGCAGGAGCGGCTACGAGCCCGAATCGCGATCGAGATCCAGCACGACGTCCGGCGCGGTTACGGCGGGGAAACCGCCCCGCGGCAATCCCCGCTGTCGGCCCGGCTCCCGAACGCGAATCCCCCTCTGCTACCTGGAGGTTCCGCAGTCGTTGGTGTGGGACGTGGATCTGTTGCGCTGCGGCCGCCGTTCGCCGCCGTGATCCCACGGGGCGGCCCATGGTGCACCCCTCAGCGCGGCGCCGCTGCCTCCACATTCACGGCGACCCGGCGCCCCTCCGCCGCCGACCGCTCGATCGCGGCGATGAGGCGATGCCGCTGAACGGCGTGGGCGAAGTCCGTGGGATAGCGCTCGCCTGAGGCGATCGCGGGGGCGAAGCGGCGGTACTCGTGGGCAACGTTGCGGGGCGGCCCGGCCGGTGCGTCGGGCGCGAGGGTGAGTGCCGCGGGGGTAGCCAGCGCCTCGAGCGCGGCCGACCCCTGGGCGCCGCGGAGAGCGCTCGGACCGATGTTGAGCGACGGCGCGGCGATGTGGAGCGACCCGCGGGTGCCATAGATCGCCAGATCCGTTCCACGCGGATGCGTGGGGACGGTTGCGGTCAGGAAGGAGACCTCCGCTCCGGAGACGAGGCGACCGGCGACGCTGATCCAGTCGGGCGAGTCCACCTCGAGCGTCTCACCGGTCTCCGGATTCCGCCACTGTCGGATCGTCGTCGTGAGGCGGGCATCGACCTCTGCGAAGTCACCGACGACGTGGCAGAGCGCGTCGATCGCGTGGCCGGCGGCGATGGTGAGGGTGTTCGCGCCGTTCGCCCGGCGCCCCTGCCAGATGCGACCGGCGCCGCGCTCGACGATTGCCTGGCCGAGCGAGACGAGATGGACCGTCATGACTGTGCCGACGTAGCCGTCCGCGACGAGGGTTCGGGCATGGTTGAGCACGGGGTCGCTCTGTGCCTGGAAGCCGACCGCGGTGCGCAGGCCGCGCGCCGCGGCGAGGTTCGCCATCTCCTCCGCCTCGGCCACGGACGCTCCCAGCGGCCATTCGCAGAAGACGTGTTTGCCGGCGGCGAGCGCCTTCATGACCAGCGAATGGTGGCCCGGTACGCGCACGACGACCGAGATGAGATCGATCGTTGGGTCCGCGACCATCGCGTCGAAGTCGTGGTAGGCGAGAGGCGTGCCGAACGCTCTTGCCGAGGATGCGGCGGTTTCCGGATGCGCGGTGCAGACCGCCCGCAGTTCGTATTCGGGCAGCGAGCGGAGGGCCGGGACGTGGGCGTTCGCGCCCCAACCGCTGCCCCCTACGGTCGTGGTAGCGCCGACAATCCCGACCCGGATCGGTGCCATCTGTCCACCTCCTCAGCCGCGTGGGTTCGGTGACATTCTCACCGATCCGACGAGAGCGTCGCGTCAACTAGTATTGAACCCGTGCTCGAAGGCCGCGTCGCGATCGTCACCGGTGCGAACCATGGCATCGGCGGCGATTGCCGAGGCGCTCGCCGGTGCTGGCGCGGCGGTGCTCCTCACCTACCTGCGCCTCGCCGACACCGCTGATCCGGGCACGCCGCCGGCGTACGGGCTGGCGCGGAGGGGTGACGCGACGGAGGTCCTGGAGCGGATCCAGGGCGCGGGCGGGCGCGGCGCCGCGTGCGAGGCAGACTTGAGCGATCCGGCGGCGCCGGGCCGCCTCTTCGACACCGCCGAGGCGGCGTTCGGTCCGGTAGACATCCTCGTCAACAACGCCAGTGGCTGGGTCTCGCCGCCGGACACCTTCAAGGGGCCGCCGAGGGCGACCGGATCGGGCGGCGACTCCAGCCGGTGAACGCGGCGGTGTTCGACCGCCTGTTCGAGGTCGATGCCCGAGCGTCGGTGCTCCTGATCGGCGAACTGGCGCACCGCCACCGGGCCCGCGCCGCCACCTGGGGACGGATCGTCAGTCTCATCTCCGGCGGTCCGAGCGGCTTCCCGGAGGAGGTCTCCTACGGCGCGGCCAAGGCGGCCCTCGCGAGCTACACCATGGCTGCCGCGACCGAACTGGCCTCCCAGGGCATCACCGTGAACTGCGTGCATCCGCCGGTGACCGACACGGGCTGGGTGGCCGACGCCGTGCGCGCTTTCGTCGCGGCAAGCCCGGACCACGTCCATGTCGCGGCTCCCGCAGATGTGGCCGCGGTGATCCTCTGGCTCGTGTCCGACGCGGCGCAGCTCGTGACGGGGAACACGCTGATCCTGCGGTGAATCCTGACCGGCCCGGACGTGGCGGTGTCCCCCGGGTAGATAAGGATCATCACCCAGGCCCTCGTCGTCAGAAGTCGGCGTTTCGGACCGCGTGCGTCCCTCTCGTCCGCGCCGAGGGGGCCAATACCCGCGCGGTGCACTCACCCCAGCCTTTCCGCCGCGACGGGAAACGAGTACCCTCGGCGCCTTCGATCGCCGGATCGACCGATCGGACTCTCGCAACGGACGGAGAGCCCGCACATACCCCTTGCCCCGCGCTACCCCAGAGTTCTGAGCGCGGTCAGGGTCGCCGCCAGAACCTCCGCGAACTCCTTCTCCATCCTGTCGCCGTAGCGCTGAACGATCGCGCCCACTGACCACGATCCGTACTCACCGATAATGCGGCCCCGTGCCAGGCGACGTGACCGGTGCGGTCGGCCTGGGGGTCTTCCTCGTGGTCGTCGCGCTCATCGTTATCCGGCCGCGCGGCATCTCCGAGGCGCTTGTCGCGACCCTGGGTGCGCTCGCGGTGGTCGGGCTGGGGTTGCTGTCGCCGATGGACGCGCTCGCTGCGCTGAGTGCGAGCGTGCCGCTGCTGCTCTTCTTCCTGGGCCTGATGGTCATCTCCGCCATCGCCGAGGAGGCCGGGTTTTTCGACGAGATGGCCCGCTGGGCGGTGCTGCATTCCCACGGGTCGCCGCGGCGTCTGCTGGTGAATATGTTCCTCGTCGGCACGGCGATCACCGCGCTCCTCACCAACGATGCGACCGCGCTGGTCCTCACTCCGGTCGTCTACGTGCTGGTCACTCGCCTGAAGCTCGCCCCGACGCCGTTCGTCTTCGCCTGCACGTTCGTGGCCGATGCGGCCTCCTTCGTCCTACCGATCTCGAACCCGGTCAACATCATTCTCCTCTCGACCGCGGATATGCGGCTTGATCGGTACCTGCTCCACCTCCTGCCTGCCGCGACGGTCGCGATCGGAGCGAACCTGGTCGCCATTCTCTGGCTCTTCCGCGGTCAACTCGTCGGCCACGTCCACCACGATCTCATCCCACCGCCCGTCGGATCGGTCGGCTACCTCCAACAGACTCGCCTGGCGCTCGGTGCGATCGCACTCGGCTATGTCGTCGCGACCTCGGTCGGCATCCACGTCGGCATCATCGCGATCGTCGGTGGGGGACTGATGGCGGTGGTGGCGCTGACGCAACGGCGGCTCGATGGGCGCCGCCTCGTCCGGACGATTTCGTGGCCGCTCTTCCCGTTCATCGCCGGCATGGTCGTGCTCGTCCAGGTGGTGGAGCGGGTCGGCGTGACCACGCTGGTGGCGGAGGTATTCGGGGGGCTGGCGAGCGCCTCCCCGCCGGTGGCGATTGCCACGGTGACCTTCGTCGTCGCGCTTGCCGCGAACCTGATGAATAACATCCCGGCCGCGCTCGTCGTGGCGGAGGCACTCCATTCCCCCGGTCTTGCCGGCGAGACGGGTGTGACGCTGCGCTACGCGGCAGTCCTCGGCGCCGATCTGGGGCCGAACGTCAGTGTGACCGGGTCGCTGGCCACGATGCTCTGGCTGATGATGCTCCGCGTCCGGGGCCTGCACATCTCCTCGTTGCAGTACCTCCGCCTGGGCACGGTCGTCACGGTGCCCGCGCTGACGCTGGGCGCGTTCGCGCTGTGGCTGTCCAGCGCGGTGATGAACTGAGGCGCTGAGGATCGACCGGCCCATCGCAACGGGCACCGGGCATTGTTGTCCGCCAGACGGTCACATGGATCGACGCAGCGCGGCGAGTCGTTTGCCAGAGCGTCGTGGGACACCGCGCGACGGGTGGGCGGGCAACCCTCGGCCGCACGCGCGGGAGAGGTCTCTCCTCGCGACGCTGCAGCGCCGCCCCCCACTGACTGCTACACCGCCGTCGAGTTCCACCCCCCGACTGGCCGATACCAGATGTTCCGGAACCGCGTCGGGTTGCCGTGGTCCTGCAGGCGGAGCGGCCCTCTCGGCCCATGCGGCGCCCAGGGCGCGACCGCCCGATGGGTCGCGGGCCCGATGAGGTGGCGATCGTAGTGCAAGAGGATCCCGTTGTGGAGCAGCGTCACCCGCGGCGGCGATACGAGGCGATCGTCCGCGAACCGGGGTGCGATGAAGAGGATGTCGTAGCTCTGCCACGCTCCGGGCGGGCGGCAGGCGTTCGCCAGCGGCGGATACTGGCCGTAGATCGCCCCGGTGCTCCCATCGGCGTAGGTGGGGTTCTCGAAGCAGTCGAGCACCTGCAGTTCGTAGCGACCCATCAGGAACACGCCGCTGTTGCCGCGGCCCTGGCTATCGCCCACCACCTCCGCAGGCGTCGCGAACTCGAGGTGGATCTGCGCGTCGCCGAACTCCTCGCGGGATTGAATGTCCCCCGTCCGCGCGACTACTTCGAGATAGCCGCTATCGACCTTCCAGAGCGCGGCGCCGCCGGTTCGGACGCTCGTCCACCCGGCGAGGTCGCGGCCATCGAACAGGATGACCGCGTCGCCCGGCGGGTCGCCCGATGACGCAGCGGGGCGCACGATGGGCGGCGCGGGCCGGTCGCGATCGTGGACTTTCCACCTCTGGCCCGGGATTAGCGGTGTGTCGCTATAGCCGGGGCGCTGTGTATCAGTCATAGCGGCAGTTCTACCACACGGCCATCCACGCCGCGGTCGGGTAGACTGCTCGCCGCGGTCGGGAGGTCCGGGAGGCCATGCCAGTCGTCGCCATTCAGCGGTCACGCCACGATCGGAGCGACGCCGAGATCGCCGCGATCGTGCGCCAGACGATCGAGCTCGCCGGGGGCGTCCCGGAGAAGGTTCGTCGCGCCCGATCGATCCTCGTGAAGCCGAATTATGTCGGCGCGAACGGACGACCCAGCGACGACGCGGTCAAGCGGCATGCGGGGCGCTTCCTCGGCTGCACCGAACCGATCGTCACCCATGCGACGGTAGCGATGATCCGCGAGGCGAACCCGGGGGCCGAGATCATCGTGTCCGAGGGAGTCGACAACCGCGAGCCGCGCGTGCCGGAGGATTGCTTCCGGGCGATGGGCGCGAATCGGCTCACCGAGGAGTTCGGCGCGCGCCTCCTCAACGCGAATACCGGCACACTCGGTCTCTACGACGTTCCCGGCGGCGGGCTCCTCCATCGCGCGATCCACCTGCGCCGCGAGGTGGCCGAGGCCGATGCGGTCGTTTCGGTCGCGAAGCTCAAGATGCACGGAACCGCCGGCGTCACGCTGAGTCTGAAGAACATGTTTGGGCTACTCCCTCGCTCGCGGTACGGCAGCACCTATCGCAACTTCATGCATGCCAACCACTACCGACTCATGCGGGTGATCGTCGACATCGCCACCCTCCGACGCCCCGACCTAGCGGTCATCGACGGGACGATCGCTTCCGATCACGGTATCGACCACACGCCCATTGAAGCCGGGCTCATGCTCGCCGGGCACGACCCCCTCGCGACCGACGCGGTGGGGATCGCGCTGCTCGGGTTCTCGCCCCGCACGCAGTTTCCCGAGATGCCGTTTCTCGTCTCGGAGAACCACCTGCTCCTTGCCGAGCAGGTCGGCATCGGCACGCTCGACCTCGATCGGATCGAGGTGCGCGGCATCGCGATCGCCGAGGCGCGGCCGCGCCACACCTTCACCATCCAGACCGAGCGGAACGTCACGACCGAGGAGTCGCGCCAGTACATCGCGGCGGCGCGGAGTCAGGCAAAGGTGTATGTCGCGCGGCGAGAGGAACTTCTCGCCGCGCACCGCGGACGGTACGTCTTCCTTCGCGACGGCGAGGTCGTCTGGTCGGTGCCCACGCTGGCCGAGGCGGCCGATCGAGCGATCAAACACCCGCCGCCAGATGGCTACGGCCTGACGATCCAGGTCGTGCCGGAGGCTGAGGAGATCGAGCGCGTCGCGGCGTACGCCTGATCGCGGGGTGCGGAGGCCCCTTCCGCCCCGAAGCCTCACTGGCCGAAGCGCCGCGACGCGAACCGGGTATCGTGGACCCTATCGGTTCCGGGAGGATGGACGGTGAGCAAGGCGCTCGCGGAGATGACGACGGATGAACTGCGCGCGGCGGTCCGCGAGCGGTACGGCGCGGTGGGCAGCGATCCCGGCCGAGGCGGTTTCGGGTTCCGGGTGGGGCGCGAATTCGCCGAGGCGCTGGGCTACCCGGCGGAGGTGCTCGACGCGGCCCCGGCCGATGCGACCGCGGCGTTCACTGGTGTCGCCGCGCCGGTGTTCCACGCCGACCTGGCGCCGGGCGAAACCGTGGTCGATCTCGGCTGCGGCGCGGGCCTCGATCTCAGCATCGCGGCCCGCGCGGTGGGTCCCGGAGGACGGGCGGTCGGCATCGACATGGCCGAACCGATGGTCGACCGCGCCCGACGGACCGTGATGGCGCTCGGCCTCGCCCATGCCGAGGTGCGGGTGGCCACCGCCGACGCGACCGGGCTTCCCGACGCGGTTGCCGATTGCGTCCTCGTCAACGGTCTGCTCAACCTCAGCCCCAGTAAAGAGGACGTCCTGGGCGAGATCGCCCGCATCCTGCGTCCGGGGGGTCGGTTCCTCCTCGCCGAGACGACGCTCCACACCGCGCTGCCGGAAGGCGCGATCCGCTCGATCGACGACTGGTTCCGTTGAATTGGCGGCGCCCTGCCGGAGGCGGGGCTCCTGCGCCTGATCGCCGGGGCGGGGATCGACGCGGTCGTCCTCGAGCGCGGGCGGAACGCGCGGACCGGCGCCGCCGAATCGCAGATCAGCCTGATCCGGGGGGTCCGGCGCGGCCGCTAGCGCGGCGAAGGGAGAGTCCATGGCGCGTCGGGAACCAATCGTCACAGTCCAGGCGCTCGGCGATCGCAAGATGGTCATGCGCCGCGACGTTTGCGCGGCCCGCCGCGTTCGTGTTCGACGCTTGGACGAAGCCGGACCTCATCGTCCGCTGGATGCCACCGGTGGGGTGGAGTTTCTCCGCCTGCGAGGTCGATCTTCGCCCCGCCGGTCGTTACCGCTAGGTGATGGCGCGCTCCGGCGGCACCGAGGTCGTGATGACCGGAGAGTATTGCGTCGTCGACCGACCCGAACGTCTCGTCTCCACGCAGCGGTTCGAGGGGTTTGCCGAGGTCGGCTGGCGCCCCGAGGATGAGGCCGTGGGGACGATGGAACTCACCGAGCGGGACGGCATCACCACATGGACGATCACGAACCTGTATCCCTCCCGCGAGGTCCGCGACGCGGCGTTCAACGACCCGCACGCGCGTTCCAGACTGGAGGAAGGGCTTCTCATGTTGGAGCAGATGGCGGTTCGCTGAGTGGCGCACGCATCGGTGCGCCGGCCATCACGGCGACGGCTCTGTCCGCGAGATCCCGGGCACCGCATCGAAGTCGCGGTCGAAGGAGAAGAGGACCGTTGCGCCGTCCCGTTGCATCGCGGCGACGATCGCGGCATCCCCGAAATCGAGATGCGGATACCGCACGTAGAGGTCGAGCGCCCGGCGGATGGTTGCTCCGTCCGGGACAACGAAGTCCGGCATCTCCAGCAGAAGCACCAGCGCATCGCGGATCGACGCCCGATCGAACCCGTAGATGCGCGGAGAGGAGAGAACGAAGACCGCGTCGGCGAGCACGGATGCGGTCGCTCGCACGCGTACTTACCCTGTCGCGACGCGATGGAACAGACGCGCCGCAGCCATCTGCTTTGTCGGGTCATCACCCGTGATGAGTCGGATCAGGACATCGGTATCGACATACGGGTCTGTCACACGCCCGGTGTCCGCGCTTGCAACCCCTTCTTCCGAGCCTTTGTCGATACATAATCTTCCCGGGCCGCGTCCCGCGCCTCGGCCCAGGCGAGCGGTAGGGGTGACCGGGGCGCGAACCGTCGACCGACGCCGATCACCGCACGGAGCGCGGGCGTGTCCGCGACGAGCGCATCGAGTCCGGCCTCGTCAACGGGATCGTCGTTCCGCTGCCGTGCATCGATCTGTTCGACCGGGACAAGCGCCACGACTGGTCTGCCGTGTCTCTCGATCACGATCGGCTTGCCGCTGGCATGGACACCGCCGATCAGTTCGGCGAAATGTGCCCGCGCATCGCGGACCGAGACGTTGCGAGGCCTCCGCGTAGTGTACACAAACTGGCACGATCTGTACACATCGCGGACAGAGGACGCACGTGAGGCAGGTGGGACGCCCCACGCGGGGCTTCGTTCGGGCACGATCCGCCTCCTGCGCGCCTTCGGCAGAGGACGGGTTCGCGTGCCGTCATCGCGGCGATCGCACCGCGCTCAGTCGCGATCCGGCCGTTCGGCCGCGGCCCGTTCCCGCGCTCCGCTGAGAGCGGCCGTCGCCATACCGGCCTGGTTCGCGATCTCGGCCCGAGCGTTCTCGACCATCGTCAGTCCCCGTGCGAGTCGTCCGTGGACCTCCTCCTGGATCGCGCGCAGTGCCGCCTCGATCATGTCCAGTTGCCCGCCCAGCCGCTCCAGATCGATCGCCCGCCCGGACCGCACTTCAGTCTGGAAGACGAGCAGCAGATAGGGGATGAACATCGAGTAGGGGACCAGGACGACGCTGGCACGGAACAGTTCGGCATGGAGGCCGGCGCACAGTTCGTACACCGCGTCCGGGACGGTCGCGACGGCGTGGGCGGTGGTCTGGTTGGGGTCGATGTAGCGCGCGACCTCGCGGGCGCGCTCGCGGACGGTGTTCTCGATCTCGGCCTTCAGGCGGCGCCGCGCCTCGGCCTCGTCGGCGGCGTGGAACCGTTCGAGCAGCGGCAGCGCGGCCCACTTGGAGTCAATCGGCAGGATGAGCCCATTCGGCAGGCGCAGTCCGAACTCGACGACGCGGCTCCCGACGCGAAGATCGCGCACCTGCCAGTCGGCCGGCAGTGAGGCGAAGGCCGACTCGAGGAGGTTCTCCCCGGCGGCGCCGCGCGCCTGGGTCCCGGCGAGGACGAGTTCAAGGCGGCGGATGGAGTCGGCGGTACGTTGCTCGACCTCGCGCCGGGCATCGATCTGACCGCGCATGTGCGCGAGATCGGCGCGGAGTTGCCCCAACGCGAGCAGACTCTCGGGCGAACCGCCCGTGCGCGCACGGATCTGGAGCAGGAGAATCGCGGTGAGCAGGACGATCGCCACCACGAGGAGGACGAG
>VGOZ01000059.1 GCA_016875715.1 Chloroflexota bacterium | reverse complement strand
CACGCCGCCCATACCCAGGTCACGCGCGACCATCGATCGGTCGATTGGGTACGGCACGCCCGCGAGGGCGCCCGACCCGAGGGGAGAGATGTTCGCACGATCGAAACAGTCGTGGAGCCTCTGAACATCGCGACGGAGCATCTCCACATAGGCGAGCAGGTGATGGCCTAGGACCACAGGCTGGGCACGCTGCAGGTGTGTGTATGCCGGCATCCATGTTCGGATGTGGCGCCGGACCTGGTGCAGTAGGGTGGTGATGACGTCAAGGGTGCGTGCGACGAGGACGAGGACTGCCTCTCGAGTCCAGAGCCGGGTGTCGAGAGCGACCTGATCGTTGCGACTGCGCGCCGTGTGCAGTTTCCCTGCTACATCGCCAATGAGTTCGTGAAGGCGCCCCTCGACGTTCCCATGGATGTCCTCACGGGAGGTGCGAAACTCGAACCCGCCGCCGTCGATCTCCCCGAGAACCTGCAGCAGACCACTGGCGATCGCCCGACCCTCATCGACCGTGATGATCCCCGTGGCCACGAGCATCCGACTGTGCGCGAGCGAGCCGAGAATGTCCTGGTGCGCCATTCGTCGATCCACCGAGATCGATGCCCCAAACTCCAAGGCCACGAGGCTCGGCTCCTCGGCGAATCTGCCGCCCCAGAGTTCCATTCCCCCAGAGTCTAGGACGACCTCCCCCTCACATCGCCCGCCTGACGGCGCAGGATCGCCCGAACAATGACCCGGGTTATCCCGTACTTCTGCACGAGATCGATCCACGACTCGATCATTGCCGACTCACGCGTGCGGCCATCCCAGAATCCGGAGAGCATCCGCGGGTCAGCGGTGATCCGTATCGCTGCCGTGCCGGTGAGGCGCTCGGGCGAGACGTGAATCCAGTCGGCCCCCACACGGATGTGCGTCGCGATCGACTCACTTCGCGCCGATATCTCAAGCGATCGAACCGCGGTCTGATCCCGGTCGATGAAGCCGAAATGGACCGCGGTTCCTGTGACCGAACTGTCCTCATGCACCGCGATCGACGGGCTACGACGGGCGGGACCGGCGCGCGGCGGCGTCCACCGACAAGCTCGGGAGCTCGGCGGACTTTCACGAGGCGATCCTTCGGCGGCGGCAAGCGCCCGGCGGTACGCCAGGTTGATCGCACGCATCTGTTCGGTCGCCGAAGGATGCGGGTTGACATCCGGGTGGTGCACACGACTCAGAGCGCGAAAGGCGCGTCGGATCGCCCGCTCCGAGGCGCCGGGCCGCAGACCCAGTCGGAAAAGAGCCTCAGCGGAATCAGACTGATCCGTCACGTCTCGCGTCGAAACCCCGTCGTACAGAAGAGGGTATCGAGGAGGCCGCCGAGAGCCCATCGGTGAATCCTGTACCAGTTAGGTCGATCCGCGCAGGCCAGATCGGCGAACACGATGGTAAGATCGACCGATGGCCATTCCGCTCGGGGTCGCGGACACTGCCGAGTACCAGGGGATCATCGCCTGGCTGGAGGACCAGCGCCAACAGGATCGTGCCGAGATCGCGCGCCTCGCGCTCGAGGTCGAGCGGTTGTTCTCGCTGATACGCGAGCAAGTCAACTCGGGCGCAGAGATGCGCGCGGGACTCGAGGCCGTCCGCAACACCATGGTCCGATTCCCCCTGCTCGAGGATGGAGTTCGCCAGGCCCGCGATCAGGTCGCCGCGTCCGTGGAGCGCCTTGACTCCCAAGGGCAGCAACACGCGCAGGCCATCCTGTCCCGGGCAGCCGAGGCGGATCGCGATCGTCGGCGCGTTGCCGAGGTCATCGGTGCCATCGATGAGATTCAGAATGCGATGCAGGCTCAGAACGGCCGCATCCAGGTTGTGGGTGACGAGGTACGGCGCGATCGTGCCGCATTCATCGAGATTCCGACGACCGTCCACGCGCTCGATCAACGCGTGGGCCAAATGGGCCATCGACTCGAACAGCAGAATGAGGCGATCCGACGGACCGAAGCCCACAGCGTCTCGGTCCAAGAGCGGCTGGAGGCGCTGATCGCCGAGGTAGAAAAAGGCAATCACTGGCGGCAGCTCGCCGATGTTCGGTGGACTCGCCAGGCCGGTGAATGGCAGCAGAATCTCGTGAACTTCAGAGAGTCCATGGACGACCAGATTCGTCCCGCGCGTGTTGCGCTGGAGCAGGTCGGTCAGGTTCGCGAGGAATTACGAGGGTTGAATTCGGCACTCTTCGAGCACGCTCACCGGCTGGATGAACTTGTTGCGGCCCACAGCCGACTCGACGGCATCGCAACGCAGCAGCGCGACCTGCTTGGGCGTGTCAGCCAGGTGGTGGACGCGCAGCGGCGAAGGTTCGATGAGCAGGCCAGCGCGCAGCTCCGCCTCGACGAGTCCATCGGCCGCGGCGTCGATGAGAGGCATGCGCTAGATCGCCGTGCCGACGAGCAGGCTCGGGCGATCGATGCTCTACAGCAGGAGATGCGCAACCGGGTTGCGAGCATCGATATTCTGAGGAACGACCTCGAGGCTCGGGCGGCATCGCTTCGCTCCGATGCGCAAGCAATTCGCGAGGCGTTCGACCGGCAGGTCGAGTCCGTGCGGTTGGCCGTTGCGGAGACGGGTGTTCAGATTGCGGAGGCGCGACGTCTTCTCAACGCGTTCCTGATGCGGCTGGCATCAGATGCCGAGGAGCACGCTCGCGAACTCGACGAGGTGCCCGGCCGCAGCGGTCGCGCCTGATGCCACCCAATCGCGGTACCCGAGCGAGCCGGGGCGCGGCACCGACCGGAACTCCGCCCGTCGCGACACCCGTGCCTGGGGGATCATCTGGGACGATGGCTCTCACACTGGGAATTGTATTCCTGCTGTCGATCGGGGTTATTGTCTACACGTTGTGGTCGCTGCTCGTGGGCGGCGATGAACTAGTACTGCCGCCGATCCCGACGAGAGCAGCGTTGTCTATACCGGCCGGAGCGGTCCAATTCAACAGTATCGAAGAGTTCGAGCGCGGCTTCCGAGGTCGCGGGACCGCTCCGTTTGCCCTGGTCGTCCGGAATGCCGACATCACCACGCGCATCGCGGCCGAAACGCAAAAGAACCCTGGGTTGCCGTTTCGGGTCGCCCAGACGGAGATTCAGGACGATCGTATCACCCTCATCGGGCAGTTGAGAGTTCCGGGGGGGTTCGACGCACCAGCACGCGTGGTGATCGAACCCCGGGCAGTCTCCGGTCGAATTCAATACGATATCCCCGAGATCGACTTCGGGCCGATTCCCGCTCCCGGCCCGGCTCGGAACATCATCGCGGATACCGTCGATCGATCGCTGTCGGACCTTCGGATCAGTGAGACGATGTTTGTCGAAGGTCTCGAGGCACGCGGAGGTGCACTCACGATCGTCGGTCGCCTGAGGTAGGGCGTGGGCTCCAGAGAACCGATCCGCTCCGTTGGCGAGGTGCCCGACGAACCGACCGATCCGTACCGACGCCGCCTGTTGGCGTTCGGAGCAATCGCCGCAGTTGGTTCGCTGGCGGTGCTTGGCCGCCTGGGCGTCGTTCAGTTGCTCGGTTCAGATGTCTATCGCGCCGAGGCCGATCAGAATCGCACGTCCGAGCAGTCCCTTCCAGCCGATCGCGGTCTGATCGTGGATCGGAACGACGTGCCTCTGGCGCGCAATCAGGCGGCATTCGACATCGGGGTGATTCCGGCCAATCTGCCGACCCGAGAAGCGGAGATAGGAGCGATCTTCGAGTACATGGCAACCGTCCTTGGCTTGAGCCCCGCCGATCTCCGCGCCGCCTTCATCAATCGTAAGCGGACGAACCCCTTCTCCTTTGTTCCGGTTGTGCGAGCCCAGTCACTTGAAGTTGCGCACCGCATACAGGAACACCTGCCCCGACTGCCGGGAGTCGATGTCCGTGCGCGCGCTCGGCGCGAGTATGTTGATCCACTTGTGACGGCGCACGTCACCGGGTATGTGGGGCCTGTCACCGCGGAGGATCTCGGGTTGGCTCGTGATGCGGCGGGCGCGCGATACGACCTCGACGACACCATCGGCAAGATGGGCGTGGAGTACACGCGGGAATGGGACCTGCGCGGCCTTTCCGGCGTACGCCGAACGGAAGTCGATGTCGAGGGACGACTGAAGCGCCCGATCGGCGAGGAGCCGTCACGGCCGGGGCGCACCGTCCGGGTGACGATCGATCTGCCACTCCAGCGCGAGGTAACACGGCTGCTTCAGCTCGGAATTGCCGCTCACGAGGCGGCGAGCGTCGTCGCGCTGGATCCACGAAATGGCGACGTCATCGCGATGGTGCATCTTCCATCGTTCGATCCGAACACGCTCGTCGTCGGATTGAGCGATGCGGAGTTCGAGGATCTGCGAAGCAGCGGTGATGTCTTCTTGAATGGCGCGATTACCTCTGCCTACTCACCGGGGTCCCTTTTCAAGGTGGTAACCGCTGTCGCCGGCCTGCACGAAGCGGTGATTCAGGACAACGCTCAACTCGATTGCCAGGGAGAACTGGTCTTTCCGTCGCGGCTCACCCCGGGTGGGGCGGCGCGGTTTCCGTGTTGGGCCAAGCACGGCACGCAGGATTGCGCCAGTGCTCTGGCGAACTCGTGCAACACGTTTTTCTACCAGGTCGGCGCGGGGGATCCCCGCGGGGACTGGAACGGCCTGGGGATCGAGCGCCTCGCCCGGTGGGCTCGCGCATTGGGGCTCGGGTCGCTCACAGGTATCGATCTCCCCGGTGAGGTGGCCGGGCTCGTGCCAGATCCGGAATGGAAGCGCCGCGAGTGGCGGGAGGACTGGTTCAAGGGGGACTCGTACAACGTAGCGATTGGCCAGGGGTTCGTCACGATCACCCCCCTCCAGGCCGCCAACCTGATCGCAACCGTGGCGAACGGCGGTCGTGTTCTGCGACCGCGCATCGTGCGTGACGTGCGCGATCACGGCACAACCGCTGCGGGCCAACACCGACCCGTGGTCATTCGTGACCTCGGGCTCGACCCGGCGCATCTCGAGATCGTTCGGGCGGGTCTGCGCGCATCGATGAGTCTCGGCCGGTCGCCGTTGGGCTCGCCAATCGCCGGCACGGCCTGGCGCTCGGGGCTACGCGACCTCCCGATGGCGGGCAAAACCGGCACTGCCGAGTGGGTGACAGCTGCGGGAGAGCGACGGACCCACGGGTGGTTCGCGGGTTGGGCCCCCTTCCGCGATCCGCAACTCGCCCTGGCAGTCTTCCTTAGGAATGGTCGTGGGGGAACCGAGGCGGCGCAACTCGCACGAAACATGTTCGCGTTCTATTTCGGCGTGGCGGAGGACTGACTCTGGAGACTCGGGCATGGCGTCACTTTGACTATCCTCTGATCATCGGAACCTTTGCCCTGTTGGGTCTCGGCGTAGTGATGATCTTCAGCGCGACGCAGTCCTCCGCCGATGGTATTCGTGTCACTCCTTTAGTTATTCGACATCTGGCTTACTTGGGGATAGGCACTTGCTGTCTCTTTCTCTTCGCTTTCACCGATTATCGCGGCCTATCCTCGCTCGCCTACCCACTGTACGGCATCGGACTCTTGGCACTCGTCATCGTGCTGCTACTCGGACGCATGCAGTTCGGTTCCACGCGCTGGATCAACCTCTTCGATCTGATCCAGATTCAGCCGTCAGAGCCGGTCAAACTCGCAACCATTCTGGCTTTAGCGCGGTTCTTCTCGACCCACCGAGATTCAATCCATCGTCCGCGCACGATCGCTCTCTCGCTGGCGATCGCGGGCGTACCGGCTTTCCTTGTCGTGGTTGAACCTGACCTGGGCACCTCGCTGGTGTACTGGGCGATCTGGGCCGGGCTCGCATTCATTGCCGGCGTTCCATTGCGCTACTTCCTCATTCTCGGTGTCGGCGCGGCTGGCCTGGCACGGCTCATCTGGCCCGCCGTGCCCAAGTACATGCAGGATCGGCTCACCATCTTTCTGGATCCCGAGGCTGATCCCACAGGACAGGGATACAACATCATCCAGGCCGCGATCTCGGTTGGATCGGGAGGGCTCTTCGGCCGGGGATTCCTGAGCGGCACCCAGAGCCAACTCGAGTTCCTGCGTGTACGCTACGCCGACTTCATCTTCTCGGTCCTCGCCGAAGAACTGGGGTTCATTGGCGCGGGAGTCCTATTCGCTCTCGTGACGATCGTTGTCGTGCGAGGGCTTCGGGCGGCGGCGCTCGCATCGGAGCCGTTCGGTCGCCTCATCACCGTGGGCATTGTCACCATGCTGCTGTTTCAGTTTCTCGTGAACGTCGGTATGAACGTCCGTCTCCTTCCGGTCACCGGGATCCCACTGCCACTTATCAGCTACGGTGGGAGTTCGCTCATCACGTTTCTGGCCGGAATCGGATTGGTGCAGAGCATTACCATGCGCCACCAGAAACTCGATTTCTGAATTCAGGACGGCCCCTCCGATGACATACGTGCCCCACACCCCGCTCGACCGCGCGGAGATGCTTGCGACCATCGGCGTTCGGTCGATCGAGGATCTCTTCGAAGACATCCCCGTCGATCGGCGCGTCCACCATCTGGATCTCCCGAGTCCCCTCTCAGAGATGGAGACTGCACGGCTGATGGCGCGGATTGCGGGCGAGAATCAGCCCGTCACCGAATTGGCGAGCTTCCTGGGTGCGGGTGGCTATCGCCATTTCATCCCATCGGTCGTGGCTCACATCACCGGTCGAAGCGAGTTCTACACCGCCTATACGCCCTACCAGCCCGAGGTCAGCCAGGGGACGCTCCAGGTGATCTACGAGTATCAGTCGATGGTGGCAGAGTTGACCGGGATGGACGTGGCAAACGCCTCGATGTACGACGGCGCCAGCGCGCTCGGCGAGGCCGTGTTGATGGCGGCGGCCGTAACGCGCCGAAAGCGGATCGCGATCGCTTCCTCGGTACACCCGCAGTACCGGGCGGTTGCCGAAACGTATGCGAGCGGTCCAGACATAGACGTTCGCGCGATCCCCCAGTCTTTTGCCGGCCAGTTCGACGCGCGGCTCGGTGTGTCGACGGCGATGGCGTCTCTGGACGAGTCGTGCGCGGCGCTCATCGTCCAGCAGCCGAATTTCCTCGGGGCAATTGAGGACTTGCGCGCCCTTGCGGAGACGGCGCACCGCGTGGGAGCTCTCCTCATTGTGGCGGTGAACCCGATCGCCCTGGCTTTGCTGGAATCACCAGGCAGCGCCGGAGCCGACATCGTGGTCGGCGAGGGGCAACCTCTCGGCATACCGCTTTCGTTCGGCGGACCGTGGCTCGGCATCTTCGCGGCGCGCAACGAGTTCGTGCGCCAGATGCCAGGCCGCATCGTCGGCATCACGACCGACGTGGATGGGCGCCGCGGGTTGGTACTCACTCTTCAGTCGCGCGAACAGCACATCAGGCGAGAGCGGGCCACCTCGAACATTTGCACGAATCAGGCCCTATGCGCTCTGGCATCGACGGTCTACCTCGCGACGGTTGGACGAATCGGGCTGCGGACCGTGGCTCGTCTCTGTCTCGAGCGCGCCCATGATGCGGCAAGACGCATCGGGGCTCTGCCCGACGTCCAACTCGCAAGCGCATCGCCGTTCTTTCACGAGTTTGTCGTGCGCTCACCGCTGCCGGGCACGGAGCTCCTCCGCCGCCTGCGGGGCGACGCGGTGATCGGGGGGTATCCGCTCGGTCGTGACTATCCCGACCTGGAGAATGCCATCCTGGTGTGCATCACCGAGGCGAACACAACCGTGGAGATCGATCTGCTGGTCGAGGCAATCGCTCGACATACCTCGGGAGCGAGCCGATGACCGATCGATTGCTGTTCGAGATCTCGCGCCCTGGACGCGTTGGGGTCAGCCTCACCGAGCCGGACAACACGGTGCCTCTCCCCGAACTCTTACCGGGCGTTGCGCTGCGCGAAGAACTGCGGCTTCCCGAAGTCGCGCAGTTGGACGTGGTCCGTCATTTCGTGCGGCTGTCGCAGAAGAACTTCTCGATTGACACGAACTTTTATCCGCTCGGGTCGTGCACGATGAAGTACAACCCGAAGATCCACGAGGACGTCGTGCGTCTCGATGGTTTCGCCCACCTTCATCCGGCGCAGGATGAGGATGATGTCCAGGGTGCGCTCCGGCTGATGGCCGAACTGGAGGGGTACCTCGCCGAAATCGCTGGCATGAAGGCGGTCTCGCTGCAGCCCGCGGCCGGGGCCCATGGCGAACTGACCGGCGTGCTGATCATGCGCGCGTTCCATCGCGAACGCGGCGACGCGGCGCGACGGCGGATCCTCGTGCCCGACAGCGCTCACGGCACGAACCCGGCTACCGCAGCTATCTGCGGCTACGAAGTCACCCCGGTCCGATCTGATGAGCGGGGCGGAGTGGACCTCGGCGACCTCGCGTCAAAACTGGGAAGCGATGTCGCCGGTCTCATGGTGACGATCCCCAGCACGCTTGGGCTCTTCGACGAGGGCATCGCGACGGTCGCAGATATGGTTCATCGATCTGGCGGTCTTGTGTACTGCGACGGCGCAAATTTGAACGCGGTCGTCGGCCGGGCTCGCTTCGGCGATCTCGGCGGAGACATCATGCACTTCAACCTGCACAAGACCTTCACCACGCCCCACGGTGGGGGTGGTCCGGGCGCGGGACCAGTGGCCGTAAGGGCCGACCTCGAACGCTACCTCCCAGTCCCACGAATCGTTCCCCACCTGGACCGCGAGGGCGCCTATACCTGTGAGACGGCGCGGCCCCTGTCGGTGGGGCGAGTACGCTCGTTTTTCGGTAACTTCGGCATGCTGGTCCGCGCCTACACGTACATCCGCATGCTGGGCTCTTCCGGACTTGCCGATGTTTCCGGATGCGCGGTCTTGAACGCCAACTATCTCCGCGTGAGACTGTCCGATGTCTACGATGTGCCGTACGATCGCATCTGCATGCACGAGTTTGTCATGTCGGCTCGCCGCCAGAAGGCGGCGAACGGGGTTCGGGCGCTCGACATCGCCAAACGATTGATCGACTTTGGCTACCACCCGCCCACCATCTACTTCCCCCTCGTCGTTGAGGAAGCGCTCATGATCGAGCCTACCGAGACCGAGAACCGCGAGACCCTGGACGCCTTTGTAGAAACAATGCGGCGCATCGCGACCGAGGCCGGCGAGACGCCAGAGGTCCTTCAGGAAGCACCCCACGGTACGCCGGTACGAAGGCTCGATGAGGTCACGGCGGCTCGCCGTCCGAACGTGCGGTACCAGGCTGCCGCGACAACGTGATCCGAGCAGATCGTTCGGGATGACAAGGGTACGGGCCACGGGTGGAGGGGCGTGATTGATCGGCGCGGATCGCAAGATGTATCCGGCGCGCAACACAGTCCACCTCCCTCTGTGGCGCCATCGCCGGGAGATCGTTTCCCTGAATGAGGCAGACGTCGACCCTCGCGATACGCGTGCCGTCCAAGATCTGATCGCCGCGGCTGGAGATGCGCGGAAGGAACTCGTGGTGTACTCGACGTCCGTTCGGGCGGGTGGCGAGCCACTTGGTGCCGTAGGATTCGCCCCCATCGAGGAGATCCTCGAGATGGAGCGACCATCCGACGGACTCACCCGAGGCAATATCGTACCAACGGCCGCGGATGAGACCCACGTGAACGAGATCGTTCGACTCGATCACGTCTGCTTCCCCTGGCTCTGGTGGAACACTGCCGAAGAAATGGCGCGTTACGTCCAGAGCGTCGACGCGCACGCCTGGCTCTTGCGTCCGATCGACGGGAATCTCGGCTTGGACGCCTACGTCGCCGTGACGCGGTCGGGGACTACGGGGTACGTCGATCGCCTCGCTGTAGCGGCGACGCGCCGAAGTTGCGGTCTGGGTACGGCGTTGACCATTCACGCGATCGACCATCTGTTGCGATCGGGCGCACGACGTATCGCGCTGACAACTCAGCACGACAACGTTCGAGCTCAGAACCTGTATTCTCGCCTCGGGTTTCGACCCAACGGTTTTCGCGTCACGATCTGGGGGCACTGGATCGGTCAACCGCGCGATAGGACGCCCTGATGAAGGCTCTGATGCTCTCGTGGGAGTTTCCACCGCACAACGTGGGGGGACTTGGCAAACATGTCATGGAACTGGTCCCGGCTCTGGCGAGGGCAGGCGTGGAGGTCTACCTCCTGACGCCCGGTTGGAGCGGTACGAGCGGCGAGGAGGTCGTCGAGCAGGTCGCGACGGTAAGGGCGGACGTCGCGCCCGCCGCGACCACGATCTTCCGTGTCGAGCCGCCATCCGAGGACATCGCCGACTTCTTCACCCACGCGATGCGGATGAACGTCGCGATCGGGGATGCGGGGCGTCAGTTGCTCCGCGACGGCACATACGATCTGATTCACGCGCACGATTGGCTGGTTGCCTTCGCAGGTGTGGGCCTGAAGCATGAGTTCCGCGTGCCGCTGGTCGCGACGATCCACGCGACAGAGTACGGGCGCAACCGGGGCCTGCCCACAGGGGATGTGCCCCGGGCGATCCATAACGTGGAGTGGTGGCTCACCTACGAGGCATGGCGGGTCATCTGTTGCAGCCAGTACATGGCCAGCGAGATCCAGACTATCTTCACGACGCCCGCGGACAAGCTCGATGTCATACCCAACGGCGTCGACCCCGGCCGCTTCGACGCGCTCGCCGGGGTCGATCTCATGGAGTTCCGGCGCCAGTACGCGAGCCCGGATGAATCGATAGTCTACTGCGTGGGCCGCGTCGTCCATGAAAAGGGCGTGCACGTCCTTGTCGAAGCGATGCCGCACATCCTCGCGACGCGCACTGGAACCAAGTTCATCATCGCGGGCACCGGCGGCGCGCTGTCGCAGTGCCGTGCACGCGTGCAAGAACTTGGTCTCGCCGACAAGGTCTACTTCACCGGATTCATTTCCGATGAGACGCGGGATCGGCTCTTTCGCGTGGCGGATGTGGCGGTCTTCCCTAGCCTGTACGAACCGTTCGGGATCGTCGCGATCGAGGCTATGGCTGCGGGGACGCCGGTGGTCGCGTCCGCCGTCGGTGGACTCGACGAGGTGGTAGACCTTCACGAGACGGGCATTAAGGTGTACCCCAACGATCCACGATCGATCGCCTGGGGCGTCCTCCATACACTGGACAATCCGGCGTGGGCCGCGGCGCGGGTCGCGAATGCGGGTCGGGTCGTCCGCGAGCGGTTCAACTGGGAGGGCGTCGCCCGTGACACGGTCAGCGTCTACGAGCGCGTCGTCGCCGAGAGGCGCCGCGCGGACTGGTAACGCGTGCGCTTCGATGTCCTGACCACGTTTCCGGAGATGATCCGCTGCTCTACTGGCATCAGCGTCATCGGGCGGGCTCGCGAGCGGGGACTCATCGACGTCAGGACCTGGGATATTCGCGACTTCGCGACCGATCGGCATCGGACGACCGACGAACCGCCCTACGGCGGAGGAGCAGGTATGGTGATGCGGCCCGAGCCGATCTTTGCCGCTGTTGAGGCAGCGCTTGCAGATTCCACCGCGGCGCGGGCCGACCACCGCCGCGTGATCCTGCTCGCGGCGCAGGGTCAACGCTTCACGCATCAGCGTGCGCGTGAGTACGTTCGAGCGGACCAGATCGTGCTCATCTGTGGGCGGTATGAGGGCGTGGATGAACGCGTGCGCGAGCACCTCGCCACGGACACCCTCTCAATCGGTGACTACGTTCTCACCGGCGGGGAGATCGCGGCGCTGGCAGTGATCGATGCGACCGCCCGTCTGCTACCGGGAGTGCTGGGGTCTCCCGAGTCGACCGTCGAGGAATCGTTCGCGGCGGGACTCCTGGAGTATCCGCATTACACGAGACCTCAGTCGTTCCGAGGTTGGAACGTTCCGGCCATCCTGCTCTCGGGCGACCACGGGGCGATCGCGCGATGGCGCCGCGAGCGTTCGATCGAGCGCACGATGATGGAGCGACCCGATCTCCTCGAATCTGCGGTGCTCTCGGAAACAGATCGTCGCTTCCTCGACACGACGCGCCAGCGGCTCGGTTCATTCGGATCGCCGGGCGATCCCTGAGTGGCGCTCGCGGCGTGGGCGCTCGCGTCGGGAAGCGCGGGAAACGCATTCCTCGTCAGCACTCCGCGCACGTCGCTCCTCGTGGATGCCGGAATCAGTCTCGCCACGCTGGCGAAGGCCCGATCCGCCTGGCTTTGGGGAAGGCCGCTCGACGCGATCGTTCTGACCCACGAGCACCAAGATCACGCCCGCAACGCGCTGGCAATCGCGACCGCATTGAACGCGCCGCTCTACGCGACTCCTGGGACGCACGAGAACCTGGCCGGGCAAGTGGAACGATATCGGGCCGTGGATCGGCGAAATCTGCGGCCCGGTCAGCCACAGCGCATCGGCGATATCGAGATCATTCCGCGCTCGATCGTCCACGACGCCTCGGATCCCATCGGCCTGACGATCGAGCACGATGGCGCGGCAATCGCGATTGCAGTGGACATGGGGACCCTGCGCGAGCGCGACATCGAGTGGATGGCCCGCGCCGACCTGCTGGTAATCGAGGCCAACCACGATCTCGACAAACTCTGGGATGGCCCGTATCCGCGGAACCTCAAGGCCCGCATCGCCAGCGGGCGCGGCCACCTGTCCAATTCGCAAGCGGCGGCAGCCGCGTTCGCCTGCGCGCGCCGTGGCCGCGTGAGGGAGGTGTGGCTTGCACATTTGAGTGAAACGAACAACAGCGCCGATACCGCCCTCGCGACGGTTCTTCGCGCCCTTCAGACCCGTCATATCTCCGTCCGCGTCTGCGACCGCTGCGAAACGGGCGTTTCCTGGTCGTGTGCCGGAAGCTATCGGCAGATGGCCCTTCTCTGATCGGTCCCGGTCACCGTCAGGCGCGAAACGCCCAGACCACCAGGCGATGGCTGTAATCGCTGGTCAGCGGATTGAAGACTCCCGTGCAGGTGATCAGTGTCAGTTCCTCCCGCGCGCCAGCACGTGTCACGGAGAGGTCATCCCTCGGAACGACGTTGCGGCCGGCTACGACATAGTCGACCTCACCTAGATCCGTGCTCAGAGAGACCCGCGCGCCATTCTGAAGATCCTCCAGCCGCGCGAAGACATTGCCGCTGGTCAGGCTCTGAACGTGACCGGACAGCACCACATTGCCTCCGTTACCCGGCAGAGCGGTGCCCTGGAGATGCCCCGCGACGAAGCGCGGAACAACCCATTCACCGTTCTCGATCGGAGATAGAACGACCGGCGCCTCGAGGCCGATTGACGGCGCGCGAATGCGCAGGATCTCCCGTGAGGGACGTGACGTGGACGTCGCGCTGGGGGCAGGACGCGGACTGGCGGTGGGATGGGCCTGGACGACCTCGCCGGTAGGTGTGACAGACTGGTTCCTCACCGGCGCGGCAGCCGGGGAGCGCTCCAGTCCCGATGCATCGCGAGTCGAGACGGCTGCGGCGACCGCCGTCTGAACGACTGCCAGCGTTGCCGTCGCGGCGATGCGCGCGTCTCGTCGCTCCAGCTCGCGGAACACTTCTACTTGCTCGGCTTCGGTCCTGCCCCAGATCAGTGCGATCAGAATAAGCGCCACCAAACCGACCGCCGTGAGAGCGTCACCAACTCGTCTCCGGTCCACGTCACGACAGCGAAGTCCGACCATCGCCGAAGTCGCGGCTAGGCAACCACACCCATCCGCCGCAGGAGGCTCAGGACGTACACGACATCTTCGTCCCCGTCGCGATCTCGGAGAAGCGCGGTATCCAAGTAGGTCGCGTACCGATTGTCCGATCCGGTATTGGCAGCGATCATCTCGCCGAGTGCCTGCTGACGCTCCGCCAGATGCTCGTAACGGCTCAGGGGTTCGGCAAGTTCGCGCAGTGCGCCGACGATCAGTCGTCGCAGGTCGTCCAGGTCGGCACTTGTCTGCAGGCTGGCCAGAACCGCGGCGTCCGCCTCGGACCCCGATCGGTCGAGGCGCATCGACCAGAGCGCGCGCTCGGTATCGAGCGCCTCACGCTCCCGGGTGGAGATCAGCCGATTGACCGCGTGCCAGCTATCGCGGTTCTCCTGCAGCAGCGAGGCGCTGGCCGATCCCCGGCGGCGTGCCTCCTCCAGGCGTTGGCGCTCCGCGTCCAACTGCGCGCGGCGGCGCTTGAGATTGACGATCTGGGCATCGAGATCCTGGCGACGGGCCTCTAGCGAGGCCGGAGAGTCCGCAATGGATACCATATTTGTGCGGCTCGATTATGGCGTTCGCGAGCCAGTGGTAGCATCTCCCGGTGTTCGCCCTCGATCCGACTCGGCGCGCGCCGCTCGTCGTCGCCCATCGAGGCGCGAGCGGGGAGGCGCCGGAGAACACCTTCGCCGCCTTCCAAGGCGCAATCGAGCAGGGTGCCGACGCGCTCGAATGCGACGTTCACCTGAGCGCAGACGGCGTGCCGGTGGTCCTCCACGATCACGACCTCGGCCGCACCACAGATCTTCGAGGTCTGGTCCGCGACCTCACGTGGGCAGAACTCAGTCGGGCGGACGCCGGTTCGTGGTTCGGAGCGCAGTATCGCGGCGAGCGACTGCCGCGGCTCGACGACTTGCTCGCCTGGTGTCGCGGACGCATCCCTCTCTCGATCGAATTGAAGAATGGCCCGATCTTCTACACAGACTTGGAACGTCTCGTCGTGGAACAGGTGCGAGAGAAAGGGATGGTCGATCAGGTCAGCGTCATCTCCTTCGATCATCCGGCGCTACTCCGTCTGCGCGCCCAGGAGGGTCTTCTCGTCACGGGCGCGCTCTACGCAGCCCGTTTGATCGATGGTCCCGGACTCGCGCGGGCAACCGGGGCGCAGGCACTCCTTCCTCACATCGCCTTCGTCGATCGGGCGATGGTCGAAGAAGCGCATGGCGCGGGCATCGCCGTCTCGGTCTGGACAGTCAATCACCGCGATGACGTGAGCCTCGCCCTCGCCGCGGGCGTGGATGCCCTGGCGACCGACTTTCCCGCCCGCACCCGTCGCCTGATCGACGAGGCCATTGGCCGGTAGCCCCGGCAGCGGTTCAGGTGCCCAATCTAGACTGAGACGGTGGAGTCGGAGCAGAGCCGCGCCAGGCGCGTGCTTGAGTTCGGTCAGGTACTCGGGCAACTTGCTGAACTGACGGCGTTCGCTCCCTCGCGCGAACTCGCCTTGAGCCTCGAGCCAGCCGCAACGCGCGCCGATGCCGAGCGCCGGTTGAGCCTTGCCGCAGAGGCGCGATGGACGCTCGACGCGACCTCACTTGGCGGTGTGGGCGGCGTTCGGGACATCCGCGGATCCTTGGAGCGCGCGCGCGCCGGCGGCCGCCTTGAGGCCGCCGAACTCCTCGATGTCGCGTCTACGGTCACCGCCGGGCGCATCGTGCGTCGGGCGATTGTGCCGCACCGTGAACGGGTGCCGGGTCTCTTCGACCTCGTGGAAGGTATCCGTGATCACAGTGCGATCGAGGATGCCGTCTCGCGCGCGATCGATGCCCGCAGTACCATCCTCGACTCGGCCTCCGCCACGCTCGCCCGTATTCGGTCGTCCGCACGGGCGGCCCACAGCCGACTCATGGACCGGCTGCAGGGAATGTTGAGTTCCCAGACGTATCGTGACGTGATCCAGGATCCGATCGTCACCAGTCGCGACGGTCGTTATGTCATTCCTATCCGTGCGGATGAGAAGGGCAAGGTACGCGCGATTGTGCACGATCAGTCCTCCAGCGGCGCGACACTATTCGTTGAACCACTCGAGGTTGTGGATCTGAACAACCAGATCAGGCAACTGGAGATCGAGGAGAGGCACGAGGTCGATCGGATCCTCCTGGCACTGAGCGTTCGCGTGGGCGATGTGGGTGCGGCAATTCAGGATGGTCTGGAGCGACTGGCGCGAGTCGATCTCGCCATCGCGATCGCCCGCCTGGCGGCTCGGCATCGTGCGGTCGTCCCCGAACTGGCCGATGCTGCTTCCGCCGACCAGGCGGCGCGACTGACATTGCTCGCGGCGCGTCATCCGCTGCTTCGCGGAGACGTTGTCCCGATCGACGTCCACCTGACGCAGTCTGCGCGCGTCATTGTGATCACGGGCCCCAACACTGGCGGGAAGACCGTCGCGCTCAAGACGATCGGTCTCCTGACGCTGATGGCGCAGTCCGGACTACCTATTCCGGCCGCGGAGGGGTCGGTCGTTCCGGCCACCGATGCCGTCTTCGCCGACATCGGCGATGAACAGAGCATTGAGCAGAGCCTGTCGACCTTCTCCTCACACCTCACGCATATCGTGAGCATCCTCCGCGAGGCGACGGGGCGCTCGCTGGTCCTGCTCGATGAGGTGGGGTCTGGCACCGATCCCGTCGAGGGCGCGGCGCTGGCACGCACCATTCTCGAGGAGTTACGGACCCGAGGCTGCCTCGCTGCGGCGACGACGCACTATGCGGAACTGAAGGTCTATGCGCACACCACCGCAGGAGTGGTGAACGCGAGCGTGGAGTTCGACATTGAATCGTTGTGCCCGACGTACCGGCTGACCATTGGCGCGGCCGGGCGCAGCAACGCGATGGACATCGCCACGCGACTCGGCCTCGACCCCGCTCTGATCGAGCGCGCTCGCGCGGCGATCGGTTCGCGCGACCGCGACCTGTCCTCGGCAATGGAGGATCTTCGGAAGGCGACCGAGTCTGCGGGTGTGGCCCAGCGGTCGGCCGAGGAGGAGCACCGACGCGTCTCGACGCTGGCCGCCACCCTCGTGGAGAGGATCGATCAGACCAATCGCGAGCGACGCAGCGCGGTCGAACGTGCCTATCGTGGAGCGCAGCGAGACCTCGAAGGCTTGCGCCAGCGAATCGGAGAGATCGCGACCAGCGCGAGGGCGGTCCAAGGATCACCGCACATCTCGTCGGTCGCCCGGGAGATCCGGAAGTTGCAGCGCGACGTCGACGCAACCGTGCCCGAGCCGGAGACCAGGCCCGCGTTCAAGGTGGGCGATTGGGTGCGACATACCGACCTCGGCATGGTTGGCCAGGTCCTTCGTCTGGACGCCGACGCCGCCGAGATCCAGATCGGGACGATACGAAGCCGTGCGAACCTCGCCCGCCTCACCCCGGCGACGCGCGCCGACGCGACCGCGGATCTGGGCGACAGCAACCCGGCGAGACACAGCGGCGCGACCGTCTATCGGACGGGCCAGCCGGCATCCGTGGAGAGCAGCCAGGTGGATATTCGAGGGTGGCGCGCCGCGGATGTGGCAGCCGATCTCGACCGCATCCTCAACGACGCCTACCTGGCTGGCCTTCCCTGGGTGCGCGTGATCCACGGCAAGGGCACGGGAGCACTCCGCGACGCGGTGCAGGAGTTTCTGGCCGAGCATCCGCTGGTCAGCAGCTACCGATCGGCCGCCGCCCGGGAGGGGGGCGAGGGGGCGACGCTGGCCACGCTCGTGGGCTCCGCATGACCATCCCGACAGAGATTGAAGCGCTCGTTGAGGTCACGCTGACGCTCATCGGGGCATACCTGGCCGCAACGTGGATTTGCCTGATCGTGTGGACAGTTCGCGACGCGCGGGCACGGACCACTGATGTGGTCGTTCAGATCCTGTCTGGTCTGCTGGTACTGCTCTTCAATCTACCCGGCCTCATCCTGTACATCATCCTTCGGCCGGCCGAAACGGTCGAGGAATCCTCCCTACGACGACAGCGCCTGGCGGCGCTGGCTGATGCTCGGGCGTTCCATTGTGGCAGTTGCCAGGCGCCAGTGGATTCGAGCTATGCGTTCTGTCCCCGTTGCCGATCGGTTCTGCTGAACCTGTGTCCGCAGTGCCAGCGACCGGTACGACGAGAATGGAACGGCTGCCCAGCCTGTGGCGCAGCAGTCCACGTCACCGGATCGGGTTGACCAACCCGGCGACGTGCCACTTGCCGGGTGTTCTAGACGACCACTTCCTGGGTCTGGCGGTCGAACGTATGCATGCGGGCCAGGTCGAGCACGATATCGAGCTGCTGGCCAGCCTTCACCGGAGACCGCGCATCCATCCGCGCGACGAACTCCGATTCACCTGTGAGGAGGTACACGAACTGCTCGGAACCCATCGGCTCGACGACGTTGACCTGAACGCGCATCGAACTCTCCGGGGGGGCGTTCGGGTTCGTCGACTTATCGAAGATGTCCTCCGGACGGATCCCGAAGACCACGTCCTTTCCCAGATAAGCGCCCAGTCGCTCGGCCTTGTCCGCCGGCACGCGCACCTTGAACGAACCACCATCGATGTACATCGCGTCCGGCGTTCCCGTGACCTTTGCATCGAAGAAGTTCATCGCTGGCGAGCCAATGAAACCCGCGACGAACATGTTGGTCGGCCGGTCATACAGCGTCTGTGGCGAGTCGAGCTGCTGGAGCACACCATCTCGGAGGACGGCGATCCGGCTGCCCATCGTCATCGCCTCGACCTGGTCGTGGGTGACGTAGATGACCGTTGTCTGTAGGCGCTGGTGCAGCTTGATCAACTCCGCACGAGTCGCAACGCGCAGTTTGGCGTCTAGGTTCGAGAGCGGCTCATCCATGAGGAAGACCTTCGGCTCTCGCACGATGGCGCGCCCGAGCGCGACGCGCTGGCGCTGGCCGCCGGACAGTTGCTTCGGCTTGCGATTGAGGAGCGTGCCGATGCCCAGAATCTCCGCCGCGTCGTGGACGCGCCTGTCGATCTCGCGCTTGGGCGTCTTGCGAAGCTTCAGACCGAACGCCAGGTTGTCGTAGACGCTCATGTGCGGGTAGAGCGCGTACGACTGGAACACCATCGCGATGTCCCGGTCCTTCGGCGCGACGTCGTTCACGAGTCGGTCACCGATGTAGATGTTGCCCTGAGTGAGTTCCTCCAGGCCCGCGATGAGCCGCAAGGTCGTCGACTTGCCACAGCCCGACGGCCCCACCAGCACCAGGAACTCCTTGTCCTGGACGTCGATGTTCACATCGTTGACGGCGGTGACCTCACCGAAACGCTTCGTCACGTGATCCAGGTTGACGCTTGCCATCCGCTTCGTATCCTCCAATTTGACTTCGAAAACAGAACTCTTCGGCGAAAGCCGCTTCTCGAATGGATCAGGCAACGACCGACGCCCCGCCTGACCCCAGTCCCTCCCGCTCGATAGCCCCCCCTTCGCGAAAGTGCCGCCATAATACCCGTGATCGAAACCGAACGCAACTACCCGGGCATTCGATGGAGGTAGAGCACCGCCACACTCACCACCGCGAGCGACACGACGGTCAGCGTGAGTGGGCGGTCGCCCAGCAGCAGGTCTTCCGGCGAACCGCCCGCATCGCGTCGATGCACGAGAAACAGGTACCTGAAAATACCGAAGACCACGATCGGGATCGTGAGCATCATCGTGTGATCGTCCGGCAGGTTATCGGCCGAGAACGTGTAGAGCGAGTAGGCCATGATCAGGCTCGCGGTCACGATCGTAATCATCTGCTCCAGGAGCGGCGCGTTGTACTCCCGAAGAATCAACCGATGGTCCGCGGCGGATTCGCCAAGCAGGATCAGTTCGTGCCGACGCTTTGCCAGACCGAGAAAGAGCGCCGCGAGGATGGTGCACAGATAGAGCCAGGGCGATATCGGCACGGCGATGGCCACGGCTCCGGCAACGGCACGAAGCACATAGAACGCCGCCAGCGTGAAGAGATCGATCAGCAAGACCCGCTTCAGTCCGAGGTTGTACGCGCCATTGAGGATCAGGTACGCGGCGACGATCGCGCCAAACTCGAGTCGGACCGCTGCTGCGACGCCAAGGCCCCCGATCGCGAGCACGGCCGCGGCGATGGTCGCCGTTGCCGGTGACAATCTGCCCGAGGCGATTGGTCGAGAACGCTTGCGTGGATGCTGTCGATCTGCCTCAGAGTCGAGCAGATCGTTCATCAGATACACCGCGCTGGACACCGCGCAGAACACCAGGAACGCGATCAGGCTCGCAACCAGCGACGGCACATCGAGGAGCCTGACCGCGAAAACCACGCCGACAAAGAGCAGCACATTCTTGGTCCACTGCCGGGGACGAAACGCCTCGATCAGTGCCATCGACGTCCGGTCGATCGCGCGCGACCCATCGTCGTCACGAGTCGCGGGCGAGCAGTCCGATGTGTGGCAGGTACTCCGTCAGCGGGAACTCTGCAGGCACAGACAGGTGTG
>VGOZ01000058.1 GCA_016875715.1 Chloroflexota bacterium | reverse complement strand
ACGTTCGCGCGCTGAATCCGCTCCCGGGTCGCGGAGACGAGCTCCTCGGTCGGCTGCAGTTCCGGGTGCGACACGGATCCTCCCCTACGCCGGCCGAACGGCTCCAGATGATTCAGGGTGGGCCGGGCTCACGATAGTACAATGAGGTTCGTGCCGCCGAGCACGATTGCCATCGATGGCCCGGCGGGGTCCGGTAAGACCGTGATCGGCCTCTGGCTCGCCGCCCACCTAGGCTACGCTTTTCTCGATACGGGGGTCCTCTATCGCGCCGTGGCTCTCGACGCGCTCGAGGCGAACCTGGACGTTCACGATGGTGAACTGCTCGCAGCGCGCGCACGGGCGATCCCTCTACGGATCTCGCCACCCGACGAGGCGGACCGTCCCCGCGGGTACAGCGCCTACCTGGGCGATCATCGCATCACCGATAGCCTGTTCGAGCCGCGGGTCAACAGCGTCGTCTCGATCGTCGCGGCACATCGATCGGTGCGTGAGGCACTCCTCCCGCTCCAGCGCGGGCTGGGCGAACGCGGCCGCGTGGTGATGGTGGGGCGCGACGTGACGACCACCGTCCTCCCACACGCCGACCTCAAGCTGTACCTGGATGCTTCGATCGAGCGCCGTGCCCGACGCCGATGGGACCAGGAGCGGGCGCACGGTTCCACCAGAGATGTGAATTCGATCGCAGCCGATCTCGCGGACCGAGACCAGCGCGACTCGGGGAGGGACGCCTCACCGCTCCGCGTGGCGACGGACGCCATACGGATTCAGACCGACGATCTCGACCTGGAGGAGGAGAAGCGCCTGATCGTGGAACTTCTCGAGTCGAGGCGTTGAGCGCGCCGATCGTCGTCCACCCGCTCGCGCCGAGGCGCTTCTGGCAGGTGCGCCCCGGGGTTCGGCTGTTCTCTTTCTACACCTTCTCCGTCGTGACCCTGCGCCTACTCTTCGCCATGCTCTGCGACCTCAGGATCGTCGGCCGGGAACGGATACCGCAAGATGGGCCGCTCATTCTGGTGAGCAATCACATCCACTTCGTCGATCCACCGCTGATCGGAAGGGCGTTGCCCCGTAAGGTGCTCTTCATGGCCAAGTCGGAACTGTTCGAGATCCCGGTGCTCGGCTGGATCGTGCGCCATTTCGACGCGTTTCCCGTGCGGCGGGGAACCGCCGACCGCCAGGCCTTGCGTAACGCGCTCGATGCCTTGCGGATGGGTCACGTGATCGGACTGTTCCCGGAGGGCACGCGCAGCAGGACCGGCGCCATGCGCCCGGCCCACGCGGGAGCTGCGCTCGTCGCGCTCCGCGGAAACGCCACGATCGTTCCGGTTGCGATCGATGGGACCGACCAGATCTTCTCCGCGCTGAAGAGCCTCCGTCGCGCGCGCGTGACCGTCACCTTCGGCGAGCCTTTTCGACTCGAGGACATCGACGGTCTGAGGGAGCAACGGGGCGACCTCGACACAGTGCTCGGGTCGATGATGGCGCGCGTCGCCGCGCTGCTGCCTCCCTGGCGAAGGGGAGTGTTCGCCGATTGGCAGGCGACCGCTGCCTGATCCGCACTGGGGCTCGGGCGACCGACCCGTCATCTGGCGCGGTCGCATCGCGCGGCACCCCGACGAGCCCGGCGGCGAGATCGTCGAGGTCCTCCCCGGCAGTCCCGCCGAGCGGCTTGACCTGCGCCCGGGGGACCGCCTGCTCGCAATCAACGGTCAGGAGATGCGCGACGTCATCGACTATCAGTTCGCGACCGCGGATGAGGATCTCGCCTTGCTGGTCGCCCGCTCGGGCCACGTGCGCGAGGTGCGCACGAGATCGGACGGCGCGCTCGGCCTCCGATTCCGGAACCCGGCCTTCGATGGCATCACCTGGTGCAACAACAAGTGTCCGTTCTGCTTCGTGAAGATGAACCCGGCAGGGGGGCGGACATCTCTCTACGTGAAGGATGACGACTACCGCTACTCGGCTCTCTACGGCAACTTCGTCACCCTGACGAATCTGACCGAGGAGGACTGGCGCCGCATCGACGCTCAGCGCCTAAGTCCGCTGTATGTCTCGGTGCACGCGACGGACCCGACGCTGCGGAGGCGACTGCTTGGAAACCCCACCGCGCCGCCCATCCTCGGACAGCTCGATCGACTCGCCGCGATGGGCATCGCCTTTCATACCCAGGCGGTCCTCTGCCCGGAGATGAACGACGGACAAGAGCTCGATGAGACGATCGATGCCATCGCGCGGCGCCACCCGGCCGCACTCTCGCTGTCGCTGGTCCCGCTCGGCCTGACCGGCAGGGGGCGTTTCCCCGCGTACCTACGGCGCCATACGCTTGACGAGGCCGCCGCGATCGTCGATCGAGCCGCGCCTTACCGTCGCCGCTTTCGGGCGGAACTGGGCCACACCTTCCTCTACCCGTCGGACGAGTTCTACCTGATGGGTGGCCGGACGATTCCTCCCGCCCGACACTACCACGGCTACGAGCAATACCAGAACGGCGTCGGCATGGTCCGTTCGCTGCTCGAAGAGTGGCGGGCGCGGCGACCCTACCTTCGCCCGGTCAGACCGGGGATGACCATCACCGTGGTAACGGGCGAACTCGCGGCGGGAGTCCTGGCGCCGATCCTCGAACAGTTCGCCCGGATGACCGAGGCGCGCATCGATCTCGTGGTGGCACAGAACCTCTACTTCGGTCGGGTCGTAACGGTCGCCGGTCTCCTCACAGCCGGCGACATCGAACGATCGCTAGCCGACCGCACGCTCGGCGAGATCGTCGTTCTACCCCGCGCAACCCTCGATACACAGGGAGAACGCTTCCTGGACGACGTCACCCCGCCGATGCTGGAGGATCGTCTGGGCCGCCCGGTGCGCTTCGCCGAGCACCTGCGCGACCTCCTCACTATTATGTCCACCGACGTGCTCAGGACCGATGTATGTGCGGCATAGTCGGCTATGTGGGCGGCCGGCCGGCGGCGAGCATCCTCTTCGAAGGTCTACGGCGCCTCGAGTACCGGGGCTACGACTCGGCCGGACTCGCGTTGGTCGACGGCGGCGTCCTCCAGATCCGCCGAGCCGTGGGCAAACTCGATCGACTCGGCGCGGTACTCGAGGAGGGCTTGCCCAGAGGCACAATCGGGATCGGCCATACACGATGGGCTACGCACGGCCGGCCCGAGGAGCGAAACGCCCACCCGCACACCGACTGCCACTCGGACATCGTGATCGTCCATAACGGGATCGTTGAGAACTATGTCGACCTTCGTCGCGCCCTGATTGCCGAGGGACATCCTTTCGCGAGCGATACCGACACCGAGGTGATCGTGCATCTGCTCGAGAAGCTGCGGGCGCGGGGAAACGACCTCGGGCGAGCACTTTTCGAGGCAATCTCGCTGCTGCGCGGTAACCACGCGATCCTCGCGCTGGATCGACGTTCCCCGGGCGAGATCGTCGCGGCTCGGGTGGGCAACGCCGGAGGACTGACGGTCGGCCGTGCCGAAGGCGAGACGCTCGTAGCCTCCGATCTCCCGGCGATCCTCGAACACACCCGCGCGATGGAGTTTCTGGACGATGGCGAACTGGCGCTGGTCCGTGCCGACGCCGTCGAATACCGCGACGCGCGCGGTGGCGTCATACTCAAGAAGCCCACGATGGTCCCGTGGGATCCCGTTGGCGCGGCGCGTGGCGGCTTCCGCCACTTCATGCTCAAGGAGATCCACGACCAACCTCGCAGCCTCGCGGATACGATCGGTGGGCGCATCTCCCTCGAACCGGCGGGGGTCTTCCTGGCCGATCTCGGCATCGAGGAGGATCGTCTCCGCGCCATCACGCGGATCGTGCTCATCGGCTGCGGGACTGCATGGCATGCGTGCCTTTGTGCGAAGTTCGCGATCGAGCACCTCGCGCGCATCCCGTGTGAGGTCGACTACGCGGACGAGTTCCGGTACCGCGATCCGCTGATCGACGAGCACACCCTCGTGGTCGCAATCACCCAGTCGGGCGAGACGGTGGATGTCCTGGTCTCGATGAGCGAGGCGAAGCGGCGAGGCGCCCCAGTCGTCGCCCTCGTCAACGTGGTGGGGTCGCAGGCGAGTCGGATCGCCGATGGCGCCGTCTACCTCCACGCCGGGCCGGAGATCGGCGTGGCGTCGACCAAGGCGTTCACAAGCATGCTTGCGGGGATCTACCTCCTCGCCCTCCACCTTGCGCGGGCACGCGGCACGATCGCGCCCCGCGACTTCTCCGACACGCTCGAGGCCTTGTTCCGCATCCCCGCGCAGGTAGGTGGACTGCTCGCCGCGAGCGGCCCGTACGAGGAACTCGCCGAACTGTTTCACCGCAAGAGCGACTTCCTGTTCCTGGGGCGGGGCATCAGCTACGTGATCGCCCTGGAGGGCGCCCTGAAACTGAAGGAGATCTCGTACATCCACGCCGAGGGCTACCCGGCGGGGGAGATGAAGCACGGGCCCATCGCGCTGATCGATGAGGAGATGCCTGTGGTGGCTATCGCCCCGCGCGATCACGTTTACGACAAGATCTCGAGCAACCTCGAGCAGGCGCGCGCTCGCGGCGGGAAAGTCATCGCTATCGCCGAGGAGGGCGACGAGGCCATCGGAACGATCGCCGATCACGTGATAAGGGTCCCTGCGACGCTGCCGATTCTCAGTCCAATCCTGACCGCGATCCCCTGCCAGCTGCTCGCCTATCACGTCGCCGTCCGACGTGGCTGCGACGTCGACCAGCCGCGGAATCTCGCCAAGTCGGTCACCGTCGAGTAGTGATCAACGCGCGCACCGGACGGCGCATCGTTTTCGTCGGCAGTTTCGGGCTCTGGCATCGGGGCACGATCGGCTATCGGACGCTGCCAATCGCGGCGCTCCTACGGGAGGGGGGTCACGATGCACGCATCGTCACCGTACCGTGGGACGCGCCGTCGGAGAGCTTCGGCTCACGTGTAGAGCACGGCGTGCCGGTGACGCGCGTCCCAACCGCGCGGCGGTGGCCCACACTTGCCGACCTGGCGGTCGCCAGCGCCCGGGCTATGCGCGTGGTCGCGAGCCTCCGGCCCGACGTGGTCGTGGCGATCAAGCCGAAGGCGTACGGCGGCCTGGTCCTGCTCGCCCACGCGGGGCACCGCGACACGGTCGTCGACACCGATGACTGGGAAGGCCGCGGTGGATGGGCCGACGCCGATGGCAGCGGCTGGCTTCGTGCGGCGGCCATCACCCTCCACGAGATCGAGACGCTGCGCCGTGCCGGACGGGTCGCTGCGGCGAGCCGGGAACTGGTCCACCTGGCCGAAGGAGCGGGCGTCCGGCCGGAGCGGGTCACGTACCTGCCGAACCGCACCTGGGAGGGGTCGGCCGCCTGGCCGCGGCCGGGATATCCCGTCATCGAGGATGCGGACATTCTGCTCTACAGCCGAATGCTCGAGGTGGCGGAGTTGAGAACACTCGACCTGATCCGCACGACGGTGGCTCGCCGTCCTGCAACGACGTTCCGCATCGTCGGAGTCGGCCCCACGAAGGGACAGGCGCTCCAGCGCTCAGTCGAGCGGTACGGACTCGGCAGCCGCGTCGAAATTCGCGCCACCGTCGCGCCCGAGTTGATCCCTCTCGAACTGCGTCGCGGTCGTGTCGCGCTAGTGTTGCTCGACGATACCCGGATCAATCGTGCACGGTGTTCCGTGAAGGTGCTCGACCTTTTGTTGTGCGGGCGGCCAATCGTCGCGGAGCGGGTTGGCGAGGTTGGCAGCCAGATCGAGGCCGGCAGAACCGGGATCCTCGTCGAACCAGGCGCGACGGGCGCCATCGTGGAGCACCTGGTGCGCCTTCTGGAAGACCCCTCCGCGAGAAGTGCGCTCGGTGGAACCGCCGAAGACGCCGCGCGCGGACATCTTCGGTGGCGCGGCGCGCGCGACAAACTTCTGGCCACGTTTGCCGGCGAGGCCGCTTGATGCGTGCAGCAGCCCCCCGTGCGACAGATCCTGGAGCCGACCGCGGTCTCCATCTCATTGAGGCGATCAACCGACTCGGCATCACGACGCGACTGCTCGATCTCGGGTTCGCCGCGGTGGCGCACCTGCATCCTCGCGCCGCCGACGCGATCGCGCTCGGGATCGCCGACGCGATCTATGCGCTGTGGTCCGGCCTTCGCTTCCGCGCCGAGGCAAACCTGGCCTGGGTCGTCGGGCCGGAGCGGGCACCGGTCGCGGCACGTTCCTCTGTGCGGAATTACGTGCGCTACGTCGTCGATTTCCTGCGATTCCATCGCTGGTCCAACGAGGAACTGCACCATCGCTCGACTGTGATAGGAGTCGAACACCTACATAACGCCATGGCGCTCGGTCGGGGAGTGATCGCAATTGGCTTTCATCTGGGCAACATCGATCTGGGGGCAACTCTCCTCGGACAGCAGGGGTACGCGGTTCACGTGGTTGTGGAGCCGTTCCAACCGCCCGCGCTGGACGAACTGATTCAAGGACAGCGGCGACGTCGCAAACTCAACCTCATCCCGCTCGAGCGAGCTGCGAGAGAGAGCCTGCGCGTTCTGCGTCAGCGAGCGATTCTCGCGCTTCTGGTCGATCGGCCGGTGCCGGGCGATGGCGTGCCTGTCCGGTTCTTCGGGGGTACGGTCTTCCTGCCGGCGGGCGCCGCACGGCTGGCTCTGCGCACAGGTGCTCCGATCGTCCCGTGCTGCGCTTTCCGGACCAGGCCGGGGGCGTACACCGCCGAGCTGGCGGAGCCGATCTTGCCGGAACATTACGCCGGTGCAGCCGACCCCGTTCAGGCAGTTACGCAAGCGATGGTGGAGACGCTCGAGCGATGGGTCCGCCGAATGCCGTCGCAGTGGTATCCATTCCGGGCGATGTTTCAGGAATCGGACGCTGCCCACACCCCGTAACGCTCCGGCGGTCGACGCTCTGATCGACGGGATCTTGTCGTGCGCTTCGCGCGTTCTGGCTTCGCTCCCCGAAGCCGCTGTCCGGCACGCGGTGAGCATCGTCGGTGCGTGCGCCTACCTGTTCGGTCGCGATGCGCGCCGCGCCGCGATCCGCAACCGCGCTTTCGTACTGGACCGTCACGATCCCGATCGGATCTCGCGTTCGACGCGTCGCGCGTTCGCAGTGCAGGTTGCGAACTACGTGGACCTGATTCGGCTCCACGCGGCGTCCACCGCGCTGATCGCCGCGCGCGTCGCGGTGCCCGATGTGGAGCACCTCGCCGCAGCGCTGCGCTCTGGCCGCGGCGCGGTGCTCGCGACCGTCCATATTGGCGACTTCAATGTGGTTTCCCACGCGTCGCTCGTGCGCGGCTGGCCCATCGCCATCCCGGTGGAGAACCTGCGGTCTCCGGTGGTCGCGGCGCTGCTCACCCGGCTGCGACGGGCCCACGGGGTTACCATCGTCCCGATCGGTCCACGGACTTTCCAGGACCTTCGCGACCATCTCTCCCGGGGCGGCGTCGTCGCGATGGCGATTGACCACGATGTCCAGGGTACGGGGGAGGTGCACGCGCTCTTCGGCCAGCCAGCGCGCCTGTCGACTGCTGCGGCGGTCCTCGCCGCGCGAGCCCGCGCGCCGATCGTTCCCGTCGCGTGCGTACGCACGGCCGACGGGTTCACAGCCGAACTCCAACCACCGATCGCGCCGGGCGATCGCCCCTCGCCACGGCTCCTCATGCGGGCCCTACTTCCCCGCGTGGAGGCGATGATTCGCCGCCACGTCGATCAGTGGGTTATGTTTCGCTCGGTCTTCGTCGACGATGATGTCGCGCAGGTGAAGAGATGAGTCGCGGTCGGGCCGACCTTCACATCCATAGCGATGCGGGTGATGGCCTCTCGTCGGTCGAGCAGATCCTCTCCTTCGCGACTGAAGTCGCCCGACTCGACGTGATCGCCATCACCGATCACGACGAAATCAGGGGTGCGCTCGCGGCGCGCGACCTTGCCTCGAGCAGTCGCTATCCGTGCGACGTGATCGTCGGCACCGAGATTTCCACCCGCGGTGGGCACCTGCTCGCGTACGATATCGACCGCGTCTTTCGCCCTTATCGTCCGCTGGACGAGACGATCGCCGCCGTGCACGACGCCGGTGGATTCGTCGTGGTGCCGCATCCGCTCAGCTGGTTGACACACTCCGCCGGTAGTCGCACGTTGCGGCGCCTTGTTGATGCCCGGTCCGGCCATACGAGACCGGACGCGATCGAGGCGTTCAATCCCTCGCTCTCCGGTCGGGTGCGTCATCGCGCTGCGCGGGAACTCAATCGGACACTACTCGGCCTTGTCGAAACGGGCGGCAGCGACGCGCACCACGTCGCGTTGGTGGGAAGCGGCTACACCTCGTTCGAAGGAGCGTCGGCGCAGGATTTGCGTGCGGCGATCAGGACCGGGACCGTCACGTGGGACGGGACATGGTGGACGGCTCGCGACCACGCGCGCGATCTGTGGCGGCAGCAGTGGCGGAGCATGGTGCGACTCCCCGCGCAGCGCGTCGAGCGAGCGTTCACCCGGGCGTATCGGTGAAGATCGCTCTCGTCTCTCCCTACGACTTCCCCTATCCGGGCGGAGTCACCAACCATGTCGCGCACCTGCGGTCCGAGTTCTCGCGCCTGGGCCACGATGTCCGCATTCTTGCCCCTACGTCGGCGGACGAGGACGCGCTGGCGAATAGTGAGTTCCTGAAGTTCGGATCGGTGGTCCCGATCCCGGCGAACGGATCGATCGCGCGCATCACCCTTTCGCTTCGCCTGTCGGGACGGGTGAAACGCGCACTGAAAGAGGAGCGGTTCGACCTCATTCACTTGCACGAGCCGTTCACGCCGGCGCTGCCCATCACGGTCCTGCGCCACTCGGAGACTGTCAACATCGCGACGTTTCATTCGTCCTGGGATGGTCGGATCGCGCGCCTCTACGGCAACCCTCTGCTCCGCCGGTTTGATCGGCGGATCCACGGGCGGATCGCCGTCTCTCGCCGTGCCGAGGAGTTTGCCAACCGCCATTTCCCGGGCACGTACGAGATCATCCCGAACGGCATCGATGTCGCGGCATTCGGCGCCGCCGTCGCGCCATTTCCCTGGCGATCCCGGAAGCAGACGATCCTGTTCGTGGGGCGCCTGGAACCGCGCAAGGGGTTTCGTTACCTCCTGAGGGCCTACGCCGAGATTCGCCAGCAACGGGACGACGTACAACTCAAGGTGGTGGGCGCCTATAGCCCGGCGATGCGGCGGCGGTACGAGGGGATCGTGGCCGAGGCGAGGATTCCGGACGTCGAATTCGTCGGTGTGGTGTCGCCGAGCGATCTGGCGCGCTACTACCGGAGCAGCGACATCTTCTGCGCGCCATCGACCGGAGGTGAGAGCCAGGGGATCGTGCTCCTCGAAGCGATGGCGTCCGGCCTGCCGATCGTGGCTTCCGGCATTGCGGGTTACCAGAGTGTGATGACGGATGGTCGCGAAGGGGTGTTTGTCGAGCCTAAGGACGCGTCCGCGTTGGTACGCGCATTGTCGGACCTCCTTGCGTCGCCAGACCTCCGCGCGCGTCTGGGCGCGGCGGGGCCAAGCCAGGCGCGGCGGTACGCATGGGACGTCATCGCATGTCGGGTCCTGGAGTACTACGCGGAGGTTCAGGCCCGCGTTCACCAGCGACCGGCGCCGGACGCGAGGCCGCGGCCACTGCGCCGCTACTTGCGTCGTCTGCGCGCTCTGGTCTCGCCGGCGCCGCGAGCGAGCTGAGGCTCGGCGCATCGTTCGTGCCCGATCCGCGACGCAACGCTCCGCCCGCCGTGCTCGATCGGCGCGTCTAGAATCGGCGGCAGGGCGATGGAGTCGGCAACCAGACCGCGACCACACCCATTCGACGCGATCGGTGAATCCGTCGCTCGCCGCGCCCGCGGAGTTGCCGACAACGTAGCTGGCGCGATCGCGTTCTCCTGGCTGACACCGAATCACCTGACTCTGGTGGGCCTGATCCTGACAATCGGCGTCGCCGTCGTCATCGCGACCGGTCAACTCCTCGTCGGCGGCGTGCTGATGATCATCGTCGCGCTGTTCGACATGCTTGACGGGGCGCTCGCCCGAGTTCAGGCGCGTAGATCCCTCTTCGGAGCATTCCTGGACTCGACGATTGATCGATTCTCGGAGGCGGCGATCCTGATCGGCATCCTCTGGTTCGAGCCGACGCGGGAGATGGGTGTGCTCACGATGCTCGTGCTGACGGGATCGCTGCTGGTGTCCTACGCGCGGGCACGTGCGGAAGGCCTGGGCATCGACTGCGAGGTGGGCATCCTGCCTCGACCGCAGCGTGTCCTCATCCTTGCCGCGGGTTTGATCAGCGGTCTACTCGTGCCCGCGCTCGCGCTCCTTGCGGTTCTGACCCACATCACGGTCGTGCAGCGCGTGATCCACGTGCGGCGCACGCTGTGTGGCGCGCAACCGCCGTCAGTCAACGACACCGGTCGGAGCTGAATCGGCGGAGACGCCAAGTCTCCAGGCAAGCAGCGCCGCGCCGTGCGCGGGCGTGCGATCGGTCTTGAGCGGAGCGACACCGGGAAGATCGCGCGCGATACCCGTGCGGAACGAGCGATGGAACTCCGCGATCTCGTTACGCCAGACGCTGCCCGCGAGGACCAGGGGGAGGTCGCGCCGCATCGGGCGCAGGCGACGGACGACGTGGCGGACAAGCAGCGCGAGTTCGCGCCCGGCGCGACGGAACACGCGTCGACTCTCACCATCCCCGGAACGCGCACACGCCTCCACGGCCACAGCCAGTCCCGCCACACGAGCGCGATAGACCGCTGCATTCTCGGCCTCGTCGGACGCACCCGCGTAGCCGAAAAGAAGGTCGCCGAGTGAGGACGCGCCGGAGGCCGCGAGTAACGCGCGGAGGAGCGGCGCACCGGTTCGTCCGCGATCGAACAGGTGCAGACACGTAGCCAGAGCCTGAAATCCGATCCAGTACGCGCCGCCACCATCGCCGAAGGGCGGCCCCCAGCCGCCCGCACGTGCCTCCCGTCCCGGCCCATCGATCCCAAGAACCACCGATCCGGTGCCGGCGATGCAGACGACGCCTCGATCGACACCGCCGGTACCGGCGACCAGCGCCGCCACAGAGTCGTTGGTGATTTCGACGCGTTCGATCGAGAGGCTCCGCCGATGCAGCGCGAACCGCAACGACCGCTGGACAGTCTCAATGTCGGCCCGGGTGTCGATATCAGAGAGAGAGGCGACCAGGCGGGTAACCACTTGCTCCGGTGACGGCATCACTCGCGCGATGAGGTCGACGATCGTCGCGGTCGCCTGATCGGCTCCCACTGACTTGTACGCCGATGAGTCGCCGAGGGCATGGCTCACGACGGCGCCAAGCCGATCGACAAGCGTGACCTCGGTCTTCGTGCCTCCACCATCGACGCCCACGAATACGTTCACTGCGCCATCCCCTGAACCGATGATACGGATGGCCTATGGCGCCGGAATCCCGGACACCCGAGGATCGACCCCGAAATGCGGATCGTGCTCGCCCTCACCGTGGCCGGGCTGATCGCGGCTGGCCTGTCACCGCTGCTGCTCATGCCGACGGCACACGCACAGAGAGCGGCCGAGGTTCGCGATACCGAAGGAGATGTCCGCCCCGGGCAGGTCCTGGTCGAGGCGCGCACCGGGCTGGGCGCGGCCAGTTCCACACCCAGAGTGACGATCGTCCAGACAGCGCCCGGCAGCGAGCGTGCCGCCGCGCGCGACCTGGCCGCGAGAACGGGGGTTCGGGCGGCGCCGAACTTCCTTCGTCGGGCACAGGTAAGTCCATCAGACCCCTATTACAGTCAGCAATGGCACCTCCCCAGGGTTGGTGCCCCGGCGCTGTGGGACGTTCAGCGTGGTTCGAGCCAGACCATCATCGCCGTTCTTGACACAGGTGTCGACCCCTCCCACCCAGATCTGACCTCGAAACTCCTCCCCGGTCTGAACGCGCTGGGTCCAGACAACTGCGGCAACACCGGGGCGACCGACGATCACGCCTCCGGTCACGGAACGCACGTGGCGGGCATCGCCGCCGCGGCAACCGACAACGGAGTCGGCGTCGCGGGGATAGCCTGGAACGCGCGCATCCTTCCCATCAAGGTGCTGCCGTGCGACGGCGTGGGCGATGACAGTCAGATCATCCGTGGGATCGATCTGGCGATAGCGAATGGAGCCCACATCATCAATCTGAGCCTTGGCGGCCCCGGTTCATCGGTCCTGTTGGAGGCCGCGATGCAGCGTGCCGTGCAGGCGGGCATTCTGGTCGTCGCCGCGGCCGGCAACCAGGGCACGACTATCCCGTACTACCCGGCCGCCTCCGCCTTCGCTCTGGCAGTCGGTTCGACCGACACGAACGATCGACTGGCGGTCTTCAGTAACCGTGGTCCACACATCGCGGTGACAGCCCCCGGAGTGAGCATCCTCAGCACCTACCGCACCGATTTGACGAACTGGGATGTCGCACCGGGATATCAGTACAAGAACGGAACTTCCGTGTCGACCCCCATCGTCACCGGCGCGGCCGCACTCATCGCCAGCCATTACCCAACCCACGGTGCGCTCCGTGCCGGCGCGTTCCTCGCCGCCTCGGCCGATCGCATCGTGACTTGCCCGGTCGGCGTCAACTTCTGCCCGTACGATGCCTACGGGCGAAACGATTACTACGGAAACGGGAGAATGAACGTTCAGAAGGCTCTCGGGTTCGCCCGGATTACCGCGATTCCATTCGTGGCTCGCAACTAGTGCCCGGGATCGCCACCGTCTCAAAGCGCACGATCTCGGGACCACACGAGGTCAGCGTGTGGCGCACGATTCGGACAATGGCGCTGCGGTCATCCGCGAAGCGCAGCTCATGGGGAGCGCTGCCATCGATAGGCGTACGCTCGGCGGCGATCTTCTGCAAGACGCAGGTCCCGTGGAGGCAAGGCGCCCCACTCGGGGTGGCGCGCTGCACGAGCGCGATCGGACCACCACCCACACGCCGGCCCGCCAGGTCCCACAGCGAGCCTGTGCCGGTAACAACAGCCAACCTCAGGGACGCTCGATCAGTACGAGTATAATCGGCCGGGCGGTAGGGGAGCCCCCTCCAGGAGTGTCGAACTGCCCGGAGCATCGGCGCCGCGCCCCGGTCGGCGTGAACTCATCCAGTACCTCCGAGATTCCGAGCCTATCCTCCATGCCGCTGTCGAGGCGCACAAGGAATTCACGCGGAACCTGACACCCCTCCTGGCCGAGACGAACTCGGGCCGCGCCGCGGACGCCGCGCTCAAGGCGCGGACGCTGGGCAAGCATTACGCGGTCGTTTTCGGACAGTACAGCCAGCGCGTTTCCGCGCTCCCCGTTCCGCAGGCGGCGAACCGCGGCCACGAGTACATCGTGCGCTGGCTGGGATTTCTCATCAACGCCTGCAACGCTCTCCCTAACGCCCCGGACGATGGCCGTGACACGAGCTACCTGCGCGACTGCAAGGACTTTCTCGATGACGCGCGGTACGCCGCCAAGGCGCTGAGCGAGATCCGCCAGCGGCTCCACGAAGCGATACAACCGAAGCCCGCCGGTACCGCCTGATCAAGGACGCACGTTCAGCGTCGTGACGGGCAGGATCTGCCGGTAGTCGATCATGGCGATCTCGAAACTGCTGAACTGCGTGATCACCGCCTCGAACTGACCCGCCGCGGGGACGATCCGGAGCGGAATCTCCTCTCTCCAACCGCTGGAGTCCCGCAGTCGAAAGAGGCGGATCTGGCCCCAGGGCGCGTCAGCCAGCACCTCGTAATCCACCGTGAAGCGCAGCGTCACCGGCACGAACGGCGGCGTGGGCGAGTCCAGTTCGAAGGATCTCAGGAGTCTGGTGCCGAGCGGCATCGTGGCACTGAGCCGCGCTACGGGCTCGAAAGCGAGTGTATCCCCTTCGCGGAGACCGCCGGGAGGAACGGCGACGATGAGCGCCTGCCGATCCGTCGTCAGCGTCCCGCCGCCGCCGGTGATCGTGACCTGCGCCGGGCGCAGAGTCGGTGCAACGCCAGCAGTAATCGCGAGCGGGGTCGGCGTGGACGTTCGGGTGGCATCGGCGCGCGGGACGTTCGTGGCCGTTGGCGTGAAGGTTCGAGTCAGCACGATGGGTGGCGTCGCGGTGAGCGATCCGGTCGACGTCGGCGTCGCACTCAGCGTCGGCGACGGCGTCGGAGTGGGGGTGACTGTGGGCACGAGGGTCCCGGTGCGCGTATCGGTGGGGGTCGACGTGGAGGTCGCGGTCGTGAACGTCGAGGCCTGCTCCACAAGCGCGGCAACATCGAGTCGTCCGTAGCCCAGCGCCGTATTCGGATATGAGACGCCGACAGTCCGACTCGTGGTGGACTTGATCATGCGCGCGGGATCTCCGACCGTACGGACAGCGCCAGACCCGCCGCCGCGTCGACATGCGGCGCTGCCTGGGAGGTGCCCACGTGTGACGCGTAGAGCGTCGAGGTTCCTCGGAGCCCGAGGCTGGTGACCCACTCGAACAGTGCCGACGACACCCCCGATCCACCCGGAGCGACGAGCGAGAGATAGCTCCCCTGATTCGAGTAGTCGGCGCGCTGGTCGAGATAGTTGGTCGCACCTACCGCCAGCACCGCGTCCGGGTAGGTCAGCGAGTAGGCCGCGGGGTAGAAGACCGGGTTCGCGGTGGGGCAGGCGGATGAAACAACGCCGCAGTTGCCTGCAGAGACGACCAGCAGCGACCCGGCATTCACCGCGTACGCGACCGCAGTTGCCTCATAGGCCGAAGTGCTCGTGCCGCCGAGGCTGAGGTTAATCATCCGGGCGCCCGCATCCGCAGCGGCGACAATGGCATCGGCAACCGCGACGGAACTACTCGCACCCTGATCGTCGGCCGTGCGCACGACGTACAGGATCACGTTCGGGGCGAGCCCCGCGATCCCCACGTTGTTCCAGCGCGCGGCAATGATGCGCGCGACGTGGGTCCCGTGGCCGTCGCCATCTCGGCTGACCGCCGGACAGGCCTCGTTGGTATTCGTCCACCTTACGAAGTCGCAGCCGAGTTCGAGGTTCGCCGGTGCATCCTGATGGCCAACGTCGAATCCAGAGTCGATGACCGCCACCCGAATCGACGAATCCCCGGTCGTCACCTCCCAGGCTTCATCGGCGCGAATCAGGGGAAGCGCCCACTGATGCGTGGGGTACAGCGCATCGGCCGGCGTCGCCAGCGACCATCGGAGGACAACTGGCTCAGCGAATATGACGTCTGAACGGGCCGTGAGATCGCGAAGCACCGCATCGCGATCTCACGGGGTCACGCGAAGGATCTGCGCTCCGAGTTGCGGACGATCCGCGGTGGCGATCACCCGCGCATCGCTCTGCACGATGCGGGGCAGGTTCCGTCCCGGGCGGTAGCGCACGACAATCTGGTCACCTAACGCGCCCTGCACCGCGGGCGGCCGAGCCGCGCTGGCGTCGCCTCCCATGAGCGCGGCCAGCACCGGGGCTGCGGCGAGCAGTGCGATGAGAAGGGGCAGGAGTCGTCTCATCAGCGAGGAAGCCGCCCCGTACAGATCAAATTCGACCAGACGCCCGCGCCGTCGTTTCGCGCCATCCGCTCGGCATCGCGGTGGGCGCGGTACAGGCGCCCACCACTATCCCTAGTTTCGACCTGGGCCAGCCCGGCGCGCACGAGGGCCTCGCCTACGAGAACGCCGCCGCTCCAGACGTACGCCCGGGCGATACCAGACCGGGCCTCTAGGGCTGGATCGATTTCGAACACGATATCTGTATCGGGCGACATCAGCTTTCCGAGAGAGTTGGTCCAGTCGGGCATGAAGCAGTAGACCGGTACGCTGACTCGCACACGCTCCAGCGGGATGACCATCGCCAAATCGATGTCCCGGGGCGACCCATCCACCTCAACAGTGAAGCGCCCGGTCCGGTCGACAGCGCTGGGGCGGCCTGCCCTGGTGACGCCGCGAGCAAGCACCGGAGTCGCGGGCGGCGCGATCCTCGGCGGAGGCTCGGTGGGAACCGACTCGGGCGTCGGAACCCGGGTTGCCGTGGGAAGCATCAACAGCCTGCCAGGGACGCGAGTCGCCAGACGCGCATCGAGGGCGGTGCGCGGCGGCGCTGCCACGGGCTCCCCTGCGGGCGAGCATGCGAGCGGGATGAGGGCGAGGCCGGCCATCGCGATCGCGATCGTCGCGCCACGATGCGCCATCCGCATCGCGCCCGGCAGGATGGCCACGGGCGTCAGACTACCATCACCGGGCGAGGCGCGGGCATTACCGCGGCGTGGCCGTCGCCACAATACGCGGGGGTTTGCGGACGCCCGTCGCTCCGGACTTCACGCTGGGCCGCCTCTGTCCGGCACACACGCCGGATCAGAGGTGTGGGTGAGCCCCCGGGGATTCGAACCCCGAACCCAGTGATTAAGAGTCACTTGCTCTACCGTTGAGCTAGAGGCCCTCGACGAGCCAGTATAGGGAAAGTGTCCGCTCGGCTCACCCGTCGGTGATCGGTTTCGACCGTCTCACTATTGCGCGGGGTGGCGCTCTGGGGGACTTCCTCGTAACTCTGCCCGCCCTTCGCGCCCTGCGACCGCTCGCGCGATGCCTGCACTATGTCGGCAACGACTCTGTCGCCCGAGCCCTCGCGACCGACCTGTTCGAGAGCGTTATCTCCCTCGATGACGAACGCGCCACGCATCTCTTTCGAACAGGACCAAGCGACGCAGGGACGGGTCGTGGCGCATTCCTCGCGATCTGGCGGGACTCGTCGCTGACTGCCGCCGCGATCGCCTCCGGGTACAGGCCCGCCCATCATGTCGCCGCTCATCCTCCCGAGGGATCCGCGGGAACGGTCGCAAACCACGTGGCCCGCGAGGTCGATCGGTTGTTTGGCACGAGTACGAATACGGCCGTCGCGACGATCCGGGTCGACGAGTGGTCGCGTGAGGCCGCGAGCGCGCTCCTGCGATCGCGCGGCGCACGCGGCCCCTTCCTGCTCGTCCATCCGGGGAGCGGCTCGCCCGCCAAGAACTGGCCGATCGAGCACTTCGCCGCGCTCGCCGCGCTCGTTCGTCGCCAGGGTATCGCGACGCTCTGGCTGGCTGGTCCCGCTGACGTGGATACCCGCTGGAGTGCTCTGCGCGAGGACGACATCATCCTGCCTCCGCTCGATCTCACCACGCTGGCCGGGGTGGCTGTCGCGGCCCGCGGCTTCGTGGGAAACGACTCCGGCGTCGCGCACCTGGCCGCGGGGGTGGGAGTGCCGAGCGCGATCGTGTACGGTCCCACCCGAGCGGCGCGGTGGCTGCCCGCAGGACCACGCGTTCGAGCGATCGAGCCAACGTCTCGCTGCGCCTCCTGCGCGGTCTCGGAGCGGGCCCCTGCCTCGTGCGCCTGTCTCATGACGATCGACGTACCAATGGTCCTGGACGCAGCGCAGAAGATGCTGGAGGTCGCTTGGCACGATTGATCCTGGTGCGGCACGGCGAGACGGAGTGGAACCGAGCCGGTATCATTCAGGGCCAGACCGATGTGCCACTCGGCGACCTGGGTCGACGCCAGGCGGTGATGCTGGGTCGCCGCCTCGCCACCACGCGATTCGACGCCATCTACTCCAGCGATCTGCGCCGCTGCCAGGAGACCGCCGCCCTGATCGTGGGCGACAGCGAGAGCACCCGGATCGTCGCACGCGCGGGCCTCCGAGAGATCCACTTCGGCCGGTGGGAAGGACTCACCCGGGAACAGATCGTCCGTGCCTACCCCGAAGAACGCGAAGCGGTACAGGCCGATACCGTGCACGGCAAGCCGCTGGGGGGAGAGTCGCGGTCGGACCTACAGGTCAGGATGGTGGCCGAGGTCCAGGCCCTTGCGAGCCGCCACGACGAGGCGGCGCTGCTGCTGATCGTGAGCCACGGCGGTTCGATTCGCTCGCTGGGCGGGTGGGTTCTCGGTCTGGACCCCATCTCTGCGGCGCGGCTCGACGTCGACAACTGCTCGATCTCCGTCCTGGACCTTCTCCAGGCGCGATCAAGCGTGCGCGTCTGGAACGAAACGGCGCACCTGCGCGACCTGGGTCTGGACTGGACCGCCGCGGATGGCTCCGGCCAGACCGACGACCCGACCGGGTGATGGTGCAGCCCGGACGCCGCTACGGCGGACGACCGATATCGCCTCCCCCGAAAGATGGATGGTGTCGACACGCACGGGGCCAGAGAATCGGTTCCGTGCGTGTCGCCGGAACTGTCGGCCTCGCCGCGCTGCCGCTCCTGCTCATCGCCTGCGGGGTAGGGCGCGGCAACGACAATCCGGCGGCGCACACCTCGCCGCGCGCGCCGGTCGTTGTCGTCACATCCGAGAGCCACTCCGGGCCCAGATGGCCGACTCCCGTGACCGTATCGACGGTGCCGATCACCGGAGGCTCAGAGGTAGGCCCGACGACACAGCAGGCGCACGGAGCCACGCTGGCGCAGGTCAGAACCGGCCCTTCGGGCAATCGCGTGCGGGTCGCACCGCTGGCCGGGGCCGCGCCTCTCGCCGTCAGCGCCGCGCAGCCAGCAAAGGCCGCCACCGCGCGACCCACGGTTCGGCCGGAACGCCCACCACGCGCTGGATCACGCATCATCGGCGCGGCACTTCCGGGCAGGAGCGGCGTGGATCGCGCCTCGGGTCCTGCTGCGGCGTCCGGCTTCGCCAGGCCGGACTCGATCATCCCGACGCCGGACTTCCGGCTCAGGCCGATGGCTTGGCGCCCAACCGTCGTTTCGCAGAACAAGCCCGCCGATGACGCGGCGGTGGATGAGGCAACCGAGGAGGATGACCTTCTTACCGAGGACGAACTCCTCGAAGACGACGAACTGGACACGGCGCCGTGAGGTCGAGCCCGTGAACATCTTCCTCGACGACGGCGGCGTGATGAATGACAACGCTCGGCGCGGACCGGAGTGGGAGCGGTTTGTCGGCCGATTCTTCGCGCCGCGCCTCGGGGGAGATCCCGCTGCCTGGGGCGCCGTGAACCCGCCCGTTGCGCGGCGCGAGTGGCAGCGGATGTCCGCACACTTCACGGCGAACCCCGGCGCACCTCTGAGCCCGTTTCTGCGCAGTTCTCACGCGGCGTAATCCCGCGATATGTGTCTTGGCCTGGGCATCGACCCGCCCGACGATGAGGAGACTCTGGTGGATCTCTCACGGGAGTGCGCTCGCTACGTGACGCGGCGGGTCCGATCCGCCTATCCACTCGACACGGGCGCGCTTGCCGGTCAGCGTGATGCAAACACGCCCGCCGGTCGCCGCAATCATTGCCTGCTCATAGCGACCGCGCGCGAAGTCGTCAAGTTGAACCATCTTCACCACCCCCGTTTACTGGCCGAGCCGTTATCGAGCGTCGCCGCGATCTCGCAAAGGTAGGCGCCGACGTTCGGCCGCACGGTCGCGACGGCAATCGCGCCCTCGACGACGCCGCGAATTAGACCGCGCTCGGCGTCGGACATTCTGCGCGCCGCGTCGTCGAGCGAGTATCAGTCAGCCGAGCCACGCGCCGCCAGATCGAGCCAACTTGCACCAGGTGATAGGAACCTCTCGGCGCAATTGCCGCCGCCGAGCAAGCACGAAAGCAACACGCGTTCGCTCAGGTCGAGCGCGGCCGCCGACGCCGAAACGTCCGGTATATGCTCGACGGCGATCAGGCCGACTCGACATAGGCCGCGCGCCCAGTCGTCGGCCTCGGCGCCGATGTGGCGCCGGCTCAGGCTCGCCAGCTTCGCGATCAGCACGCGCCGATCACGAACCGGCAACTCCATCACCCGCCCGCGAAGCTCTGGCGCCAAGTCGTCAAGCCGCGACGCCGATTGGTGGGTGCGGCTTCTGGTAGGGGCGCAGGTGGAGATTCAGGCCAATGTCGGCCTGCGGCTCGGGCACGCGGAATCGCCAGCGCTTGTGCTCGTAGATACCGGGTCGCGGATCAGCCCACAACTGGAGGACCGTGCTCAGGATGTCGCGCGCGAGCCCACGCTGCTCGAAGCTCTTCGTGTCGACGTCGAACAGCTCAAAGTCGCCCGGGAAGCCGCCCGAGCCGACACCCTAGGCGAAGCGGCCGGGCGCCATGTTGTCGAGCTGGGCGATCCTTTGGGCGAGCATGAGCGGGCTGTGGTTGGGCAGGCAGGAGACGCCCGTCCCCAGCACGATCTGCTCCGTGAGCGGCAATGCCTGGGCGATGAAAAGGTCGGGGCAGGGGATGTTCTCCCAGACCGACGTGAAGTGCTCGCCAATCCAGGCTTCCTTGTAGCCGAGCCGATCGAGCGTGACGATCTGGTCGAGGTCGTCGGCGAACGTCTGGGCGGGGTCGGAGCCCGGTGGGTGGAGTGGCATCGTGAAGTAGCTGAGCTGCATGGTTCCTCCTTGTGTGGGCTGCGCGCCGATCACGCTACGCCATCCACTGCCCGCCGTTAAGTGCCAGGCATAATCCCAGACTGCGACCAGAAGAGCGCTGGATCTTCCACCATGCGCTGTTACCTAATCACTGAGCTGTCGCCAATCTGCTATTGTGATCACCAGGGATGCGAAAGTATCGTCCCAGGCGGTACTGAAACAAGCGTATAACTGCAAGGTGCCCTGAGATGGTGAGCGCCCATCGTTCGCATGATAAAGGGAGGGACAGCTCATGATGCGACTCCAAGGTAAAGCCGCAATCATCACCGGCGCC
>VGOZ01000057.1 GCA_016875715.1 Chloroflexota bacterium | reverse complement strand
GGCCGGCTGATTCCGGCGCGGCGACCCGCGGGGCTTCGATCGCCCCCGCGCCGACCGCGTCGCGTCCGTTGACGTGACCTCCCGTCGAACCGACTCGATCGACGGTCGTGCTCATCTTGAGAGTATAGGTATCACTCGGATAGGCGGTTCCCGCGATCGCTCGCTTTTTCGCGAGGGAAGGAGCGGTGCGGGCGACGACGTTCAGGCTCTCAGATAGGCGTACATCCGCAGTACGTACCGGGGCGCGATCTCCGGCAGCATCTTCGGCATCATCCCCGGCAGGAGGATCGGGAAGAGTCGCGGCATCAGCGGCTTCATCGCCGTGAAGAGCGGCTCGCGGATCGGTGCGGGTGCGCGGCCGATGAGCCGCATCATCGCGCCCGTGCGGAGCGGCATCGCGTCGAGCAGTCGCGGCGTCAGGAAAGCGGTAGCAGTCCATGCACGTGCTCGGGGCGATGATCGGCGACGAGATCGACACCGAGCGTGCTTCGGGGCAGCCCGAGCGCGATCTACCGCACGTTGAGTCTGCTACGGGTGGGCTGCCGACGGCGCTCCGGACCCACTGCCGACACCTGGGCGTGTCCAATCCCGGGGAAGCACCGAACCGGTCATACTGACCGCCAGCAATCCCGAGGAGGCTACACGCCATGCCCGGTCCCGTGAAGGTCGGCATCGTCGGTACTGGATTCGTCGGCGATATCCACGCCCATTCGATGCGGCAGTTCGTGCCCGAGGCGGAGGTCGTCGCGGTCGCGTCGCGGACGCCGGGGCGGGCCGCTGCGTTCGCCCGCGAACGGGGAATCGCGCGCGCGTTCACGAGCTACCAGGACCTCCTGGCGATGGATGAGGTCGAGCTCGTCCTCATCGCCGTGCCGAACGATTTGCACGCCGAGGTCGCGATCGCCGCGGCGCGCGCGGGGAAGCACATCGTCTGCGAGAAGCCGCTCTGCCGGACGATGGCCCAGGCCGACGCAATGATCACCGCCGCACGGCAGGCGAGCGTCCACCTCCTCTACGCCGAGGAACTGCTCTTCGCGCCGAAATACGTCCGGGCGAAGACGCTGGTCGACGAGGGCGCGCTCGGCCGACCATTCATGGTCCGGCAGATGGAGGAGCACCCGGGCCCCCATGAGCCGTGGTTCTGGGACGTCGATCGCTCTGGCGGCGGGGTCATGCTGGATATGGGCTGCCATTCGATCGAGTTCGCACGCTGGGTCTTCGGACGGCCGCCGGTGAAGTCGGTCTCGGCAACGATGGGCACGTTCGTCCACCGGGAGAGGACCCGCGGCGAAGACCATTCGATCCTCATCGTCGAGTACGAGGGCGATCGCATCAGCCTGGCCGAGAACTCCTGGGCGAAGGGGGGCGGTGTGGACGATCGGGCCGAGATCTATGGCTCGCTGGGCCACACCAGCGCCGATCTGCTCCGCGGCAGTTCGCTCACCACCTACTCCGACGTCGGCTACGGCTACGCCGTCGAGAAGGCCGCGAGTACGCGCGGATGGACGTTCACGATGTTCGAGGAGGCGTGGAACTACGGATTTCCCCAGGAGATGCAGCACTTCGCGCGCTGCGTACGCGGGCAGGAAAAACCGACCGTAACCGGCGAGGATGGCCGCGAAGTGCTGAAGATCATGCTCGCGGCATATCAGTCGGCCGGCGAGGGGCGGAAGATCGCCTGGCCCTACGAGCCGCCAGCCGTGGAGAAGCCGATCGACCTCTGGCTCGGGAAGGGGTAGCCAGCCGCGAACAACGTCCAAGACGGAACTCGACCGCTCCTGGTACGCTGCGACGATCGTGACGACGCGACGCCGGACCAGCGCCAGCGCGCCGGCCGAGCCGCTGCCGCCCGGCGTCTACGAGCTGCTCGTCACGATGCCGCTCGCGGAGCGGATCGCCGCCTCAGAAGAAATCGCTCGATTCGCGCAGTTCGCGTCGCTGAGGCAGCAGGACGCGGCCTATTACCTGGCGCGCCACGTCGGCGAGGTCATCGAGCGCGTGCTCCGTCACTCTCGCTTCGCCGACGATGTCCCCGCGCAGATCCGGTTCTGCAACGACCTGATCGCCCATCTCCAGTTGCGAGAGGACACGATCGGGCGACCGGACATACTGACTGAGATCCGACGTCCCGCGTCCGCTCTCGCGGAGCCCGGGATGATCGAGCGCCCGACCGTCGCGGTATCGCAGAGCGCTCTTTTCGATAACGGACCGCACGACCCGGTCCTCTCCACCGAACTGCGGCGAGAGATCGCGTCGGCGGACCGGATCGACCTCCTATGCGCCTTCGTCGTCTGGAGCGGGGTACGGGTGCTCTTCGAGGCGATTGAGGCGGCGGTCGCGCGCGGAGTGCCGCTGCGCGTCCTGACAACCACGTACGGCGGCGTGACCCAGGCCAAGGCGTTGGATGCCCTCATCGCGCGGGGTGCGACCGTCAGGGTCTCGTACGAGCAAGGCAGCACCCGGCTCCACGCCAAGGCCTGGCTCTTCGAGCGAGAGTCCGGCTTCTCGACCGCGTACGTCGGTTCGTCGAACCTCTCCCACACCGCGCTCCACGATGGGCGAGAGTGGAATGTGCGCCTCTCCGCAGTCGAAGCAGGGCGACTCATCGAGCGCTTCCGGGCAACGTTCGAGAGTTACTGGGACGATCCGCACTTCGTCCCGTACGAGCGCGCGACCTTCGTGAAGGCTATCGACTCCGTGACCAAGGAGATCGAGAGAGGCATCCCGCTCGTCGATGTGCGCCCCTACCCGTTTCAGGAACAGATCCTCGAGCGTCTCGCTGGCGAACGGGACCGACACGGGCGGCCGGCGCAACCTCGTCGTCGCGGCGACCGGCACGGGCAAGACGATGATCGCGGCGTTCGACTTTGCCCGCCTCCAGCGCGACCGGCCGAACGCCCGCCTCCTGTTCGTGGCTCACCGGAAGGAGATCTTCGCGCGGAGCCGCCGTCTCTTCCGGCTCGTCCTCCGGAGCCCCCAATTCGGTGGGTTGCTGGTCGCGGGAGGGCGACCGACAGACGACCGCCATGTGTTCGCCTCGATCCAATCGCTCAGCCAAATCGACCTCAGCGCCGAATTGGCCCCCGAGCACTACGACGTCGTGATCGTCGACGAGTTCCACCATGCCGAGGCACCGACTTATCAGCGCCTCCTCGATCACCTGCGTCCGTGGACGCTGCTCGGCCTCACCGCGACGCCAGAGAGATCCGATGGACAGGACATCCTCCATTGGTTCGACGGCAGGATCGCGGCTGAACTACGCCTGTGGGATGCGCTCGAGCAGGGGCATCTTTGCCCGTTTCAGTACTTCGGCGTCGGGGACAATGTCGACCTTGTGGGGGTGCAGTGGAGGCGCGGTGGCTACGCCGTCGCCGAGATCGACAATCTCTACACCGGCAACGACCGGCGCGTGCAGACGATTCTTCTTGCGATCGAACGTCTGATTCGCGACCCGGAGCACATGCGCGCCCTCGGATTCTGCGTCAGCGTCGCGCACGCTGACTTCATGGCGAAACGCTTCTCCGAGAAGGGTATCGCCGCCACGGCAGTGACCGGCTCGACGCCCCCCGAGGAACGGAGCGTCGCGCTGGAGCGACTCCGGAACGGCCAGATCCAGGTCATCTTCTCGGTCGATGTGCTTAACGAAGGCCTCGATATTCCCGATATCGACACCGTCCTGTTCCTGCGGCCGACTGAGAGCGCGACCGTCTTCCTCCAGCAACTGGGTCGCGGCCTTCGGAAGGCGTCGGGCAAGTCCGGCCTGACCGTCCTCGACTTTGTCGGTCGCCAGCATGCTCAATTCCGCTTCGAACCGAGGTTCGCGGCTCTGACCAATACCACCGGCCGACGGCTCGAACGCGCAATCGAGCACGATTTCCCGTTCTTGCCGAGCGGATGCGCGATCCACCTCGACCCCGTTGCGCGCGAGATCGTCCTCACGAACGTGAAACGGAGCATCGCCGCGCGATCGTTCAACGCGCTGGCCAGCGATCTGAAGCGGCACGGCGATATCAGTCTCCGCGCGTTCCTGAGCGCCGAAGAGATCGCCCTCGACGATATTTATCGATCGAAGGCGGGATGGTCGCGTTTGCGTGAGCAGGCCGGGTTCATCGGCGACCTCGGGCCAAGCGGCAGTGGCCTCGCGAACGCGGTCGGGCGCATGCGGCACATCCACGATAGCCTGCGTCTGGAGACCTATCGGCGGTGGCTGGTCGAACCACATCCGCCAAGGGTCGACCGCCTCGGCAAAGCCGACCGACGCCTGCTCCACATGCTGGTGGCCAGTCTCTACGGGTCACAGCCGTTCGCGGACGAGGCCGCCGCTCTGGCACATCTCTGGCCGCACGAAGCGATCCGCCGGGAACTGTGCGATCTCTTCGACGTGCTCGACGACCAATCGGAACTGCTGGACGTACCGTACGACGATCCCGAGGTTCCCCTGTGCGTCCACGGCACCTACAGTCGGCCGGAAATCCTCGCCGCGTTCGGGGATTGGCGAGTCGCGAAGCCGCCTTCGGTGCGAGAAGGCGTTCGTTATCTCGCCGAGTCCGCGAGTGATCTCTTCTGGATCACGCTGAACAAAGATCCCGAGAGGTACATCCCATCGACGATGTACCGAGACTACCCGATCTCGCGCGAGCTGTTCCACTGGGAATCGCAGTCAACGACGACGTCTCGCTCCGCGACCGGGCAACGCTACATCCACCACGTCGAGCGGGGATCGCGCGTCTGCCTTTTTGTGCGGACCGAGCCGGAGAATGCGGCCGGTATCGCGTTTGCGTTCACGTTCCTCGGCACCGCGCGCTACGTCAGCCATCACGGCGACCGACCGATGAAGATCACCTGGCGCCTCGACCGTCCAATGCCGGCGGATCTCTTCGTCGCGGGACGCGCTGTCGCGTAGCGCGAGCGACGCGGCTGAGTGGAACGCTCAGACGCTACATCCCCGGGTCCTGCCGCCGCGCCGTCCAGTCCGCGATCGCCTCCGCATCGGTGGAGCCGACCCAGTGGCGCCGCTCGGTGCGGTACCAGGCATAGCCGTAGACCCAGTGAGGCAACTTCTCCCACCAGGCGCCGCAGTGCCGACAGGTACCCAGCGTCGCGGCGGAGGTTCGGGCGAGCGGGGCGAATTTGTCCGGGAAGCCCCAGGCTTCTTCCTCGAGCGAGCGCACGTAGCCGCGCGCGGCGCAGCGGCAGTGCAGGGGAATCGTCGTCGGGGAGGGGATGGACGCCGAGTCGTGGATCACGCAGCGATCAGTGTCTCCGGGCGGCGGGGGCGGGTCAAGGAATCTCGAGGAGTGCGCGGCATCTACATCAATGCCAGCTTCCCCATCTATCGATCCCGCCCCGGGCTGCCCCTGCAGATCACTCCGTGACTGTCGGCCGCCTCACATGTGCGCTCCGCCGTCCACGGTGATCATCGACCCGGTGATCATCGCGGCGTCGTCTGACATCGCGAAGAGCACAGCCCGGGCGATGTCATCCGGCGTCTGGAGGCGACCAAGCGGGGTCGCGAGCCGACGCCGTTCGTAGTTGTCCGGATTGTCGATGCTCGTGGCGAGGCTGTTCGGGCTGTAGACGTTATCTTGCCGGATGAAGGGCGTATCGACGTGGCCGGGGGAGATCAGTACGCAACGTATGTTCTCCTTCGCGTAGGTCATCGCCGCGCTGCGGGTCAAACCCACCAGGCCCATCTTCGCCGCACCATAGGCCGGACTCCCGCCGCCGGGGCGGATGGAGGCGAGCGAGCCGAGGTTCATGATCGCGCCGCCGCCAGCCCGCCGCATCGAGGGGATCACCGCCTTGATGCCCAGAAACGACCCGGTGAGGATGCTCCCCACGATCAGGTCCCACATCTCTTCGGTCTGCTCGTCGAAGCCGACCCGCACATTCGCGCCGGCGTTGTTGCAGAGGATGCCGATCGGTCCCAGCGCGCTCTCCGCGGCCGCGACGGCCTCGGCCCACTGGTCGGCTCGCCGCACGTCAAGTCCGAGACCGATTGCCTTCCCGCCGGCGGCGACGATCTCCTGCGCGACCGTGCGGGCTTTCTCCGGGAAGAGATCGGCGACCGCGACCGCCGCACCCTCCTGCGCGAAGAGGCGGCACTGCGCCCCACCCATCGCCCCACCGCCTCCGGTGACGAACGCGACCCGACCGACGAGCTTCATCGTGCGACCTCCCTGCGACCAGACGTAGGACCCGAACAATAGGTCCTCCATCGAGCTTCCCGTCATGAGGTGACGGTGGTGACCTAGAGCCCTTCATCCCCGCGGCGAGCTGCCGATGGTCGGCGCTTCCGTCGATGACAGCCTCGCTCAGGCGAAGCGGCCGAAGCTGCGTCAGGATACGCTCGAGATCCTCATCGGCGAGGGTGGGTTCCTGCGGCACATAGCCGTCACGCCATCGACGGCTGATGTACCCCCTCGCGCGTGAATTGGTCGGTCATCCGCCGGTGAGATGATTCTCATCCTCCAGGATGGCATCGATCGTGCCGCGCCCCTGGCGCCCTCGCTCCGCCCGCTCACGCGAGCCATCCACCTCAGTTTCTGATCCTGGCCGCGTGTGATGAAGATCTGCGTTCGGACCAGCGTTGCGGACATGGCTCTCCATCAGGTGGGTAGGCTGCATCCTCGGGGACGGACTGGTGCGTTTCAGACTCGGTAGGTCGCGACCTCAGGCCAGCGCGAAAGCCTCGTTCCGCCCGCTCTCCGATCCCCCCGGAGTTGGCCCGCCGGCCAGGACGTAGATCGCCTCACCAATGGTGACCGCGGCCAGACCGTGGCGTGGCGCAGGCATCCGCGCGCGGGCGACCCAGTTGTCGGTCGCCGGGTCGTACTCCTCGTTCTCGTCGAAGGTCTTGCTCGGATTCTCGCCGCCGAAGATATAGACGCGGCCGCGCAGGGCATCGCCGGCGATCCCGCTGCGCGCGGTGGGCATCGGGCGGCGCGTGATCCAGACATCGCGCGTGGGGTCGTACTCCTCGCAGACGGCAAGGTTGTTCGCCATCGACCCCAGGCGGCCGCCGACCGCGTAGAGGCGTCCGCCGGCGGCGACGAGCGCGAAGTGATCGCGCGGCGTGGGCATCGGGCGCAGCATCCCCCACCGCCTGGCGCGCGGGTCGAACACCTCCAGCGCGCCCGTGTTCCCCTGGGGACCGGCGCCGCCGACCGCGTAGAGCAGACCGCCCAGGGAGGCGACGGCGAGCGCGCCGCGAGGTGTGGGCAGCGGCGGGCCAATCTCCCAGGCGTTCGCCGCCGGAAGGTACACGCTCACCGCATCGACGATTCGCCCACCGACGTCATACCCGCCCACGAGGTAGATCGCCCCGGCGATCGCTGCCGCGCCGGGATGGTGGCGCCCGGACGCTTCGCGGATGACAGGTACCGGCGCTCGAGTCGTCCATCGATCGGTCGCGGGGTCATACTCCTCGTGGGCAAGGCCGCGGCCGCTGGCGGTCCCGGCCAGCACCGAGATCCGGCCGTCCCACGCGGCGGCGGCGATCTCCGATCGGGGAGTGGGCACGGGAGCTCGGGGCGTCCAACGCCCTGGGCCCGCGGTCGGTGTCGGCGCGGCGACCGTGGGGATGGGCGCGGGTACGATCGGGGCGGGCTTCGACACGGTGAGGGTAGCGGCGGGGATCGCCGCCGTCGGCACTGGTGGGGGCGCCGGAGTGGAGGTCGGCGCGAGCGGTGCGGCGCAGGCGGTCATGAGGGTCCCAACGATCAGACCGCCGGCCGCGCGGAGGACTCTCCGGCGCGAGCGTGCGCGCAAGGGAGTCGGCACAACGGAACCCGCGGCTTGCCCGCACGCGCGTGCGCCACGGTCGTTCGGACTCATCGTCGAACGGGATCGTACCGGGGACACGTCGATCACGTCTCCCAGGCCACCCGGCCGTGTCGCCGCTCCCGGCGGCGGAGGGGGGGGTGCAGCAACGCTCGCGGCGATGGGCAGAGCGATCAAGGCCCGCACCCTCCGCTTCGCTCCACCCTCTCCCACTTGCGCGGGCGAGGGTCGTGGACGTCCGCCACGCGCGCGATCGAGCCGACGGACTCCCTCGCCCGTCGCAGCGGAGAGGGGACCGTAGAGGCGAGGTCGTTGGTTCCCGAAACCTGGACATCGGCGGTGAATCCCGCCGCGCCGGCGCCACGTATAGAAGATGATGACGCGCGTCTGGGCCGTGCTCGCCTCCCTCATCCTCGTGGTGGCCGCGTGCCAGACGCCTGCTCCGACGGCAACTCCGGTTCCTCCGCCGCCCACGGCCACATCCGTCCCGCCCACGGCCACATCCGTCCCGCCCACCGCCATACCGGTCCCACCGACGAACACCCCCGTTCCGCCCTCGCCACGTCGGTCCCTCCCACCGCCACGCCGGTTCCCCCGTCTCCAACCCCCGTCCCCCCGACCGCGACCGCCCCACCCGCGAAGCCCACGATCCCTCCGCCGCCGGCACCGACCGCGACCGCCGTCGCGTCTCCCCCGACGGCGACCCCCAGGGCGACGGCGGCGGGAATCCATGCCGTCGGCGTCGTCGAGGACCGCGACTACAAAACCTGGGGGTTCCGCCCGCCAGTCCTCGAGGTCCGCGTCGGGGAGACCGTCCTATTCACCAACGATGGCGCCGAGACACACAACTTCATCTCCCTTTCCGCGGAGCAGCAGTTTGGCTCGTCTGACCTCAAGCCGGGCGGGACGTTCCGCATCCAGATGATCCGCGCCGCGGAGATCCGCGTCATCTGCGATCTCCACGCGAACATGGAGATGCGCATCCGCGTCGGGCCCTGAGGCGCGGCCCAGGGACCCACCTCGCGCGGCAACGGCCCGCGCGCCGGCGCTGTCGCGACGCGCCACCGGATCGGGGAGCGTGGGTCCGCCCGCCGGACAGGTAGCCTCGATCCCGACCTCCCATGACGCGGAGAGCCATCACTTAACGGCTTGCCATCGGGCGAGTTCTGCAGCACCGTCGGCGCGTGGTTTGCGCGGACAGCGGTCTGGCGCGGCCCGAGTGACGCGTGTCGCGTGCGTCGTCCCGTGGCCGTGCGGGTGCGTGGGCGGCGGTCAGTCCCGGGCCGTGCCCCGCGTCGTGGCGCGTCCCAACTCGGTGTCCTCCCACGAGACGGGATCCTCCCCCGGCTCCACGTGCGTGAACACCGTGACGCTCGGGTAGGTGGCGCGGATCTCCGCTTCGACGACCTCGGCCAGCGCGTGCCCGCGTGCGACCGTCCACTGTCCGGGCACCAGGACATGGAACGAGATGAACCGGTGCGCCCGGCCTGTCGCGTCCGAATCGCGTGGAACTGCACTCCCTGGCCGCGAAACCGCGACGTGAACAGCGTCCAGCGCCTCTCGCTCATCGGCCGGCAGAGCCGTATCGAGAAGGCCCAGCGCCGAGACGCGCACCAGGGAGATACCCGTGCGGACGATGTTCGCCGCGACGAGCAACGCGATGGCCGGGTCGAGCCAGGGCCAGTCGGTCAGCGCGACCGCGGCGACGGCGATCACGACACCGGCCGAGGTCCAGACGTCGGTCATCAGGTGGCGTGCGTTCGCCTCCAGCGCGATCGACCGTGCTCGCCGCCCGGCGCGGGAGAGCACCTGCGCGACTCCCAGGTTGATCGCCGAAGCGACGAGCGCGACGGCCAGACCAAGCGCGACGTGGTCGATCTCGCGCGGATTCAGCAGCCGGTCGATCGCCGACCATCCGATCGCAAGCGCCGCGACGACGACGAGCACGCCCTCGATCGCGCTCGCGAAGTACTCCGCCTTGAAGTGGCCATAGGCGTGGCCTTTGTCGGCGGGACGGATCGCCAGAGTCAGCATCCCCAGCGCGAGCGAGGCGGCGGCGAGGTTGACAAGCGACTCGAGCGCGTCGGAGAGGAGGCCAACCGACCCGGTCAGGACCCACGCGCCCATCTTCAACGAGATCGTCAGCGTGGCCGCGGCGATAGAGAGCCAGGCGAAGCGGGTCAGCGTGGCGCGATCCGGGGCCATCCTTCCATTGTCGCGTCCGATGCCGCCGACGCGCGCGATATCCTTCCCTCGTGCAGACACAAAGCGCGACCATCGATGGGGTACGCCTGCTCGCCCGCGTCGAGGAGATGGCCCGCATCGGCGCTACCCCGGCCGGCGGCGTCACCCGTCTGACGCTCACCGATGAGGATCGCCGGGCGCGCGACCTCTTCGACGCCTGGTGCGGTGCGGCCGGGCTGACTGTGCGGATCGACGACATGGGCACCCAGTACGCTCGGTACGAGGGAGGCGATCCTGCCCTTCCGCCCGTCCTCGTTGGCTCCCACCTGGATAGCGTGCCCCTGGGCGGCCGGTACGACGGGCCACTCGGTGTCCTCACGGCTCTGGAAGTCGTGACCGCGCTCCGCGAACGGGGGATCCGCCCGCGCCGCGCGATCGAGGTCGTGAACTTCACCAACGAGGAGGGTGTGCGGTTCGAGCCGGCGATGGTCGCCTCGGCGGTGCTCGCCGGGAAGTACACCCCGGCGTTCGTCCACAGCCTTCGCGACCGCGCCGGACGCACCTACGGCGAGGAACTGGACCGGATCGGCTACCGCGGAGCGGTCGAGAACCGCCCCGGGGCGGTGCACGCCTACCTCGAACTGCACATCGAGCAGGGCCCGGTGCTCGAAGCGGCTGGGCTACCGATCGCGGCCGTTGAGGGGATCGTCGGCATCCGCTGGTGTGAGATCGTCCTGCGCGGCCAACCCCAACACGCCGGCCCGAGTCCGATGGGGACGCGCCGCGACGCGATGGTCGCAGCGGCGCGGATCGTCGTCGCAGCGCGCGATCTCGCCCGGAGCTATCCGGATCCGGTCGTGGCCACGGTGGGCCGCCTCACCCCCTCCCCGGGTGTCATCAACCAGATCCCGGCCGAGGTCGTCTTGAGCCTGGACGTCCGCCACTGGACAGCGGAGGGGCTGGCGGAGATCTCCGATCGGGCGCAGGAGATGGCGCGGAAGATCGCAGCCGAGGAGGGGGTGGAGATCGCGATCGCGACGGTACAGGACATCCCACCGACCCACTTCGACAGGCGTATCGTCGATCTTTTCGCCGCCGAGGCGCACGCGAGGGGCGTACCCCACCGGCGGATGGTCGCTTCGGCTGGCCACGACGCCGCGTATATGAACCTGATCTGCCCCACGGCAATGCTCTTCGTCCGTACGGTCGGCGGAAGGAGCCACTGCGAGACCGAGGCGATCGCGGGGGAGGACGCCATCGTCGCGGCAGAGATCCTCTGCGGTGCGGTGCTCCGCCTGGCCGAGGAGGTGTAGCGCGTACGGCTTCGGGCGTCGATCGAGGCGGCCGTGGCCTGAGCGTCCGCCGCGCACGATCGCGGACCTTCACCCTCCGCTTCGTCTGTCGGCGCGATCGATGCAGCGTTACCCTCTCGCCCGTCGCAGCCGAGAGAGCTGGGTTGAGGGCCTCCCTGTTGGCGCCCCTCCGGGCGCCGCCCGGCGCCGACGGGTCTCTCCGGACACGTAGCTTGGGCGACCATCTTCGTGCCGCGACGCGGTCGTTTGTGCGCCACAGCTTGACACGTGATGTAACATACGCTTGCGGTAATCGTTAGGCCTTGACGCTAGCCGATGCGAACGGGTCGGGCGAACGTCCGCGCAGATGAAGCGTGCGTGGAGGCGGCCGATATGGAGACCGATCCCGTCTGCGGTGCCCGGATCCGTCCCGGTCAGGAGGCCGGGTCGACGACCTATCAGGGTAAGACCTATCGCTTCTGTTGCACCGAGTGCCGGCGCGAGTTCGAACGGAAGCCGAAGCAGTACGCGACCGCTCCGACGTCGGCCGCCTGAGGCCGGGCGGCGCCGGAGCGCCACCCCAGACGGGTTGTGTCGCGACGTCCGCGAATCCATCCGTCCGCTCTGCGGAAGATCGTCGGCTGCCGAGGGAAGCCGGGTGCGGGCAGCCCGTTGGGCGTGAGTCCGGCCCGGGTGAGGGTGGGCCGACAGCCTCTGAACCGCGCCGAGCCCACCATCAACGGGCAAGACTGCCGGCCGCCTCCAGCCCCCTGATCGCGGGGACGCCTGGGCGACGCTCCGCCTGACCGGCCGCGCCTCTCCCGCGCGGTAGTATGGCCTTCCGCCGATGGCAGGTCGGCGCGGGAGGCTCCCACGATGGCAGCGAAACGATGGCGCGTCGGCGTGGCGGGTCTGGGGCACTGGTACTCCGGCTTCGGCCTGGCGCGGGCGATGCCCGAATACGCGCGGGCCGAACTTGTCGCGGTGGCGTGGCCGAACGAGGCTCAGCGCACGCAGTTCGCGTCGATGTTCGGCCTGGAGTCGCACGCCAGCTACGAGGAACTACTGGCCCGCAAGGACATCGACATCGTTCATATCGCACCGCCGGTCGTGGACATTCCGGCACTGACGATCGCCGCGGCGCGAGCCTGCAAGCACATCATCCTGGGCAAACCAATGGCGATGTCGCTCGCCCAGGCCGACGAGATGGTGGCCGCGGTCGCGCGGGCCGGCGTCGTGTGCGTGCCGTGGCAGGCGCTCTTTCGGGTCGGGCAAGCCGGGCTGAAGCGGCGTCTCGAGGCAGGCGAGATCGGCGAGGTGAAGGTCGTCCACGCGACCGGTCGCTGGTCGATTGCCGAGGATTGGCCGGCCTCGGGCCGCCCGGGGTGGTTCGCCGACCCGGCGTGCGTCCCCGGCGGGTCGTTCATCGACGAGGGGATCGGCGACTGCGACCGGGTGCGCTGGCTCGTCGGCAGCGAGGTCGTAAGGGTTGAGGGGAAGGTGGCGAACTACGTCCACCTCGATGTCGCGCCGCTGGAGGACTGGGGGTTCGCGACTTTCACTTTCGCCAACGGCGCCCACGCGACGCTCGAATACTCGTGGACGATCAACGCGCCGAAGAAGACCGGACCATCGCCGAAGCAGAACGCGTTCCGCCAGTTGGAGATCGTCGGCACCCGCGGCGAGATCGTCACCTCGACGCTCCAGGAGCCGAGCACTGCGGTGCTGAGGGGCGGCGCGGCTGGCTGGGACTTCGAGCGGCGGCTGCCCGAGCCATATGGTCCTCAGCCTCCGGGAGCGCTGGACCACCTCATCGACTGTGTGGAATCGGGGAAAGCACCGACCGCGCGGATCGAGGATGCCCGCGAGGCGCTCCGCCTGGCACTCGCGTTCTACCGCGCGGCGCGGACCGGCCAGCCGGTGGATCCGCGCGTGTAGGCTGATCTCACCGTCGCGCCCGGATCGACCTCACGCGGTTCGAGAAGTGTGAAGATGAGCCTGAGGAGCGTGCCCGGGTGAGGACCGTACCGAAGAATCCGATGGTCGACGGTGATGCCCTCCGTGCGCTCGCCCATTACGAAGTGTCCGACAAAGGTCGAGGCGCTCATCGACGCGGCGACGCCCTGGGTTGCGGAGCCGGTCGCCGCTTCAGTGCACCGGCGCCCGCGTTTCCGGCTCGTAGCCGACGTAGTTCTCCGCCAGCGTCATCGCCGCGGCGCGCGAAGTGACGACGTACCGCAGCTGGCTCTCGCGGAGCCGGCGTTCGAACGGCGTCTCGTCGTCGGGCCGGTGGAGCATCGCCGTCATCCACGCTGAGAACTGCTCGGCGCGCCAGACTCGCTGGAGGCAGGTCGCGCTGTAGGCGGCGAGGCCAGCATCGTCGCCGGACCCGAAGTGGGCGATTAGCGCCGCGGCCAGAACGCGCACGCCCGCCACGGCCAGATTCAGCCCTTTCGCTCCGGTTGCGGGAACGATGTGCGCGGCGTCGCCGGCCAGGTAGAGGCGCCCGTGCTGCATCGGCTCGCAGACCGCGCTACGCATCGGCGTGATCGACTTCTCCAGGATCGGCCCCTCGTTCAGGCGGAAACCCGGCCGCGCGAAGCGGCGCTGCAACTCGGCCCAGATGCGCTCATCTGGCCACTCCTCGATCCGCTCGTGGGGCCGCACCTGAAGGTAGAGGCGCGAGATCGCCTGACTGCGCATCGAGTGGAGCGCGAACCCGCGCTCGTGAGCGCTGTAAATCAGTTCATCGTGCGCCGGGGCGGCGCGGGCGAGAATGCCCAGCCAGGCGAACGGGTACTCCCTCTCGAACACCTCCAGGTGCGCCTGGATCGTCGGGCGGCAGACGCCGTGGCCGCCGTCGCAGCCGACCACGATCTCGGCGGCGATCTCCCGATCGACGCCACCGTGACGGTAACGGATCCGCCCCCGCTCTGGATCGACCGCGAACACCTCCGCCGCGAACAGGATCGGGTCGCCAGGTCCGACGCCGGGACGATCGCTCAGGCAGGCCGCGATCAGATCCTTCACAACCTCCTGCTGGCCGTACACGGTGATCACCCGTCCTCCGGTCAGGTCGCTCAGCGCGATGCGGTGGTCCTCTCCCCCGAATCGGAGGATGATGCCGCGATGGACGAGACCCTTGCGGTGGAGGCGATCCGCGACGCCAAGATCGGCCAGAAGGTCGACCGTGCCCTGCTCCAGGACGCCGGCACGTACCCGCCGCTCAACGTACTCGCGCGACCGGGACTCGAGGACGACGCTGGCGATGCCGGCGCGCCAGAGCAGCAGGGCGAGGACGAGTCCGGCCGGGCCGCCGCCGACGATCGCGACCGGCAGATCCACCCCGCGGCGCCCTTTACAGCGCCTCGAGGATCGCGGCGATGCCCTGGCCGACGCCGATGCACATCGTGACGAGCGCGCGGCCGCCGCCCCGCTGGCCGAGTTCCATCGCGGCTGTCCCGGCAAGACGGGCGCCGCTGGCACCGAGCGGGTGGCCGAGCGCGATCGCGCCGCCGTTCGGGTTGAAGCGCGCGTCGTCCCGCCAGTCGAGGCCGAGGTCGCGCGCGCAGGCGATCGCCTGGCTGGCGAACGCCTCGTTCAGTTCGACGATATCCATATCCTCAATTGCGCGTCCGGCGCGTTCGAGCGCTCGGCGCGAGGCGGGGATCGGTCCGAGGCCCATCTCATCCGGCTGCACGCCGGCGACGGCCGAGGCGACGATGCGCGCAAGGGGAGTGAGACCCAGCGATTGCGCCCGCTCCGCCGAGGCGACGAGGAGCATGGCGGCGCCATCGTTGATCCCGGCCGCGTTCCCGGCGGTGACGGTACCGTCGCGGGCGAAAGCGGGGCGCAGCCGCGCCAGAACCTCCACGGTCGTGTCCGGCCGGGGATGTTCGTCGAGTTCCACCGGCGCGGGGTCTCCCTTCGCCCGGGGCACGATGAGGGGCACGATCTCGGCGGCGAGGCGCCCACGCGCGATCGCCCGTGCGGCGCGCCGCTGGCTGGCCGCGGCCAGAGCATCCTGCTCCTCGCGTGAGACTCGACGCCGCCGGGCGACGTTCTCGGCCGTCTCACCCAGCGAGACGCTGTGCCCCTGCCCCTCCAGGTCCGGGTGCGTGAAACGCCACCCCAGCGTGGAATCAGCCATCTCCGGTAGGCCGCGCGGAAAGGCTCCTTCCGGTTTCATCATGACGAGCGGTGCGCGTGTCATCGACTCGACGCCGCCAGCGACGAACAATTCGCCCTCTTCGGCGCGGATCGCGTGTGCGGCCGCGACCACCGCCTGAAGGCCGGATCCGCAGAGTCGGTTCACGGTCTGGCCGGGCACGTCGATGGGCAACCCGGCGAGGAGCGCGGCCATTCGCGCGACGTTCCGATTATCCTCGCCGGCCTGGTTAGCGCAACCGAGGATGACGTCGTCGATGGTGGCGGGGTCGACCCCGGTGCGGTCGAGCAACGCGCGCAGCGTCCGCGCGGCCATCTGATCGGGCCGCAGCGCCGCGAGCGTGCCGCCGTACCGCCCGATCGGACTGCGGATGTAACCGGCGATCACCGCCTCGCGCACGGGGTATCTGCTCAACCCGGCGCCGTGCCGTGCGCCCGGGCGGTGCGCGCGTGCATGTCGCGCAGAACGGCCAGCTCCTCCGCGGTGGGCGGCGCGGTCTCGGCGACGTGGGCGGCGAACCGGATCGGCCACCCGGTCGCGGCGACAATCTGTTCGCGCGTCACGCCGGGGTGGATCGAGGCGACGACGAGTTCGCGCGTCCCCTCCTCCGGGCGCATGAGACAGAGGTCGGTCGCGACGAGCGTCGGCCCGGCGGTGGCCATCCCGAGGCGCCGACGGTGGTCGCCGCCCTCGCCGAAGCCGAACGAGGTGATGAAGTCGACCTTCGTGACGAACGATCGCGCCGTCTGCCGGGCGATGACGAACACCCGGTGGCAGAACGCGGAGATCTCCGGCGCGCCGCCACCGCCAGGCAGACGCACCCGCGGAGTGGCATAAGCGCCGATCACCGTGGTATTGATGTTCGCGAACCGGTCGATCTGCGCCGCGCCCAGGAACCCCACAGAGATACGCCCACCCTGGAGCCAGTAGCCGAACATCTCCGGCACGGGCACGGTCGTCCGCGCGGTCTCACACAGTTCGCCATCGCCGATGGAGAGGGGCAGGACGTCCGGCCGCGTGCCGATGGTGCCGGACTCGTAGATGAGGGTGAGTCCCGGGGCATGGGTCAGGCGGGCGAGGTTGCACGCCGCGGAGGGCGCGCCGATGCCCACGAAGCAGACATCTCGCGAGGAGAGCTGGCGCGCCGCCGCGACAGTCATCATCTCCGTCGCGGTGTAGGCCGCGCTCATGTGAGGACGTGCTCCTGCATCCAGGTCTGGAAACGGGCGCGATCGGCGGCGATCTCGTCCCAGGCCGTATAGAAGGCGTTATCGCGGCGATCGTCCAGGCCGGGAGAACCACAGCGTTGGGGCCAGACGCGCGCAGGTCGTCGACGATCTCCTCCACGGTCACGATCGCCCGCCGCGCGGCGAGGACAGCCTCCTTCTGGACGCCAACGATCCCTTCGATCAGAACGTTCCCCTCGCGGTCGGCGCGCTGGGCATGGACGATAGTCACGTCGGGACGAATGGCCGGGACGGCCGCGAGTCGTTCGCCGGTGAACGGGCATGTGACGGAGCAGATGCTCGGGTTGACTGTGGCCAGGTCAGCCCCCAGGTAGGCGCGTCGCACCGCGCAGGGCAGTCCGGACACCCCGGCGGTGTAGGCCGCGGCCATGGCCGCGTGGCTGTGCTCCTCGATCTCGATGGAGTTGGGCCAGCCGCGCTCGACCGCGGCGCGGAAGCGGTGGAGCGATCCGACGCCGGGGTTCCCGCCCCACGAGAAGATGACCCGCCGGGCGCACCCCATTCCGATCATCTGGTCGTAGATCAGATCCGGAGTCATCCGGATGAGGGTCAGGTCGCGGCGCCGCTGCCGGATGACCTCGTGCCCGGCAGCGAACGGGATGAGGTGGGTGAACCCCTCCATCGCGACGACGTCGCCATCGCGCACGTGCGCGGCGATCGCGTCGCGGAGGGTCAGGACGTCAGCCATCGGAAGAAGACCGTCTCGCGCGTGGCATCACCCTGGAGGATCACATCCCAGCGATAGCGGCCGTCCTCGGGCCGGGCGAGGAGGGTCGCGCGCCGATTGGCCGGCACGCGCGCCAGGACGGGATCGGCTGGCACTAGCGGATCGTCGGCGAAGAAGAGGCGTGTCTCGAGGTGGCTGAGCAGGCCGCGGGCGAAGATCGTCACGGCCAGGTGGCGGGCCATCCCGCCGACAGGTCCGGGGCGGATCGTCGCCAGGGTGTAGGCGCCCCCGTCATCGGTCGCCACGCGCGCGAAGCCGACGAATCCCTCCGCGGCGTATCGGCCACGGGCATCCGCCTGCCAGAACTCGAGCAGCGCATCGGGCACAGGCGCGCCATCACCATCGAGAACCCGGCCTTCGATCCGGATCGATTCACCCTCGCCGCCGATCGCGACGCGGCCATCGCGCAGAATCGCTGGGCCGAAGAAAGGACCGACTGTCTGCGAGGAGGTGATCATCGCGGCGGCTCGAACTGGGTCGCGCCGGCGCCGCGCAGATGGATGTCCCACCGCCAGCCGAGGGCCCATTCCGGCTCGGTCACGTCGTGCGCGTAGGCGGCGATCAGGCCCGGTCGGGCCGCCTCGGGCACGGCGCTGAGGATCGGGTCGAATGGCAGGAGCGGGTCGTCCGGGAAGTACATCTGCGTGACGAGCCGCCCACGGGAGTTGTTGCCGAAGAGGGAGAAATGGATGTGGGCGGGCCGCCACGCGTTCGGGTGGTTGCGCCACGGGTACGCGCCGGGGCGGATTGTCAGAAAACGGTAGGCGCCCTCCCGATCGGTAAGGCAGCGGCCCATCCCGATGAAGTGGGGGTCGAGCGCGCCCGGCCAGGGGTCGTTGCAGTGCCAGTAGCGGCCCGAGGCGTTCGCCTGCCAGACCTCGATGAGCGCGCCAGCGATGGGGCCTGCCTCGTCGAAGACACGGCCCGTGACGATGATGCGTTGGCCGATAGCCTCGCCGCCGGTTCCGGCGTTGCGGGTCAGGTCGGCGTCCTCGGGCACGATCGCACTCAGTGTCGGCCCCGGTCCAGTATGCTCGGTGAGCGTGGCCATCACCTCGATGAGGGGCTGGCGCGGCGCGCGGCGGATGGTCGAGCGGTACGCCTCGTACAGGTAGGGCGGGAAGACGTCCCGCTCCGTGCCGGCCGCGGGCATCATGGCGTGGCGGCCTCCGATGGAGCCTCGTCTCCCCGCTCCGCCTTGAGGATGCGAAACGCGGCGTTGGCGGCCGGGACACCGGCGTAGACCGCGACCTGCATGAGCGTCTCGGCCACCTCCGCTGCAGAGACGCCGTTATTCTTCGCGGCACGGATGTGCAGGGCCAACTCTTCGGGGCGGCCGAGCGCGGCGAGCATTGCGATCACGAGCAGACTGCGCGTGTGACGCGACAGACCGGGCCGAGCCCAGACGCGTCCCCAGGCGTACTCGGTGATGAACTCCTGGAAGTCGCGGTCGAGCGCAGTCGCGTTCGCGAGCGAGCGATCGACGTGCGCGTCCCCCAGCACGGCGCGTCGGACGCGGAGTCCTTCCTCCATCAGTTCCATACCTCCCGAGCAATCCCAGCGACAAGGGCGAGCTTCTGCCACTGCACTTCGGCGCTGATGAGATTCCCCTCCAGTGTCGAGGCGAAGCCGCACTGCGGGCTGAGCGCCAGTCGCTCGTGCGGGACGTAGCGCGCCGCCTCGTCGATCCGGCGGATAATCTCCGTCCGCACCTCCAGACGCGACTGCTTCGTGCTCACCAGACCGAGCACAACCACTCGATCGTCCGGGACGAACCGCAGCGGCGCAAACGAGCCGGAGCGCTCGTCGTCGTACTCGAGGAGGAAGCGCTGGTACCGCGTGCGTCGTAGCACCCGTTCGGCGATGGGGTCGTAGCCGCCCGAGGCGTAGAACATCGACTGATTGTTACCCCGGCAGATGTGCAGGCCGAATGTCACCCCTGGGCGGCGAACCCCTCGACGATCGCGTTATCCATCTCAATCGTGCGGTCAATCATCTCGTCCACGTCGTTCCCGCGCTGGCGGCATCCCTCTCGCATCGTCGGGTCCAGGAGCGCAGCGAATTGCGGCGCATCGATCTGGATGTAGGTGCAGCCGAGGCGGACCAGTTCCTCGATCTCCCACCGGGTCAGGTCGACGAGGTCGGACAGGTAGGCGTCGCGGGTTGGATAGGCGCCGCTCGACCGGGCCGGGTCGTAGTACGCAGCGGCCTGTTGCGTGCTCAGCAGCGCTACTTTCGGCGTCCGGGTCACGCGAGAGCGGAGGTAGGTGAACTCCTCGCCGCACATCGAGCGGCGCCAGCGCAGCCTCTCGAGGACGACCGGGCGTCGGATGGTGAGTTCGTTGCCCCGGCCATCGCGAAAGGGGATCGCCCACCCACCGGTGCGGTCGTACCCTTCCAGCGCCTCGACGAGGTGGCCGAAGAACGCGTACCGCCGCAGCTCGCCATCGGTGACGGCGTCGAGCCCGCACTCCTCCTGTCGACGCACCGCCTCATCGATCGCCGCGTCCTCGATGTGTTTGAATGAGGCCGCGTCGAGCGTGCCCGCCTCCCGCTCGGCCCGGGCCGCTTTGAGACGATCGGGACGGAGAAGACTCCCCACGACATCGGCGCGCAGCACGCCGCGGAGTCTACCCCCGGTAACGCGTCCGCGTGACCTCCCGGTCAGTCCATCGAGGTGCGCGTGCTTGCGGTCGCGCCCTCGAGCGCGCGCGACTTCAAGGCCCGGAAGACGCTGCGCGTGCCCTCTTTGCCGGTGATCTCCTCGGTCGATCGCCACACGCCGTCGCTGCCGAGTTGCCAGGAATTCCGATCGTCGGTGAGCATCTCCTCACAGAGGTCGCGCAGGCGCGCCCTGGCATCGGCATCCTCCACGGGGATCACCACCTCCACCCGACGATCGAGGTTCCGTTCCATAAAGTCGGCCGAACCGAGGTACCACTCCCAGGTCCCCCCGTTGGCGAACCCGAGAACCCGAGAGTGCTCGAGGTATTCGCCCACGACCGAGCGCAGGTGGACGGTCGGCGAAAGGCCGGGGACGCCGGGCACGACCGAGCACACTGTCCGCACGATGAGATCGATCGTGACGCCCGCGGCGCTGGCCGCATACAGGGCGCTGACCATGCCGGGGTCGACGAGGTGGTTGATCTTGATGATGACGCGCGCCTCGCGGCCGGCGCGCGCGTTCGCCGCCTCGCAATCAATGAGTTCGAGCGCGCGGCTTCGCAGGCCATCGGGCGCGACCAGGAACCGGCAGAACTCGCGCTGGCGGGAGAGGCAGGTGAGGACGTTGAACAGTTCCGTCGCGTCGGCGCCCAGTTCCGGTCGGCAGGAGAAGAGTCCCAGGTCGGTGTCGAGGCGC
>VGOZ01000056.1 GCA_016875715.1 Chloroflexota bacterium | reverse complement strand
GAGCGCGATGTGTGATGGCGACCAATCGCTCGCCACCGCCGATCTCCCACATCTCGCCAGGGAGGCGGAGACGATCGCGCGGGCCGTGTCTCGGTCGGTCTACCCGATAGGCGCGAAGATGCGAGGGGCGGAACCGCTCCCGGCGAGCGTGGCGTTCGGGAGCAGCGGGGTACGAACCTAGAATCCACTGAAGATGCGTCTGCGTGGCCGGGTGCTCACCGACAGCACCGAGACCTCGCCTCGAATCGTGGTGGTGGACGATCGCGAAGTCGCGGCGATCCTGCCTGATGATGGCGGCCCGGTCGATCGGGAAACCGACGGTTGGATCGCACCCGGTTTCCTTGACCTGCAGATCAATGGCGGATACGGCATCGACCTTGCGTCCGAGGCCGATGCCGAGAGCGCGGTGGCTGCTCTCGCGCGCCACCTCGTGCGCCATGGTGTGACGGCGTTCTGCCCGACGCTGGTCACGAGCGATCCTGCGACGATCCTGCGGCGATTGCCGGCGATGCGGCCGCGCCTGATTGAGGGCGGCGCCACCTCGCTCGGCGCCCACATCGAGGGGCCGTTCTTGAGCGCTCGCTTCCCCGGCATTCACGATCGTCGATTCATACGACCGCCTGCACCGGATGAGGTGCGGCGATGGTTCGACGTCGGAGATCCGACGATCGTGACGCTGGCGCCGGAGATCGAAGGTGCCCACGAGGTCATCTCTTTCCTCGCCGGCCGGGGGTGCGTGGTGAGCGCGGGACACACTGCGGCAACGGCCTACGAGGCCTCCGCAGGCGTCGCCGCCGGGATCACCATGGCGACGCATCTGTTCAACGCGATGCCGCCCTTGCACCATCGGGAGCCGGGCGCGGTCGGTACGTTGCTGGCCGCCGACGTCGTTCGCGTCGGAATGCTCGCTGACGGAGTTCACGTAGCCGCTCAGGTGGTCGCGTTCATCGCGCGAGCGATCGGACCGGAGCGCCTGTTTCTCGTTTCCGACGCAATCGCCGCCGCAGGCGCGGCACCAGGGCCGGTGCGCCTCGGCGAACAGACAGTCATCTCCGACGGTCGAGTCGTCCGCCGCGCCGATGGGACGCTCTCGGGGAGCGCGATGATGCTCGACGAGGGTGTGAGGAATGCGCGCGCCTGGCTGCCGTGGCTGCTTCGCGGTCAGATCGTCGACATGGCGTCGCGGACGCCGGCCCGCGCTCTCAACGGCCGCGCAGGCCGCCGCGGCAGAATCGCTCCGGGGTGGGCGGCTGATCTGGTGATGCTCGACCGTGCCTTCGGCGTCGAGGCGACGATCGTCACGGGACGCGTAGCGTATGACGCCGCACAGTCGCCCAACGGGGGAGCGCCGTGACCGACCCGGGTATGGACACCTGGAGTCCGGATCAGTACGCCCGTTTCCGTAACGAGCGCAGCCAGCCTTTCTTCGATCTTCTTGCACTGGTGGAGCCTCGACCAGGAATGACGGCCGTCGATCTCGGGTGCGGGACGGGCGAACTGACCCGGGCCATGCATCGACACCTTGGCGCAGCGGCGACGCTCGGCATCGACGCATCGGAGGCCATGCTGGCGCGCGCGGCCACGAGCGCCGAACCGAGTCTGATCTTCCAGAAGCACGATATCGCCACGTTCGCGCCGGAGGCGACGTTCGACCTGGTGTTCTCGAACGCCGCGCTGCAATGGGTGCCCGATCACGACAGGCTGATCCCGCGGCTCCTCGGTCTTGTACGCCCGGGCGGACAGATCGCGTTCCAGATGCCGATGAACGACGATCACGTCTCGCACACCACCGCATCCGATATTGCCGCTGAGCCACCATTCGCGGGGTCACTGGGCGGCTACCGGCGCCGTGACCCGCCACTACCCATCGAGCGGTATGTGGAGATGCTCGATGAGGCGGGGTTCAAGCGCATCGACGCGCGGATCCAGATCTATCTGCACCGACTGACCGAACCGGCAGACGTGCTGGAGTGGGTCCGCGGCACGATGCTCACCGACTACCAGCGTCGTCTCGATCCGCCACTCTTCGCCCGGTTTGTCGACGCGTATCGCGAACGACTTCTCGAACGCCTGCCTCGGAGATCTCCCTACCTGTACACCTACCGTCGCATCCTCGTATGCGCCCGCGAGGCGCACGGCTGAGCAGAGGCTAGCGTCGCCGAGTGACCGACATGACCCGCGGGTCGCGCGCGCCAGCGTGAACCGCAGGACCGAGGCGGCGCGCCTCAGGACGCGCGGCCGACTCTTGTGGCGGCCACCGTCCCTCGTTCCAACGCTCGGGCGCGAGGCGCAAGATGCAGATGATCGACGCGGCGATGAAGGCAGCCATCGCCAGCAGGATGGCCCCCGGCACGCCACCAACGGCCGATCGGGGCAGAGCGACGAAGACAACCTGTCCGATCGCGTCGACGTGGTTTTCGGCACGGAGCAAGCTCGGCCCGACCTGTAGCGCAAGATTCGTGGCGACCGTCGGGAGGTATGCCGCAGTCGCCACAAACCACGATCGTCGCAGAACCGCAGCGAGGTCAGCGGGCAGGCGGTGCCCGGTAGCGATCCACGGAACGCACCACCCCAGGAAGAGGATGTCTAGGACCGCGAAGGCGCCGACGAGCGAGTCTGTGTACACACGTATCAGGCTGCATCGGACGAGCAGTTTCAGGACGATCCACGGGATGAGGGCAACAATCACACGGAGGGCGATGCCCGATCGCCCGCCCTCTCGCGCTCCTGGGCCGATCGGTTGGGTTCGCGGTACGGCATTCGGTGCGGCCCGAGGACGCGACGAGCGGACCATTACTCCGCTGGGGCGCGCGGCGGCATCGAGCGCCCATAGAGATGGTTGAGAGTGCGCAGCCGCTCGGCGATCCCTCTATTCACCGCGCCAGGATCGTAGCGCCAGGTCCAGTTGCCGTCCGGGGTCCCCGGAAGGTTCATCCGCGATTCTGATCCCAGCGAGAGAAGGTCCTGGAGCGGGACCACCGCGAGCGAAGCGACGGACATAAGCGCGGCGCGAACGAGATCCCAGGCGATGTCGACACCGGAAACCCCCAGGTACGAGCGCACGATGTGCTGTTCACCCGCGCTGAGTGACTCGTACCAGCCCCGGGTCGTATCGTTATCGTGCGTCCCGGTGTAGACGACGCAGTCGGGGACGTGATTGTGCGGCAAATACGGGTTCGCCGCGGCGGCAAGTAGGAACGGATTCCCCGCGTCACTCCCAAAGGCGAACTGGAGGATGCGCATTCCCGGATAGCCCAGCGCGCGCCGCATCTCCACCACGTCGGGTGAGATGGTGCCGAGGTCCTCCGCGACGATGGGTAACCGCTGCCCAGCGCGCCGCTCGATCGCCTGGAAGAACGCACCGCCCGGACCGGCCAGCCAGCGACCGCGTTCGGCGGTCCGTTCGTGCGCCTCCACTGCCCAGCACGCCGCGAAGCCGCGGAAGTGATCCAGGCGGATCGCGTCGCAGTGGGTAAGCGTCCGCTCCACACGCCGCGACCACCAGTCGTAATGCTCCGCTGCCATGCGGTCCCATCGATAGATCGGGTTACCCCAGAGCTGTCCGGTGGCGCTGAAATAGTCCGGTGGTACGCCTGCGACGAGCCGTGGGAGACCGGCATGGTCGAGATCGAACAGGTGCGGATGGGCCCATACGTCGGCGGAATCGTGCGTGACGAAGATCGGTACGTCGCCGAGCACGCGAATGCCCCGTGTCGACGCCTCCCGCCGGAGAGCCTGCCACTGGCGGTCGAACGTCAACTGGAGAAAGCAGTGGTCCTCGTAGGCGTCGCGCTGGGTGACCCGGAGCTCATTGAGTGCCGCGGGATCGCGCCTGGCGAGCTCGGACGGCCACTCCGTCCACGGGCGACCCTCAAACAGAGCTCGGGAAGTCGCGAACAGGGCGAAGTCGTCGAGCCATTGCTGCTCGCGCTCGCGATAGAGGGCGAGCGCTTCCCGTTCGCGCAAGTCCGCGCGTCTGAGCCGGGCGAACTCTTGCAAGCGCCGGAGTTTCTGCGCGCGCGCTCTGGAGAAGACGATCGGCGATCCGGACGGCTGCCCATCGGTGAACCGAGTGCCCTCCAGTGAAATGAGCAGGGGGTTCCCCGCAAACGCCGAGATACCGGAATAGGGTGAGTCTCCCGGACCGACTGGCTGGAGAGGGAGGATCTGCCATACCGAGACGCCGCTGGCATGCAGAAAGTCGAGGAATTGCCGTGCCTCTGCGCCGAGATCGCCGATTCCGTCCGGCGATGGGAAAGAAGTGGGATGGAGGAGTACTCCCGACGCGCGATGGGTCCACACGGTGAGCAGGGTATACCGCGTCCACGCAACGGTCGGTATAACTACGGGCAGGCGCACCGGAGGCGAGCGAGTGGATCAGTCCGATCTCCGTCAGATCAGCGGTCGTCGCAAAGCCGCGGCGTTGTTGATTTCGCTCGGTTCAGAACTCGCGGCACAGGTCTGCAAGGTGATGCGCGAGGACGAGGTCGAGCAGTTGACCCGTGAGATCGTGCGCATGGAACGGCTTCCCGCCGAGATGAAGGAAGCCATCATGCAGCAGGTCTACGAAGACGCGATGGCCCGCCAGTTCATCACTGCGGGCGGCTCGGACTACGCGCGCGACCTGCTGGCCCGCACTCTGGGCACGCAGAAAGCGGGCGAACTGCTCACCCGGGCAACCACCGCGCGGCGCGATCAGCCCTTCGGCTTTATGGCCGAGATCGAGCCCGCCCAGCTTGCCAGCGTGCTCGAAGCCGAGCTTCCGCAGACGATCGCGCTGATCCTCTCGAACCTACCACACGAACTCTCCGGCCGGATCCTCACCTCGCTGGATTTCGAACTGCAGGCCGAAGTGTCCTCTCGGATCGCGGTGATGAACCGCACCAGCCCCGAGATGGTCAAGGAGGTCGAGACTGTCCTCAGGAAACGGCTCGCGACGCTGCAGACCCAGGGATTTCGCACCGCCGGCGGGGTGGACTTCCTGGTGCGCGTGCTGAACAGCATGGACACCCGCTCCGAACGGGCGATTCTCGAGTCGATCGAGCACAGCGATCCGGAGCTGGCCGCTGAGATTCGCAAGAACATGTTCGTATTCGAGGATCTCTCGATGCTGGACGATCGATCGCTGCAACGACTGATGCGTGATGTCAACAGCAAGGATCTCTCGATGGCGCTCCGGGGCGCATCAGAGGATCTGAAGAACCGCATCTTCAAGAACATGTCCACGCGCGCATCGCAGGCGCTGCGGGACGATATGGCGGTCAGCGGACCGGTACGACTGCGTCTGGTTGAGGAGGCGCAGACCCGCATCATCAATACCGTGCGCGCGCTCCAGGAGGCGGAGGAGATCACGATCTCGCGCGGCCGCGAAGACGTGATGGTGTAGGCCGGGTTCCGCGCCGCCGGCCGCGGCCCGCCATTTCTCACGTTGACCTAAGCCAGCGATGTCTAGGTTCAGGACGTGCGGTTACGTCGAGTTGCGGCGGTCGCGGTGCTGCTCGCCGCGATGCTCATCCAGCCTGTCGGGGCACAGGGCGTTCCGCAGGCACCACTTGTCGCGATCGATCCGGGTCACGGCGGGCGCGACGGCGGGGCGAGCGGCCGGCTCGGCGGCAAGGAGTATGTCGAGGCTGTCCTCGCGCTCGCCACGGCGAAACGACTGGACGCCAAACTCCGGAAGGCCGGCTATCGGACACTGCTGACGAGAACGACCGAGAGCAATGTGAACGCCTCGGGCAAGGATCTCACTGGAGATGGCGTCGTCGATGTCGCAGACGATCTGCAGGCGCGCGTCGATCTGGCGAACAGGGCCGGCGCCACGATCCTCGTCTCCGTTCACTTCAACGGATCGACGTTCCGCCAGTTGCGGGGACCGGAGATCTACTACTCCGGAGCCCGGCCCTTCAGCGCCGAGAACAAGCGACTCGCCGATTCCGTCCACGCAGCCGTCACCGAGACTTTCAGCGAACTGGACAGCGGCGCTCGGCCGCGTGGCGTCCTCAGGGATGCGATGCTGGGCGGCCACCTCTTTCTGCTCGGGCCCGCGGGTGGACGCATCGCCCGAGCCTCAACAATGCCCGGAGTCCTCGTGGAGGGACTCTTTCTCACGAACGAGCGCGACCTCCAGGTGCTCGGGCGTCCGGACACGCTCGAACGCCTCGCCAGCGCCTACTTCGAGGGTATCTCCGCCTATCTGGGGCCGCCGCCCGCGCCCAGCGAGGCCCGGGTGATCTCACCGAACGGAGCGAACCTGAGGCCATCGCCACTCCTGAATACCACGCCACTGACGGTCCTCCCGCCGGGCACCGTGGTACGCCCTCGGGAACGGGTGTCCGGCGATGAGGTGGCCGGCGCCGAACACTGGTGGCGCGTCGACATTGGCTCCAGAACCGGGTTCGTCTTTGAACCACTTCTCGACGTCGTCCCTTCGGCGCAAGCACCCGCCGCCACACGCGGATCCCGAGATATCGACGCCACCTCGCGGGCCGGGTCCATCATTGATGACGATGGCCTCCCGGCTCGGGCGCGCGCGCGTCCCAGGCTTGATGCACCGATCCTGTTCCGGGTCCCGGCCGGCGCCACGGTCGAGATCATCGGCGTGCAGGCCGGGGAGCTCGTGGGTGGGGATAAGCGCTGGATGCAGGTTCGCCATGGCGCCAGCGTCGGGTGGGTCTGGGCGCCGCTCATCGCCGAGGCCTGAACCGGGGTGAATCTGGACCAGATCCCACGCGGTCTTCTGATGTTGTTCCCCTTCCTGGTGGGCATCCTTATTGGGACAGCCACACCGGCCCTGTCCTCGGTAGTCGGGATCGGCGTCACGCCAACCGCAACCATCACGTCTTCGCCAACCACCTCCCCCTCGGCAACGTCGACCGAGACACCGACGCACACCCCCACACAGACTCCGACGGCGACCCCCTTGGCAACAGACACCCCCCGCCCGACCGCGACCAACGTGATGTCCACCGCGACGCCGCGACTCGATACGACGCCCACCGTGCCGCCCGGCGCAACTCCACGCGCGCAGACAACGAACGGGACCGTCACGCGCGTACCCGCCGAGCCGACTCGTACCGCGAGTGGTCAGTCGGTGCTCGACGACGATTCCACCATGCTGGCGATCTACGGTCGCGGTTTCGGCATCGCACCCATCCTGGGTATGCTCGGCGGGTATCGCGACTTCGATGCGATGGATCGCGACCTGCGGAGCCGCTTCGTCCCGGCGATCCAGGCGCAGAATGGCGGCAAACGGGTCATCCCGACCATCCACCTCATCTACGCGTTAGCGATTCCCTGTTCGGCGGGCGGTGACTGCCTGCTCTACCTGGAGGCGATGGATATCGATATCGTCAAGGAATACATCGAACCGGCTGCACGTCGTGGCTGGCACATCATCCTGGATTCGCAACTGGGGCGGTCGGACCCCGTGACGCAGGTCCAGCGGATGATCGATCGCGGTTATCTCAAGTACGACCACGTCCACGTCGCGCTCGATCCGGAGTTCAAGGTGTACCCGGGACGGACGACGCCGGGTATCCCCATCGGTCAGATCGACGCGGCGCAGATCAACCGCGCGCAGGACCTCCTGGCCGCTCACAGTCGAGCGGAGGGATTACGACGTTCGAAGATGCTTATGGTGCACCAGTTCGGCGATCCCGAGGTAGATGACGGGGTTCCGCACATGGTCCTGAACAAGAAGACCCTCCGCACGGTTGCCGGGGTCGATCTGGTGCTCGATGCGGACGGGTTCGGCGGGCCTGACCCCAAGGTGGCGAAGTACAACCTCATGCTCAATCCCGAGCCTTATCCCTTCATCCGCTACCGGGCGATCAAGCTCTTCTTCCCAAATGCGCAGGCGCCCAATCATTACGACAAGCCGCTGATGGAATGGGCCGCGGTGTTCGGACGCGCCGCCACCCCGGGCGGCTATCGGATCAAGTGGGCGCCAAATGTGGTAGTCATCGCCTGAGTCGGGCCATCCGAATCGTCTCAGCCCGGCGAACCGCTATCAGGCCGCGTGCACGAATCGTGCGAGCTTGGGTCCGATGATCGCCACCTCGACTGTTGTGCCGCACAGTTCGTTCTTGCCTCCATGCAGCGAGGCATCGTGGGCTACGGCCTCGAGAACAACCCGGCGCATGTGATTCGCGACCGAGACAGGATCGGTGAGGTTCTCCGCGAAAAGGCCGGTTGGTGTCTTGAATCGATCCGACTGCAAGAACTGGAGGATGGGCCCAGGGGCATCGATGTAGGTATTCAGGAATCCAGTCTCGACACGGTCGGCGATGCGGCATCGACCCATCTCGGCGGTGGTTCCACGGACGTAGGCAATCAACACATCGAGGCGGCGCTCGGATTCCGGTGCGTTCGCAGCTACCTGGCGGATCTTCTGTCGCACCATCGGGTGCATCCGATTGGCGATGCGAGCGGCAATATCCTCGAGGCGGAAGCCCGCCGGATTGTTGAATTCACCCAGCGCGCGATCCAATACCGCCGTTACGTCAACCTGGTTTCCCGCCATCGCATCGGTGAGCGAGGAAATGCCCGTGGTGACGAACGCAAGAGGCTGTGCCCGGTGAAGGACAATCTTCTGGGGCTCCTCCTCGAAGATCCCGGCCGCAATATCGCGCGCCTTCCGTTCCGACGCCACGACCATGAACGAATCCCGCTTGCTCGCAAGAACGATCGCCAATAGGCACCTCCGCGATGCGCCGCGCAGAAACGGCAGGATCGAAGCCCATTCTACTCTGCGCGGTTCGCCGCCGCTCCCGTTGCGGTCGCGGAAAAGTCGACCCGGGGTGCCCGGCCGTGTTACCAGATCCCCAGCTCCGCCTTCGCCTCCTCGGACGCCATCACCCGCGGATCCCATGGCGGCGTCCAGATGAACTCGACGGTCGCGTTCTCGACGCCGGGAAGACGCCCGGCCACGTAGCTCACCTGATCCATGATCACCGGTCCCAACGGGCAGGCCGGCGACGTCAGCGTCATCGTGATCTTGACCTCCCCGGCGGACGATCGCTCGACGTCGTACACCAAACCAAGATCGACGATGTTGACCCCGATCTCCGGGTCATAGACGGAGCGCAGCGCTTCGAGAATGTCATCGGGTGTCGCGTCGGCAGTTGGGTCGGGAAGCGGCACCTCTCCTTCGAGAGCATCCCAGGGCGGTCCCTCACGCGATAAACCCTGCATCGCCACTTCGATCATACCGTCACCTCCACACCGGCATCGGAGATCCGCGTTGGATACGTCCGCACCGGATAGACCGCGGGCAAGGAGAGAGCCTTGCCGTTGCGGACATCAAAGCGCGCACCGTGCAGCGGGCACTCGACGATGCACCCGAACAGTTCACCATCGGCGAGCGACGCCTCGTCGTGCGTGCAGACGTCATCGGTCGCGTAGTAGGCGCCGTCGACGTTGTACAGCGCGATCTCCCGACCGCCGACATTCACGCGTCGGCTCCCTCCCGGCGAGGGCGCCTCGGCATTCGGCACGACGATGGTGTGGCTCACGCGGCCACGCCCATCTCGGCGATCTTCGCCTCGATCGCCTCCTCGAGGCGTCCTCGGACGGTGGCAAGGGGAATGCGTTCGAGGACGTTGGCGAAGAATCCCTCGACGATGAGGCGCTCGGCCTGGTCACGCGCCAGGCCGCGGCTCTGAAGGTAGAACAGCTCCTCCTCGTCGACCGAGGAGGAGGTCGACCCGTGCGTGCAGCGCACATCGTTAGCCAGGATCTCGAGCATGGGGATCGAGTCGGCCCGCACGGCGCGGGAGAGGAGCAGGTTTCGATTGTTCTGGTATGCGTCCGACCGCTGGGCGTTGGGGTGGATCGCGATGAGGCCAGAATAGACCGATCGCGAGCGATCGAGCAGGGCGCATTTGAAGAGCAGGTCGCTGAGCGTCTGGCCCACACGGTGGTTCTGCAGCGTGCTGTGATCGATGTGCTGCGTGCCACTGGCGAAAATGACGCCGAGCAACTCGGTGTTCGCCCCCGGCTCGTCCAGGTGCGCGTGGACGAATGCCTTGGTCGACGCCGAGCCGAGCGCGACCTGGAGGAGGTTCACGCCCGAGTCTCGGCGCGCGAACACGCGCTCACGAGTGAAGTTCCAGACATTGCGGCCGAGGTTCTGAATGTGGTTGTAGCGGATCGCGGCGCCCTCCCCCGCGACCACGTCGACGACGCCGGCGTGGAGAGCAGCCGCGGTCAGACCGTCTCCCGCCGATGAGTAGTCATCGATGTACGTCACCGAACTCCACGCGTCGGCAACGACCACGGTCCGACTGAACAGAGCTTCATCGATCCCGGCGTGCACGAAGGAACTACGCAATGGAAGCGCCACTTCGACGCCCGAGGGCACGAAGAGGAACGCCCCACCCGACCAGAGTGCACCATTCAGCGCCGACCACTTGTCCTCGTCCGCGCCGATCCGGGCATCCTCGAAATATGGCCGGACCTTGTCCGGATACTTCGCGACCGCCTCGGAGAGAGAGCAGAATATGACCCCCTGCGCAGCGGCATCGGCGCTGAGTTCCGCGTACTCCGTGCGATCGCCGACCTGCGTCAAGGATCCGGCATCATCCCGCGCCCGCTTCACGGCGCGCCGGGGCGGCCGCCCCGGCCGCGAATCGTCCGCAGGGAGGCGGAACCGCCCCAGATCGAGGCGCCGAAGGTCAGTACGGCGGTACTCCTCGTTCTCTCGGCCGGGAACGGGTAGTTCAGCCTGACGCGCGAACGAGGCCAGACGTCGATCGGTAAGCCAGCGCGGTTCCTTGAGGCGTGTAGAGAGCGCCTCGACATCCTGACGTGTGATCACGGTAACTCCGAATTCCAGAAAGGGCGCGGCCGACTAACCGACCGACCCTTCCATCTCAAGTTGAATCAGGCGGTTCATTTCCACGGCGTACTCCATGGGGAGTTCCTTTACGACCGGCTCAATAAATCCGTTGACGATCATCGTCGTCGCCTCTTCGGCACCGAGCCCGCGACTCTGGAGGTAGAACAGTTGCTCCTCGCCGACCTTTGAAACGGTCGCCTCGTGGGAGATGGCGACCCTTTCGGCCTCAATGTCCATGTACGGGTAGGTGTCGGAACGTGAACGATCGTCGATGAGCAGCGCATCGCACGAGACATTGGCCGAAACGTTCTCGGCATCGCGATAGATCGCCAGATGCCCGCGATAGGAGGTCCGCCCCCCGGCCTTGCTTATCGACTTGGAGATGATCTGGGAGGAGGTGTGCGGCGCGACGTGAACCATCTTCGCGCCCGCATCCTGGTGCTGCCCCGGCCCGGCAAACGCCACGGAGAGTGTCTCACCCTTGGCGCCCGGCTCCATGAGGTAGATCGCCGGGTACTTCATCGTGACCTTGGAGCCCAGGTTGCAGTCGACCCACTCCATCGTGGCTTCGCGGAACGCCTGCGCCCGCTTCGTCACGAGGTTGTAGACGTTGTTCGACCAGTTCTGGATGGTCGTGTAGCGGCAGCGTGCGCCTTCCTTGACGATGATCTCGACCACCGCCGAGTGCAGGCTATCGGAGCTATAGGTCGGAGCCGTACAGCCCTCGACGTAGTGCACGTAGGAACCGGGCTCGCAGATGATGAGCGTCCGCTCGAACTGGCCCATGTTCTCCACGTTGATGCGGAAGTACGCCTGAAGCGGAATCTCGATGTGCACGCCTGGTGGCACCCAGATGAAAGATCCCCCGGACCAGACGGCTGAGTTCAGGGCAGCGAACTTGTTGTCGTTCGAGGGGATGACAGTCGCCCAGTACTGGCGAAACAGATCCGGGTGTTCCCGCAGCGCGGTATCGGTATCGGTGAAAATGACACCCTTCTCCTCGAGGTCCTTCCGAATGGAGTGATAGACAACCTCGGACTCGTACTGTGCGGAAACGCCGGCGAGGAACTTCCGTTCCGCCTCGGGAATGCCGAGCCGATCGAAGGTCTTCTTGATCGCATCGGGCACATCTTCCCAGGAACGCGCCTTCTTCTGGGAAGGCTTGAGGTAGTAGTAGATGCTATCGAAGTCGATGCCCGAGAGATCAGCTCCCCAGGCTGGCATGGGTCGCTGGTTGTAGTAGCGGAGCGACTGGAGCCGAAACTCGGTCATCCAGGTTGGCTCGCCCTTGCGGTCCGAGATTTGCTTGACGATATCCGGGTTGAGACCGCGCGGCGCATCTCCGACGTAGTCCGCTGCATCGTGGAACCCGAACTTCTCGGTGTAGTTCTCGTTGATCGTGAGGTGGTCAATTGCCACGGGAGCCGACCTCCTTCAGGAGCGCGTCGTAACCGACTCGCTCCAAATGCTCCGCGAGTTCCTGGCCTCCGGATTGGACGATCCGGCCTTGATGGAGAATGTGAACTCGATCGGGCTTGATGTAATTGAGGAATCGGTTGTAGTGCGTGATAATCATCACACCCATCTGCGGATTCTTCAGTCGATTGACGCCATCGGCAACGATCCGCATCGCATCGATATCGAGTCCGGAGTCGGTCTCGTCGAGGATCGCCAGTCGGGGCTTGAGCATCGCGAGCTGGAGGATCTCCGCGCGTTTCTTCTCGCCCCCGGAGAATCCCTCGTTGAGATAGCGCGTCGCGAACTTATCGTCCATCCGCAGATCGTTCATCGTCGCCCGCATACGACGTCGGAACTCGACGGCGGGCGTGTCGCCGAGGACGCTCTTCACCGCGAGGCGAAGGAAATTCGCCACAGAAACGCCTGGTATGGCGGTCGGGTATTGGAACGCGAGGAACACGCCGAGTTTGGCTCGCTCGTCGGCGCTCAGTTCGAGCAGGTTCACGCCGCGCCAGAGAATGCGCCCCTGCGTGACCTCGTATTTCGGGTGGCCGGCGATGGTATACGCGAGCGTCGATTTGCCCGAGCCGTTCGGTCCGAGCAGGGCGTGGATCTCGCCGGCCCGAACCTCGAGATGGACTCCGGCGAGGATCTCCTTTCCGCCGACGTCGACGTGGAGGTCGTCGACGATGAGGGTGTTGTCGTCTGTGGCCTCCGCAAGGGGTGATGCGACCTGAGTCTCAATCATTCCGAGCTACCGCAATTCCTTTCGTCGATGAGGTAGATGCGCGATCCCGTTCGAGGTCGGCCAGCGATGTCGCGTCGAGAACGCGGTCGGCGGCCTCCTTGACCCGATTCCAGAGTGGGCGTGAGGCGCAGTCGCCCTCGACCATGCACGAGCCCGCGATGTATGTGTCGAGAAGGCACTCCACCGGCGCGAGCGCCTCCGGCTCCAGGGCGCGGACGATGTCCCCGACGGTGATATCGGTGGCAGCGCGAGTCAGCCGATAGCCGCCGTGCGCGCCGCGCGTCCCCTCGACGAGATTGGCACGGCGGAGAGGCGCGAACAACTGCTCTAGGTAGGGTAGCGGGAGGTGCTCGACCGCCGCGATCTCGCTCAGCGAGACCGGCCGTGCATCAGAGGAGCGGGCGATCTGGGACATCGCCCGAACCCCGTAGTGCACGCGACTGGAGACGCGCATGGGCAAATCCTACCGTGTTGGTCGGATTCTGGCCGGCATTTCTCCAATTCTGCAAGTCAGACTTTCAAAAGTCGCGCCGACCAGCCTGCCGACGCCTACTTTGCCAGTCGGACGGTTGCCAGTCGGACGGCCACAGATCGATGATCCCGCCATGGGATCACACTGCGCAGGTACCCCGCCGCGCGCAGCCTCGGGGCGAGGTTGATCGCCGCCGACCATCGCACCTTCGGCGACATGAGACCATCGGCATCCGGCTCCGACCCGGCGCATCGGCGCACCATCGGCGCCCTCGCTTTTGGCACCTGCTTCGCGGCCGTTATCGCGATCACCCTGAGCACACTTCTGCCCGGGATCAGCACGAGGTACTATCTCCTTCTCCCGGGACGTGCCCTTCCGATCGCCCAGCGGATCGAAGTGCCCGCCGAATTGCGCCACGAGGTAGGCGACCTCAGCGCCACGGTCGTCCTCCAGAAGCAGGCGTTCTTCCCCGAGGCACTCGTGCGGGCAGCAAGCCCCGGCGTGCGGGTGGTGCCTTACATCTCGGTCATTCCCCGCGGGCAGACGCCGGATGAGGTCACCGAGTCGAGCCGGCGCCAGATGCGCGAGAGCCAGGTGTCCGCCGCGATTGTGGCCTTGCGCGCTCTCGGCCACCGGGCGGAGGTGACAGGAGAAGGCGTCCGGGTCACCGGCGTGCGTCCCGGAACACCCGCCGCGGCGAGGCTGAAGCAGAATGACATCATCACGGCGCTCAACGGCCGAGCGGTCGCGACCGACGTCGAGATCATTGAAGCGATGCGGGCTTATCGTCCGGGCGATCGCCTCAGCTTGACCGTGCGGCGGGGCGACGATGTTCTGGAACAGGTCGTAGACACGATCGCCGCGCCGGACGATCCGAATCGGCCCTTCGTTGGAATCGGGATCGCGACGCACGGATATCGGGCCAGGCTGCCCTTCGACGTTCGGATCGATAGCAGGAACGCGATCGGGCCGTCGGCGGGACTGATCTTCGCGCTCGGCATCTACGACGCTCTGACGCCCGGGTCGCTGACAAATGGCGTTCGTGTGGCGGGTACGGGAACGATCGCGGCCAGCGGCACAGTCGGCCAGGTGGACGGGGTGGCGCAGAAAGTCCTCGGCGCGGAGAGCGCCGGGTACACGGTGTTCCTCACCCCGCGCCAGAACTATGCGGAGGCGCGACGCGCGGCACAGAACATCCGCGTCATCCCCGTGGAGACCTTCGCGCAGGCGCTCGACGTGCTCCGGGGCATGTAGACTGCGGCGCGGAGCGCCCGGCCCGCGAGCCAGCGGCGATCCCCGCGCCCGGCGTGGAGTCAGAGGCATCGATGAGGTGATGGCGTGCGCGCACCGGAACTCGCTGGCAAGAGCGTCATCGTCACCGGTTCGAGCGGTGGGATCGGACAGGGGATCGCCCTCCGGTTCGCGCGCGAGGGTGCCCGGGTCGTGCTGGCGGCGCGCAACCGGACGCGCCTCGAAGCGACGGCCGCTCAGATCCGTCAGGTGGGTGGCGAGTCACTGGTGGTCCCCACCGATGTCTCGCGGAAGGACGAGGTAGAGCACCTTTTCGAACGGACAGTGAGCGCATACGGCGGAATCGACGTCCTGGTCAACAATGCGGCCTGGGCATCGCCCGTCGCGCACATTCTGGAGATGGACCTCGAACACTGGCACACAGTGGTCGCGGCGAATCTCACCAGCATCTATCTCTGCTGTCACCGCGCCGCCAACCTGATGGTCGATGGCGGAGTCCGTGGGAGCATCGTCAACATCAGTTCGTTCGCTGCGGCGCGGGCGCACCGTGCGATGGCCGCCTACGATGCAACGAAGGCGGGGATCGAGGGGATGTCCCGCACGATGGCGATCGATCTGGCGCCATTCGGCGTCCGGGTCAACGTGGTCGGTCCGGGCGCCATCCACACCGCGGAATACGAACCGCTTGGCGAGGAGGCGAAGGCCGCTCGGGGACAGACCGTGCCGCTTGGAAGGGTCGGCTACCCGGAAGACATCGCTGGCGCGGTGCTATTCCTCTGCTCCGACGATGCCAGCTACATCACCGGCCAGGTGCTCTACGTCGACGGCGGCATGCTCGCCCAGCTCCGCTCGCCCCAGGTGGATCGCGATCTACCGGATTCGGTGAAGGCGCGTCTGCGCGTGCAACGATGACCCGTCGCGACCCTAGTCGAGCGCGTTGATCGCCGCGAGCAGCCCCTGGATGTAGCCCGTGGCGAGAGCCCGGCCACGGTGCCCCCAGTTCGTATCGTCGACCATGTGAGGGACGTGATCGTCGATGAAGAAGCCGGTGAACCCCGCCCGCTTCAGCGTCCGCATCGCCGCGACGACATCGACGTTCCCCTCACCCAGGAAGCACTCCTGGAAGTCCCCAGCGGTGCCCTGGACATCCCGGAAATGCACGTAACAGATCTTACCCCGACTCCCGAAGTACTCCAGCGCCTCGAGCACTCCCGCCCCGCCCCGCATCTCCGACCAGCAGCCCATGCAGAAGTCGAGACCGATGCTCGGACTGGGGACGATCTCCACCGCCCGCTTGAATCCTTCGAAACTCCGCATCAACCGAGCCACGCCGCCCAGCATCGGCACGGGAGGATCGTCAGGATGGAGCGCGAGCCGTACGCCGCTCGCTTCGGCCACGGGAAGCACCTTTCGAAGGAAGTACTCGTAGTTCGACCACATCTCGTCTTCCGAATAGATACGGCCGTGGGTCAGAGTCGCGTCCTTCAGGTCGGCGGTGCGGAAGGCCGTGCAGAGCGCCCCGCCACGGCCGGGGGCGATGCTCGAGGTACGCCAGACCTGATTCGGCATCCAGTGGAAACCGAGGATGGGGATGCCGGCGCGCCCACAATTGCGAATCGTTTCGCAGTAGATATCGATCGCGGCATCGCGATCCGGCGCGCCGATCATGGCCGCTTCATAGAAGCGAGTCGGCGTGTTCTCGAGTGCCTCGAGCCGCAGTTCGTACCGCTCGATCTGGGCGCGCAACCGCATGAGATCGCCGTACTCCCAGCGTCGCTCCCCTGGCAGCGCCGGCGTATTGAGGAGCACGCCGCTGCAACCCATCTGTCGGGCGAACGTCAGAACCTCGTGCGTCGCCTGGTTGAACTGGCCGACCGCGACCCGCATCGTCTCATCCATGGCTCCCTCCAAGCGCGAGCGGAGGATACCGAACGTCCGTGCGTCGCGCGGCCAGATGGCGCACCGGATCAGTCGACGCCGCATACGCTTCCTGCCGATGGTTCGGCCGGCTTTTGAGCCGCTCCCTCTCACGGCGATCGGTGCGCGCGGATGGCTCGTCGACCAGTTGCGCCTTCAGGCCGACGGGTTCACGGGGCATCTCCCAGACCACTGGCCGGATGTAGGACCGAACAGTGGATGGCTCGGCGGCAGCGGCGAGTCGTGGGAGCGCGGACCGTACTACTGCGATGGTCTGATCCCGCTCGCCTATCTGCTGGGAGATCGCGGCCTCATCGAGCGTGCCGGGCGCTGGGTCGAGTGGTCGCTCGCATCCCAGCGCCCGGATGGCTGGTTCGGGCCGGCCGGCAACGACGACTGGTGGCCCCGAATGGTGATGCTGAAGGCCATCACGCAGTACGCCGAGGCGACCGGAGACGATCGCGTCATCCCGTTTCTCACGCAGTACTTTGCGTACCAGGCGCGCCACCTGCGGGACCGACCCCTCGCGAAGTGGGGTGAGGCACGCGGAGCCGAGAACGTGCTCAGCATCCTGTGGCTCCACCGCCGCACCGGCGACGATGCGCTCCTCGATCTCGCCCGGCTGATTCAGGCGCAGACCCTGGATTGGACGGATCAGTTCGAGCAGTTTCCCGCGCGCGGGAAGCAGCGGGCGTTCAGTCATTTCGTCCACGTGGTAAATGTCGCGATGGCGTTGAAGGAACCGGCACTGCGCTGGCTCATCGATGGTGACCCGCGCTTCGCGGTCGCCAGTGCGATCGGCCTGGAGAACCTGGACCGGTATCACGGCCAGGTTACCGGGATGTTCTCCGGCGACGAGTGGCTCGCCGGAACTCATCCGAGCCAGGGCGTTGAGCTCTGCGCGGTGGTCGAGGCTGGCTTCTCACTCGCGATCCTCGCCCGCGCTTTCGGCGATGTGCGCTGGGCCGATCGCCTGGAGCGGGTGATGTTCAATGCGCTGCCCGCCACCATCGACGCGCGGATGCGCGCCCGCCAATACGATCAGCAACCGAATCAGGTCCTCTGTACGGTTGCACCACGGGGCTGGACCTCGAACCGTCCCGACGCGAACACGTTCGGTCTCTCACCGCATTTCGGCTGCTGCACGGCCAACCTCCATCAGGGCTGGCCGAAATTCGCCGCCGCGCTTTGGGCGGTAGCCCCAGACGGACTGGCCGCCCTCGCCTGGGCGCCCTGTCACGTCACCGGTTCCGGCTTCGTTCTCGATGTCCGGACCGAGTATCCGTTCGCGGACACGGTGCACGTGCACGTCGAGCACGCGCCGATGGGGCCCGCCAGCCTGCATCTGCGCATCCCCTCCTGGGCGGACAGAACGACCCAACTCACAGTCAACGGGGAGCCTCAGACAGTTCGGGCAGGCTCGTTCGTGGTGCTGACCCGCGACTGGCGGTCCGGCAACCAGATCGTGATCCAGTTCGGCTCCGAGATCGCACGGGAGATGCGCCCGAGCGGTGGGGTCGCGATTGTGCGCGGCCCTCTGGTGTTTGCGCTCCGCATCCAGGAGGACTGGCGCCGGATCGAGCGGCGCGTCTTCTTCGATGATTGGGAGGTCCATCCGGCCACGCCGTGGAACTACGGTCTGGCCAGGGATGAGTTCACGCTCTGCCGCCGGGAGGTCTCGCGCGTACCGTTCGATGGCGCGAACCCACCGCTCATCCTGCGCGGAACAGGCGCCCGCGTGCCCTCGTGGACGCTATGGGAGAACTCCGCGGACGCGCCGCCCGCCGGGCCGATCGACTCGGGAACGCCCCGCGAGGCGGTCGATTTGATCCCCTATGGCTCCGCCCGACTGCGGGTCACCGAGTTTCCCACTCTGGCGACCTGATCAGCCGCGCCGGCGGGCCACCGCGACCACGCGATCGGTTTCGGCCACGAAGTCCGAGGCCAGATCGACGTCTTCGATCATGAGGACATTCTCATCGTTCGACTCGATCCCCGCCGCCGAGAAGTTGAGGGATCCGACGATCGTCACCTTGCGATCGATCACGACCACCTTGTGGTGCATGAAGCCGGGATTGCCATCCTGGTACACCTCGAAGCCGGCCCGGAGCAGTCGGGCGAACTCGCTCACGCTGCCACCGGCCATCGTCCGATCGAAAACGCCGCGCACCCGGACAGCGCGAGGACCGAGGTCGATCAGTGCCCGCCCGATCCCATCGTGCGTGAAGGCGAACGCGAGGAACTGGACTTCGCTCGTCGCCTGACGGATGGCCGTTTCGATCGCCGGGGCGATTCTGTCCTCCGGCGCGAAGAACACCCGGACGCGCGCCGGCCCGACTGCGACCGCGTCGCGGCGCGCACCTGCATCCTTCGCGCTGCCGAAACGACCGGCGAAGAGGCGCTCGAACTCCGCCGCGTAGTCGGCCGCGACGTCGGGCGAGGTGAATGAGACCGCGTTGTTGTCCAGGCGACGGCTATCTCCCTCAGTCCAGTTCCACGAACCGGTCCAGACGATCGCGCGATCGAAGACCGCGAACTTGTGGTGCATGATGGCGCTGCGCGTATCGGCGCGAATCGGCACGCCGGCCCGCTCCAGGATCGCGAACGCCTCATCGGTCGCGGGGTCGCGATCGCGCGCCTCAATCGTGTCGCCATCGGTGACCACCCGCACCTGCACCCCGCGGCGTGCCGCCGCAACGAGAGATCGCGCGACCGCGGCGAGGTCCATTTCGTAGATTGCGGCGTCGATCGTCGCCGTCGCGGCATCGATCCGCGCGACTACGCCCTCATCGATGGTCTGGTGGTCCGGATGATGCCGTTCACCAGGACGGGTGAGATAGAGCGCATACCAGCGTGACTCCGGCGGCGCCGCGGCCGGGACCGGTGATTCGGAGAGCCGGATGGCAATCGCGCCCGCCAGGGCAAGGAGCAGGAGCAACGACAGGGCCAGCGCAATGCCCGCCCGCCGCTGGTTCACGCCCGTACAATCTCGATCGTGCAGCCCGACCGACCCGTCTGGGTGACCGCGCTGGGGGGCGTGGGCGAGGTCGGCAAGAACGCGACACTCCTGGAATGCGACGGGCAGGCCCTGCTCATCGACTGCGGCTCGCAGTTCCCGTCACCCGAACATCTCGGGATCGATCTGATCATTCCGGACTTCTCATACGTCACGTCCAACCCGGCGTCGCTGCTCGGTGTCGTCCTCAGCCACGCGCACGAGGATCACATTGGCGCCGTGCCCTTCTTCCTTCGCCAGGTGGGCAGCGGGGTCGACCTTTACGGAAGCAATCTTACGCTCGCGATGGTGCGCGCCCGCATGCGCCGACGCCGCGAAGAGCAGTTCGCGCGCTACCGTGCGGTAGAGCCGGGCCATACGGTCAGCATCGGGCCGTTCCGAGTCCACTTCATCTCCGTGGGACACTCCGTACCCGACGCCACCGCGCTGCGCATCGAGACTCCGGCCGGCGCATTCTTCTTCACCGGCGATTTCAAGTTCACCACCGAGACGGGCGAGATCGACCGTGCATCCCTCTGGCGCTTTGGCGATCAGGGCGTGCGCGCGCTCTTCTCCGATTGCGTGCGAGTGGAGATGCCGGGCAGGACACCACCGGAGAGCACGGTGACCGCGACGCTCGACCGGGTCGTGAAGGATGCCAGGGGACGGGTGATCGTCGCGAGTTTCGCGTCGAATCTCTCGCGCATCCGCAACGTCCTCGGTATCGCCCAGGAACACGGCCGCAAGGTCGCTATCGCCGGGCGCGGTCTCACGACCAGCATCGAGGTGGCATCGGAACTGGGCTACATTGTTGCGGAGCCCGGTCAGATGATCAGCCTCGCGGAGGCTGACCGACTGCCCGCCGGAGACGTCCTCATCATCGCCACGGGCGCCCAGGGAGAGCCGACCGCGGCGCTCTCACGCATGGCCGTGGGCGATCACCGGGAGATTCGCGTGCGGGAAGGCGATACCGTCGTGCTCTCCTCGACGCCGGTTCCTGGTAACGAGGAGAGCGTCGCGCGCACGATCGATAACCTCTTCCGTCGCGGTGCAAATGTGATCTGGTCTAGCATCGAGCCGCAGGTGCACGTGAGCGGGCACGCCGCCCGCGAGGAGCTTGGCGAACTAGTTCGCCTGATCCGCCCCGAATTCGCGGTGCCTCTGCACGGCGAGTACCGGATGCAGGTGCTGTACCGACGCCTTGCGATCGAGAACGGGGTCGCCCCGGAAAAGGTGCGGTTCCTGGATATCGGTCACAGCCTGCGTTTCGATCGGGATGGGGCCACCGACGATGGCACGATCCCCGCAGGCTCCGTACTCGT
>VGOZ01000055.1 GCA_016875715.1 Chloroflexota bacterium | reverse complement strand
GCTTCGCGAGCTGGAAGCCAGCGGCCTGCTGACTCGTACGCAGTATGCCGAGATCCCGCCGCGCGTGGAGTACGCGCTGACCGAGAAGGGTTCCGGCACACTGCCCACGCTCTCGTCGTTGCGCCGATTCGGCGCCACATGGCTGAACGACCAGCCATCGGCGGCGCTCGACGAAAAGCGCTCGCGCCAGGTGACGGCCGCGGGCACATAGCCCGGCGGTCGTCACCCCGCTGCAGTCCCGATCTCCCACGCTTCGGGAATCGAACTGAACCAGCAGACCGGTCCACAGGGGTGCCGGCACATACACTAGGAGGGAGGGCCAGATGACCGAGCGAACGAACAATGAACGGGTCACGCTGACCAGCGCGGGACGCGCCCAGTTGAGTGAGGAGGCCTCGCGCCTCGAGGTGCGGCTCGCGGAACTCCGGGAGCTGCTCGAGGAGGCGCACGCCGATCGCACCGCCGACGATGATGAACGCGCCGCCGCGCTGGGACTCCTCGACGAGCATTCGCGTATGGAGGCGCGCCTGGCCGAGATCCGCGCGCTCCTGGAGATGTCGGCCGACGCGCAACCGGTCAACACCGACGTGGGTAATGTCGGGACCAAGATCAAGGTGCGCGATGAGGATGGGGTCGAGGAGGAATACACGCTTGTGTCCGCCGCCGAAGCGTCCCCTTCGGCCGGGCGCATCTCGGTCCAATCGCCGCTGGGCAAGGCACTGCACGGCCGGCGCGTGGGCGAGAAGGCGGAGGTCGTCGCGCCCTCCGGTCGATGGCAGATTGAGATCCTCGCCATCGAGGCGGCGGCGTAATCCAGCCGCGGCGCGGGAGTGCTCCCGCGCCGACGGCGGCCTTCAGACGATCCGGCGCGGCGCGATCGGCCCCAGGCGGCGGATCTGCACGAGCTGTCCCACGCGCGCAACGTCGGCTTCGATGCCCCGCAGCGTCACAAAGACCCGGCCGTCCGGGGCGACGCTGAGCGAGGTCGGGCGGTCCAGACCGTCGCTGAGGATCGTGGTCTGACCCGCCTCATCCAGTCGCTTCAGCACGCCCGCGTTCTGCGCCCGTGGACTCTCCAGGATCACGAACGTTCCCGTCGGCTCCACACCGACCGCGATGGGCCGCCGGAGGTCGCGCGCTACGATCGAGGTCGAGGCTCCGGTAGGCTCGACGCGGGCGATCTCTCCGCGGCCGGCGAGCGCGACGAGCAGCGCCCCACCGGGATCGAACGCCATGCCGCGAGGCTCCGCGCCCGCCGGGAACGATGAGTGGACGGCCATTGCGCCGGCGATCGGGCGGCCTGTCCCGATCGCCACCGACCAGAGACGATCCGCGCCGGCGTCCGCCACGAAGGCGATGCCTCGCCCGCGATCGACGATCACCGCGGAGGGGTCGGCGGCGCCGCCGGCGCGGAGATCGACCAACGGCGCCAGGCTCCCGGATCGGTCGGGGCCGAGCAGCGCCATGCAACCCGGCGCCGCGCAGCGGGAGACGGCCAAGATCAGGCTGCCGTCGCCGGCCAGGGCGAGGCCGACCGCGCCGCCGATCGGATCGTCCGGATCAGTCGGCGGCAGCGGGACGAGCCGCTGCCGACTGCTGCCGGTGGAGACCCACACGATGTCGCCGGGGCGGCCTGGTTCCCCGGCGTCGATCACAACGACGCCCTCATCTTCCATCCAGAGCGCGGCGCGCGGCGCGGCCAGACCGTCGGCGAGCAGGCGCTCCTTCTGTCGCCAGGCGCCGGTGAACGCGTAGGCGAGTGAGAGGAGGAAGAGCCCGCCGATGATTGCAATCGAAAGGAGTACCGCGCGGCGGCCGCTGACCGGCCGGGGCAGCACCCCCTCCGGGTCACCCTGGCGGTTGGCGCCCGAGAGGGGTGAGGAGGCGCTCACGGCCACAGATTTTCGACCCATGTCGGCCCCCTGTCGAAGATTGGGACAATGGCATCGCGATCGATCCCGGTTCATACTTCGTGCATCGCGACCGTGGTGCGTTCGATCCGGTCGGTGGGGATCTTCCCTGTTCGCGGTTTCGCTACTCCGTGAACACATCGTCCGCTCCGCCGGGGGCCGGCTGTCCCGCCTGCGGCCGGTCCATCGATGCCGATCGCGCCTTCTGCCCCCACTGCGGCGCGCGCACGGGACGCCGCTCGGCGGTCTACGCGCTGCTCATCGGCGTGCTCGCCCGCATCCTTCATGTTGCGGCGTTCCGGCACCGGACGCTGAGCCTCACCTTGCTGGCGGTGGTTCTCGGGGCTGCCGTCTACCTGTGGTCGAGTCAGCGCGCGGCGGATCCGTGGGTGCGGTGCCTCGCGACGATCGATGATTCGGCGCGAACCGCTGAGGCGCTCCAGTTCTGCGCGCGCGCGGCCGCCGACAACCCGGGCCTGGCTAGCGCCCATACGGCGCTGGCCGTTCTCTATCGCCGCCAGGGCGATGAGCCCCGGGCAATGCTCGAAACGGAGCGCGCGCTGGCGATCGATCCGGCCGAACCGCTGGCGCTGAAAATGCGCTGCTACTTGCTCAACGGCGGCGATACCCCTCGCTACGTCGAGGCCGTCGCGGTGTGCGCCCGCGCCGCCGAGGTCGATTCTGACGGTGCCTCAGTCCATCTCAATAACCAGGCGTGGGCCCTCGCCCGCCTGGGCCGCTGTGCCGAGGCACTGCCGGTCGTCCAGCAATCGCTCGGGCTGGAGTCGGGCCAACACGCAACGCTCAACACCATGGCGTACATCCAGGTTTGCCTGGGCCAGTATCCCGGGGCGCTCCAGACGATCGCCGCGATCGTGCCGCAGCAGGATCTGGACGCCTGGGACCACATGGTCCGAGCCGCGGCGCGCGTCGGTCTCAATCAGTTCGACCTGGCGCTGGCCGACATCGCGACCGCGACGAGCATCGACCCGGCCGAGACCCGCCGTGAAGTGGCTGCGAATGGCTGGTTCGCACCGCTCCGCGCCACGCCGGCGCGGGCCGCTCTCCTCGACCGCGCGCTGGAGACTCCGCCCCGCGCGAAGGCGTGAGATCATCCGCCGCGCGTCAGGGCCATTTTTCTGAGGATCATCCCCCATGCTGATCGGTTTTCGCCCCAATCCGCTATTCGAGAAGTACGGCTGGGCACCGGGGAGAGAGTGGGATCGTCAGGGTGCGCTGGCGGAACTGGAGTTCTGGCGACGCCACGGCGTTGCGATCGTCGAACTGGCCTCCGACCTTCGAGCGACCGACGGAGCGTTCTTCCGCTTCTCCGACGCTGAGTGGCGAGATCTGCGGTCGCTCGTCGCGCAGAGCGGCCTGCCGATGCACTCCGTGCTCGCCTGGCGGCGCATGCTCTGTCGCGAGCCGTGGGCGACGACGCAATCGGCCGAACTTCACCGCATTGCCTGGGTCACCGAGCTGTTCGGGGCGAAGGTCGTGACGATCATGATCGCTTTCCCCTGGTTCGGCACGCCAGGGCGCGACCAGCCCAGGCGGCGCTTCCGCAGCCTGACCGACGCGACCGAGGGGGACTTCGCGCTCGCGGCCGCGCGCCTCAAGGACTACGCGCGGCGTCTGGGCGGATTCGGCGCCGCGCTGACGCTCGAGATGCACGACGACACGCTGCACGATACCGCGCGCTCGGCCCTGCGCCTGCGTGAGATGATCGACGAGCCGAATGTGGGCGTGAACCCGGATACTCTGGATAACGCCTGGCTCTACCCCGGCCTACCGCTCGGCGACGCCCTCGCCCAGGCGCGCGAGGTCGCGCCATACGTGAACCACTGGCACGTCAAGCAGTTCCGTCGCGCCTGGAGCGCGACCGCGTGGATGGGAGGCGACTGGATCCTGGGCGGCGCGCACGTGGATGAAGGCGATCAGCCGATTGCGGAGATGGGGCAGGCCTTCTGGGACGCCGGGTTCCGCGGAGCGGCGATCCTGGAGAGCGGCGGCGGCGCCGACTTCACCGCCGCGCTCCGTCGCCACGTCACCTATTTGCGCTGGCTCGTCGAGGAGTACTGGCCCCGCACCTGATCTCGCGCGGATGACTGCGGCCGGGGCGTGGGCGTGATGGTGCGCCAAGACGCAGCCGGGCGTGGTTTGCAGCAGGGTGCAGCGGCACGACGCTGCCGGGCGGATCACGGCGTGGTGCAGCGGCAAGACGCTGCCGGGGAGTGGGGTGACCCCACATCAGATGACTCCCCCCTTTCCCGCGGAGCGGGAGAGGGGGTCAAGGGGTGAGGGCGATCCCCTAGAACTGCCGCGCCTGAACCTTCAGCACCGCGTACAGCGCCTCGAAGCGCGGCACCGCCACGCCGTGCTGCTTCGCGAGCCGGACGACCGACCCGGGCAGATACTCCAACTCCACACGCCGCTTATTCGCATAGTCCCGCTGGAGTGACGACGTCTGTCCCGGCGGCGCACCCATGAAGTTGGCGACGATCCGGTCAGGCTCGTCCTGGGGAATGGTGAAACCGGCGGCCCGCCCGACCGCCGCGACCTCGCCGACCATGGAGTGGTAGAGCGCCATCGCCTCCGGCGTCTCGCGGGTGATGCCGATGGGCGTCTGGCAGAGCGCGCTGATCGTCGCGTGGGGTGCGACGAGGACGAACTTGTCCCAGATCGCCTGGCGGGCGTTGGTCGAGAGTTCCACGTCGAGACCGGCCGCCTTCATCACCGCGAAGATCGCTTCGACGCGAGACGACGATCCCCCGCCCGGTTCGCCGAAGGCGATCTTGCGGGAGAACCCGTTCTCGGCGACGATACCCGGTTCGGCGATGCCCGCCGCGACGTACGTGACGCCGGCGAGGACCCGGCTGGCGCCGAGGCGGGCGGTCAGTTGATCGACGCTCTCCACACCGTTCTGCAGCGTGAGCACCGCCGCGTCACCCGCGATCGCCGGAGCGAGCGCATCGAGTGCGGTCGCGGTGTCGTAGGTCTTGACGGTGAAGAGCGCGAGATCCATCGGCCCCGCCTCGCCGGGATCCGCCACCGCGCGGACCGCGACGCGATGCGTTTCACCCTGGGTGCGCAGTTCGAGGCCGCGCGCACGGAGTGCCTCGAGGTGCGCGCCGCGCGCGACGAAGGTGACCTCGTTTCCCGCGCGCGCGAGCATCCCGCCGTAGTACCCGCCGACGCCACCGGCGCCCATGACCGTGATCCGCATCCGCGCACCCTCCGCCGCGCCGTGTCTCCCTACGGCCGCGCCCTGAAGTATGCTCACTCTGGGTCGTCGCGCGGGCAGAACACCTGCCCGGTCGCGAGCCGCGTTCTTCGTCTGGCAACCTGCGCGGACGCCGTTCGATAGGGTACGAGTCACAGACGGGCTGGCCTCGTAGGCTGACCGGCCGTGACGTGCCGACGCTGCTCCGGTCCATCTGGCCGTGATCGGCATTTGGAGGGCCGCCGATTCCTCGATCTGCCTGTGAGAACATGTGATCGGCTCGCTGATAGGAGGATCGGTGCGGTACGGCATCTCGGTTCCGAACTTCGGCGCGTTCGGTGACGCGCGCTTCCTGGGCTCCCTGGCGCGCGATGCGGAGGCGAGCGGATGGGACGGCTTCTTCCTGTGGGACCACGTTGCGTTCTACCCTGCGCCACACGTCGACCCATGGGTTGCGATGGCGGCGATCGCGCTGGCTACGCGGACGATCCGGCTCGGCGCGCTCGTGACGCCGCTGCCGCGGCGCCGGCCGGTGAAGTTTGCCCGGGAGACGGTCTCGATCGATCGGCTCTCCGAGGGGCGCCTGATCGTCGGTGTCGGCTCCGGCGCGGGGGTGTGGGAGTTTGACCACTTTGGCGAGGAGGGCTCGGCACGCGTGCGCGCCGAGATGCTCGACGAGGCGCTCGAGCTCGTCACGCGTCTCTGGACCGGGCAGCCCGTGCTGCACGAGGGGAAGCACTACCGCTTTCAGGGTGACGGTGGTCCTGCCGACCCGACTCCGCGCGCGACGGCGCTTCTGCCCGCCGCGGTTCAGCGGCCACGCATTCCGGTGTGGGTCGCGGGATCGCTGCCCTTCACCCGGCCATTCATCCGCGCGGCGCGCTGGGACGGCGTGGTGCCGATCAAGTCCATCTCCTCGATGGAGGATGACGGCCTGCTCCAGCCCGAGGACACGCGTCAGGTCGTTGCGCTCATCCGTCGTCACCGTCCGAGCGACGCGCCGTTCGACGTGACCGCGAGCGGCCGAACAAGCGGCACTGACCCGGTCGCCGACCGGGCAAGGGTGGTGCCGTACGCCGAGGCCGGGGCAACCTGGTGGATCGAAGACGTGCACCCCTGGGCGTGCGGGTGGAACTGGCAGGGGGAGTGGCCCGTCGACGCGCTGGTAGCGCGGGTGCGGCGCCCTCCGCCGCGGTAATGACCCTATAATCGCGGCAGACCGAGCCGAAGTGGCGGAACCGGCAGACGCGCTACGTTCAGGGCGTAGTGGGCAGTAGCCCGTGGGAGTTCAAATCTCCCCTTCGGCACCGGCAGGCAGTGATCGCTCCTTGGTGGCCGGCTCAGACCGAATAGACGCTTGACAAAACTTGTCGACACGACCTTCCCGGACGAGCCTTGCGCCCTGGCGACCACCTACTCAGCGATAGTCTCTAGCGACGTCTGACTCGTACAAGGCAGTCGACCGGCCGCCCTCGAACGAGCGCACGGCGGCACGCACCTTGGGATCGAGTAAGTCCAACGTACGAAGCCGACCGTCTCCTGCCTTGCTGATCGACTCCACGCGGCCGCTCAATTACCCTTACGGCGCCGGTGGTAGTTGAAGACGCTAGCGTGGGCCGAGCGCTCTTGGACGCGGACCTTTAGCGAAGCTGCTGGACGCGGGGAAGTGCGCACAGCATTCCCGCAGCGATGCGTCCTGGGAACCGCGTCCGCAAACCCGACGTCGCGAGAGGAGATTCTGTGATGGCCGGCAGCATCTTCGCCCGCACCGATGGCGGGAACCCGATTGAGATGGAAGAACGTCAGTACGACTCGGAGTCGGTGCTCCAGAAGCTTCTTGCGCAGCACCCATACTTATTGGCCGGCGATCAGATCGACCCAACCACTCCGAGGCGCTGGCTACTCGTCAGTAATGAGGTTGGCCTCGCCTCTGAGGAAGCAGGTCCGGACCGATGGTCTGTCGATCATCTCCTTCTGGATCAGGACGGAGTTCCGACGATTGTCGAGGTCAAACGGAGCAGTGATACTCGCATCCGTCGCGAGGTTATCGGCCAGATGATTGAGTACGCGGCGAACGCGGTCAGGTACTGGCCGATTCGCACCGTCCGTGAGCGCTTTGAGGCCCGATGCCGCGCTGAGGGCAAGGAGTCGGAGCGGGTCCTCGCGGAGTTCGTCCAGTCTGAGCAACCGGCGGAACAGTTCTGGCAGAAGATGAACGACAACCTTCAGACCGGTCGCGATCGCCTCGTGTTCGTCGCGGACGTGATCCCGTCAGAGCTGAGGCGGGCCGTTGAATTCCTCAATGCGCAGATGAGCCCGGCCGACGTCTTCGCGGTCGAGATCCGGCAGTACGTAGGTCCCGCATTGACCGCGTTCGTCCCGAGAGTCTATGGCACCACCGCGATCTCGGAGAACAGGAAGAGTCCCCGAGCGACGACAGCTTCCTCCCCTCTCCCGGGTGTCGATGCCTTTGAAAGCTTGATCAGCGAGGCGCCCGCCGACCGGCAGAGGTTGTTGCGCGACCTGAGTGCGTGGTCGTGATCGCTCGAGGCGGAGGGGGTCGCGCGTCTCTTCTCGAGGCCTGGCGCGACGTACGCCTCGTTGCTGGTGTGGTTGCCTGACGAGCGGGCTGGACTCGTCACTCTCTATCACACCCGGAGTAGTGGCCGCGCCTCGATCTCGATCAATCGCAGCGTCTTTGACCGGCGCGCACCTGAATTCTTGCGCCGCATTGAGTCCGAACTTGTCGGTCGGACGGAAATTCGCTCGAATACGCCCGAGCTATTGAGCGAACTGTCCGCTGCCTATCTGGCCGCACGAGCCAACACCTCACACGGGCCGACAGCGGAACGCCCTTGAGTCGCGCCTTGGGAACACATCTTCGCGCGATTCAGCGACAGTCCCGTCTTTCCGTCACGCGGCATCCACTGCATCCGCGCTGAATAGCGGTCGCTGTTCCGGCAGCCGAACTGGGCCCTCACGAGGCGCTCGCCCCGCTTCCGCGTGCGCCTAGTCCTACCATTGCCGTCCCACGAAGATCGAGGCAAGGGGACACCGGCCGTGACCGAGACGAACCGATCGACCCGCCGGGCGAAGGACGGCGCGACGGGCCTGACTGACGACGAACGCGAGGCGATGAAGGAGCGGCTCAAGGAACTGAAGGTCGCGCGGAAGGGCGCGTCCCGCGAGGACGGCGAGCGGGACATCCTCGCCAAGATCGCCGAGATGCCGGAGCCAGACCGCAGCATGGCCGACCGGATCCACGCCCTCGTGAAGGCGACCGCGCCGGACCTCGTGCCGCGCATTTGGTACGGCATGCCCGCCTACTCCCGGGATGGCAACGTCGTCTGTTTCTTTCAGAGCGCGGCCAGGTTCAAGGCTCGGTACGCGACCTTCGGGTTCAACGATCCGGCGAAGCTGGATGACGGCCCGATGTGGGCGACCTCCTTCGCCCTGCGCGAACTCACACCCGAAGCCGAAGCCAGGATCGCTGCGCTCGTCTGCAAAGCCGTCGGCTGAAACTCCCCCAGCGTGACCTCATCAACTGGCTCCTCGAGAGCGACCCGGCGGTCCGGTGGCAGACGCTGCGCGACCTCGTCGGCGCACCGGCTGAGGTGATCGCTGCGGAACGAGCGCGCATCGCGGCCGAGGGCTGGGGCGCGCGCCTGCTCGCGCTTCAGGGCACCGACGGCCAGTGGGCGGGCGGGGCCTGCTTCCCCGCGGATGCAGGCAATTGGCGCGCCACCGCCGAGGGCCAGCCATGGATTGGGTACCCGATGTGCCCCGGCAGAGTCTCCCGTCACCTGCATCGATGTTCATCGCTCACGTCGTTCTGCGTCCCGTCCCGGTCCTAGCGCGCATCGTGCCGCCATCGAAGGACACGGCCGCCTCGGCTAAAGCCCCGGTGTCGCGCTGACAGGAGGTGGAATCCGCGCCAGCGCGCGAATTCCGGATGCGATCAGGTCTCCGGGCGCGGTTCGCGGAGCAACAGCGTTCGAACCGCGCCGCGCGGCGTCTGACGGCCGGCGAGGATCTCGGCCACCTGCTGCGTGATCGGCATCTCGATTCCCAGTTCCCGCGCCAGGGCGGCCGCGGCGTGCGCCGTGGGGACGCCCTCGGCGACCGACCCGAGGCGATCCTCGATCGACCCGAGCGATTCGCCCGCGGCCAGTGCCAGGCCAACCTGCCGATTCCGCGACAGGTCGCCCGTGCAGGTGAGCACCAGGTCACCTAATCCAGCCAGTCCGGACAGGGTCGCGGCCTCGCCGCCAAGCCGGGTTGCCAGGCGGGCGGTCTCGGACAGGCCGCGCGTGATGAGCGCGGCCCGGGCGTTTGTGCCCAGACTGAGACCATCGGCACAGCCCGCGGCGATCGCGATCACGTTCTTGAGCGCGCCGCCTACGGCCACCCCGACCACATCCGTTGCCGTGTAAACGCGGAACGTCTCCGATCCCAGGGCCACCTGTGCGGCCGCGGCCGCCCGTGCATCGCCAGAGGCCGCGACGATCGCTGCAGGCATGCCACGCGCGATCTCGGCCGCGAACGTCGGACCGGAGAGCAGGGCGATCGGCGCCTGAGGAATGGCGTCGGCCAGCACCCGATCGAGGGTCAGGTGCGATTCCTGCTCGAAGCCCTTCGCGGCGCAGAGTACGACCGTGCCCGCGGGCAGACGCGACCGGAGGCTCACCGCCACCGCGCGCACCGCCGCGGTCGGTACGGCCATGATCGCGACCTCGGCCCCCTGCACCGCCGCCTCGACGTCTAGGGTAAGGCGAACGGAGGGGCCGAGCATGCGGCCGGGCAGGTATCGCGTGTTCTCCCGGCTTTCGGCCAGCATCTCAATCTGCTGGGGGTTCCGACCCCAGAGGCACACGGCATGGCCCAGATCGCCGGCGATTGCCGCTAGGGCCGTTCCCCACGCGCCTGCACCCAGGACCGCGACGTTCACGGGGGAGCCTGCTGGGCCCGGCGCGAGTGCCGTTCCAGAGCGGCCGAGTATCTCGGCTGGTGGCAGCGCGCCATCGTTCGTCCGCAGGTTAGGGGCACACTCTCATCCAGGCCACGATCGTACGGCGTACGGCGCGGAATCGCCGGGCGTGTCGATCCCCGCTGTGCCTCCTGTCTGGACGATCCGGTGCGTGGCCGTCTCCGATTCGTGGCATCTCCCTCCGAGATCGACCGATCAGGCCTCCTCGGTCTGACTGGTCACCGGAACGCGCGTCACCCGCACGCGCGCCACGCGGTGCCCATCCTTCTCTTCGACCCGCACGTGGTAACCGCCGATCTCCACTTCCTCCCCGGTCTCCGGGACGTGGCCCAGCCTGGCCATCACCAGTCCCCCGAGGGTGTCGGCGTCGTCGTGATCCTCTGGCGCGAGTGTGATGCGCAGAGCTTCCTCGAACTCCTCCAGTCGGGTCAGGCCATCAAGTTCGCGCGTGCCATCGGCCTCCGCGCTCGCAATGATCTCCAGAGTATCGTCGGCGACGTCGGCGGTTACGATCCCACCGACGAGGACACTCAGCAGGTTCCAGAGCGTGAGTACGCCGGCGGTGCCGCCGTACTCGTCGATCACCACCGCGAATTGACGGCCGCTCGAGCGCATCTCATCGAGGAGATCGTCGGCCGCCTTGGATTCCGGCACCATCAAGACCTCGCGCATGAACTGGCGCACGTCGAAGGGCACCGTGGAGTCCACGATCTTGAACAGATCCCGCACCCGCAGGACGCCCACCACGTTGTCTGGCGTCCCGTCGTAGATCGGCAGGCGGCTGTGCGTGCCGCTCCGCGCATATTCCAGCGCCTGTTCGCGCGTGGCCGTAAGGGGCAGAGCGTCCATCTCGGTGCGGGGTGTCATCAACACTCCCGCTGTCAGGTCGCCGAAGTTGAAGGCCCGCGCCGCGATCCGCGCCTCAGACGCCTCGACAACACCCGCCTGCTGCATCCCCGTGACGAGTAAGCGCAGTTCTTCAACCGAGTGCACGAGCTCATGGCCCGAAGCCGGGGGTAATCCGAACAGGCGGAGGACCCCATTCCCAATCCCGTTCAACAGGACGATCGGCCCGCGGAAGAGGACGAAGAAGCCCTTGATTGGACGAGCCACCCAGAGGGAGGTGCCCTCGGGGTACTGAAGCGCCAGTCCCTTCGGCGCCAGCTCGCCGAGCACGATGTGGAGCATCGTGATGAGCGCGAAGGCGATGGCCACCGCAACGGCGTGCGAGGCGGCGGGCGCGAAAGAACCCACGAGCATCGTCAGCCCCGGCTCGATGAGATGCGCCACGGCCGGCTCTCCGATCCACCCGAGCGCCAGGGATGACATTGTGATGCCCAACTGCGTCGCCGCGATGTAGGCGTCGAGATGTCCGACGACATCACGGGCGTGCTTTGCGCCGGGATGTCCCTCCTTAGAGAGTTGCTCTAAGCGGGATCGGCGGACTGCGACGATTGAGAACTCCGTCGCAACAAAGAATCCGTTCGCCAGTACCAGAACGAAGACCGCGAGGACACCAAACGTGTCAGCGAGTGCCAGGGGCTACCTCCTCCAGTGGTCGCGGCACACGGCCGGGCCGCAGGCGTTGCGCTTCGAGTCGGGAGCACCAGATCGCGAGCGACATACCCGTTCGCGGGCCGCGCGTTCGCGCTCCACGGCGCACTGAGCCGCGTGCGCGATTCCGCTCCGAACGCGCTCTGCCCGCCCCGTTCACCGCGTCCGGCACCCTCCCGAGCGACGACCGCGTCGATGAGGCACCTGATCGATTCGCATCGGCGCGTGCGAGCCCGCGGCCCGCGCGCGCCCAGCGTTTACAAGACCGGTCTTCCGCCGGCTCAGAGCCGGAGTCCTCCGACATCGTCTGGAATCCGGATGCGCAGGGATCTTCATGCTGCGCGGCGCCGGCTCTGGCGCCGGCATTCTCGCGCGGGTGCATTGGTCCGCCAACTCTACCCAGAATTGGCCTTCGCTGTGGCGTTCTCGTCTGCGTCCGGCCGACTGGGTGTTCCGGAGCGCGCGGGATTCGAGGAACTGCCACTCCCGGAAGCAGAAGAAGCACGCGCGGCCGGCGACTGAGCGCCCTTTGAGCGCAACGATCCACGTCTGCCCCGGTCAGAACGGTCCGGGCGTGACGAGGAGGGTCAGGGAGGAATCGCGGACCCACCGGTGCGGATATCGGCGCGCAGATCGTAGAGCAGGTAATCGGCCCCGCGCGCGACGAGGCGGAAGCCCGCCACGCCGCGGGCGACGAGTTCCATGTCGTCGCACCCGTCCGCGCGCGTCACGATCGCATAGCCGTACGGTTCGCATCGGCGTTTGCCGAGCCACCGGATGTTCGTGCCTGGGACGAGCAGGTAGGTCGGTTGCGCGTGGGCTCGGTTCGCCCGATCGCGTTCGAAGAAATACAGATAGTCGCGGTCGGGCACGAACGGAACGTCCTCGGGTGACAGGTAGCGCCATTTCAGGTCATTCAGTCCGGCCGCCCACGTACCGGTGTACGCCGATACCGGCGTGCTGCCCCCGAAGACCGCCACGCCCTCGCCGGACAACGTGCGCAACACGTCCTGTCCGGGATAGCCGGTCGGCGGGGCGAGGATCAGGTGGCCCACCTCGGTCGCCCCGCGCCACAGCGCCAGCGCGAGGAGGCAGGCGAGTAGCACGCGCCGCAATGCGCCCTGCGCCCGTCGCGCCGCGTCCCAGAGCAAAAGTGTCGCCCGCGCCAGAATGAGGACCATGACGTGAACCATCATTGGCAACAGCATTCGGCCGTAGAAATGCGCGTACAACTCGCCGATCAGCACAAGCGTAAGGACCTGAGGCACAAGCAGGGCGATGATCGCGAGCGTGAGGCGCCGCGCCTCACTGCTGCTGGAGTTCTTGCCCTGGCGCGGATCCGAGGGTCCGACGGTGGCCGCCTCAGCGGAGACGGGCCCATCTACGCGCGGACGCGTCCTCGTCCACAAGATTCCCGCCCCGCACGCGAGCGCGATTGTCGCCGCGAGCGGAGTTACGCCGAGAACCGCGGCCAGACCGCGCGCCATGTCTACGAGCCACTGGCTGGGCGTGAACGCGGTATCACCAGGGGGCCATATCACGACGCCGAGGCTGTGGATGAGACCACTGAGCTCGTCCTCGCGCATCGTGGAAGCGATCCCAAACACTCGCAAGATCGGCACGCGGCGCACGATCGTCACGCCGAGATCCCAGAGTAAGAAGTCCCAGCCCAACGCGGCAGTAACCTGGATCGCGCGGGCGAGGACGAACACCGCCGGCCAGACAATGAGAACCACAAGGGCGGTCAAGCGCCCTACCTGAATGACCCTGGTCGCGATGAGTAGCGCAAGGAACAGGGTTGCGACGACTGCATGGATCAGATCAACGGCGTAAGCGATGAGGAGGGCACCCAGGCACATCCCGAGATGGGCGTTGCGCCGCGCACCTGCCTGGGAGCAGGCCTGGTGGAGGTGATAGGCGGCGCCGAAAAGTCCGAGCCAGGAGAACCCGCGTGATAGGTTGAACGCCCAGTGCGCGACGAGGAGGTACATCGGCGCCAGGTGCGCCAGAGTCAGCGTCGCGGTCCGCTGGCCCACCGCGCCGCGCAGGAACGCGTAGAGGTAGGCGATGCCCGCCCCGAAGGGGAGGACCATCAGCAGCGACTGATCGCGAATGTCCTCGATCCCGAGCAGGTGGAGCAGATATGAGACGTACACGCCGAAGCTCGGATGGTGGGTGTACAGCGCCGGGTGGGCGGCGATGTCAGGCCCGGCCGCGAGATCGAGCAGGCCCGCGCCATACCCCAATCCGAACCGCGCCAGGTTTCGGCCCCCGACGTACGCCTCCTACGCCTCCGAGCACTCCAGGACGCACGGCAGGAAGTCGCTGCGCGCGCCGACCCACCCGACGAGCGCGACTAGGATCGCGACGGCGGTCAGCCGGATCAGTCGTTCAACCAATGCCCGCTGCGCCTCGTGCCGCCGGCGGGCCCGCGGCCGGATTCCAGTCGTTCAGGAACGGGCCAGACGGGTGAAGTGATCCCGACCCTCGGCGAAAACCTGGAGCATCCGCGCGCGCTGAGCGGCGTTGTCGAAACGGGCGCCGTGCCCCAACCACTCCGTCGCGAGCGATAGCCGACCGAGGAAGAGGTCGGCCGCGGCGCGTACGGTCGCCGCGGGTGGGCGCGCGCGTAGGTAGATCGGACTGGTATGCGCCCATATCGCGTGACCGTAGCTATCGCGCCTCGCGCCCCAGGCACGCGCCGCGATCCAACCCGCCTCCGGGACATCAAGATCGGTCCGGAAGGTTCCCCGCTCCGCCAGTTGTCCCGCCGGGGACCCCCCGTCAACGCTGGCCGCCATCGAGACCGAAACCTTGACATTCACCCCCGTGTTCGCGTGGGCGATGCGCCACGCGTTGGTGCCGGAATCGCTCTCCGGTGCGATCGTCGCGCAGACCTCGCCATCGCGGATGATCTCGATCCGATCGATCGGTTGGGCCGACTCCCACTCCAGGGCGATGGATGCCCGCCGATCTCCTCTCAGCCCGAGCAGATCGTTCGAGGGCGCGGCGCCCTCCACCGACAGACGCAGGAGCGGCCCATTGGTGACCGTTGTCCGGCCTTCCCGAAGCCGTGCGAGCCAGTTCTCGTAGCTGAACGAGGCGCCCACATCCACGTAGACGCGATTCGCCGAGCAGACGAACCAGTCCGATCCCGTGGATGCCGGGAGCCGAATCCCACAGTTGAGAAGCGCGTACCACAGCTCGTACTCGGGATCCATCCAGTACGGGTCGAACAGGTTCAACGCGTGGAGACGACCGAGCGCTGCGGCGATGGGTGCCTCCATCCCGTTGGCGTTGTGACACCAGATCACCGTGCCGCCCTGGGCGCGCGCCGCGTCGCAGGCATCTACCAGGGGCGGATAGTCCGGGCTGCTGTCGTCGACGAGGATGCCGCGACTGACCGGTTCGACCAGATTCCGGATGTTCACGAGCATGATGTGCCCGAGGCCGATGCGCCACGGTTCATCGTTGTGCCGGCTCTCCTCACCCACGTCGATCACGTGCTCGTGCGTGGAGAGGGGATGGCGCCCGATCGGAAACGCGTTTGAGGCGTAGGGCAGGTCGCGTCGTTTCAAGATGCTGACGATGAGCACGGGCAGATCCTCGACCCGCGGATCGAGGCGGAGCCGAGCCTCCGGCGCCGTCTCCTTCTCCGAGTAGTGGACATGGGTATTCCCGGCGTACCACCCGCGTGCGGCCGGTTCGGCCCACCGTTCGAGCGGCAGATCGAGATCGTTCGTCTCCTTCCCATGCACCCAGAGCGTCCTGCGCAGCGATCGATACTCCGTGCCACGTTCGACGACGATGTCGACCTGGCCTCGTGGGACATCCACGGCGAAGGAGCGATCGGCGTAGAAGAAGGGTTCTCCGCCCCCGACCTTCAGCACCGCCTCACGCGGGATGACTGAGTTGCCCGTGCTTGAGATCACGCGGACGCGCGCCTCCAGCGGGCGTCCGCTCGCCCGATCGACGATGGTGCCACGCACCGTTGCCATGAGCCTCTCCTCGCGCCGCGCCCGAACTGAGGTTCGCCGCGGTCCGCCCGGAAGTACCCCGATTTGCTGCAACAGGCGGAACTCGTCGAGCACCGCCCACCGCTCCACGATCTTGCCACTTCGGATACGGAAGCAGACGAAGCCGTCGATCTCGATCGGCCTTCCCGTCGCCCGCACGCCCGAGAAGGGACCCCCGTGAACCCCGGTGATCGTCAGTCGGGCGGCCACACGGTCCTCCTCCGCGATCAGGTCGTTGATCCGAAAATGGAGGCTGGGGAAGCCCTCCTGGAATGCCGACCACAGCGCGTGAAAGCGGGTTCTGCCCTCCCACGACGTGGTCGATGAGATCCGGCGCAAAGAAACACTCGATCGCCGCCTCATTCGCCTGATTCCAGACGATCTCGAAGAACTCGCGGACCGTCTGGCGATTCCGCTCCGCCTCCGGATCCACAGGCCGATTCTACCGGCCTAGTTCGGCCGGGCGGACACCACACGTGGGCGTGAACGCAGACGGACCCTGAGTGGGTACCGCAGATGAACGCCCGCGTACAGGATGAGCGCACTCACGCCCAGCATCAACGGCCACGTGCCTGCATCTCCGGTTCGCGGCAAGGCGGCCGGGATCGTCGGCGCCAACGTGTCGACAACAGCCACCTGCGTCTCGATCCGATAGGTCACCTCGGTGATCCCTCCGCTCGGGCAGCACAGCGGATCGGCCGGACGATAGCGCAGATAGCGCGCGGCGAGCACGCCGTCGCTCTTTACGCCGTACCCGGGAGCGACCTGGGTACCGGACAGCGCGCCATTGACGCGTGAGTCCATCAGTGTTGGCGAAAGCGTCCCCGCATAGCGATCGGCATCGACGAAGACGAAAACGTTGTACTGAAGCGGCCGGCACATCCCATCGTAGAAGGCCACGCCGGGAAAAAGGAGCGCCGCGCCGATCTTGACGGTGGGCCAGAAGGACACCAGTTGCCATCCCCGCTCGGCCAGCGCCCGTTCCGCCGGTTCCGTCGCAGCCTGCTCCGTGCTACGACAGGTGTCGTTGCGGAGTGTGTCCGGCGGCGCGCTGGGAATGGCCGCCCCGGCCTGATTCCAGCGCGTTAACGCTCCGTCGAGCCACCGACCGTCCGCGGTCCCGCTTACAGGAAGAAGGAAGCTGAGAACGACGGCGAGAACTAAGGCACGTCCTATTGGCCGGCGATCATTCGCCGTACGAATCGCCGCCACCGTTCAAAATGGGGAGCGCGTGAGAAGTCTCGCCTCAATCCATCCCGGCCGAATCCCTGGCGTTCGCCGTGCGCTCCTCCTTGCCTGGGCGCTCCATCTGCGGCTCTACCGGTGGAGCCGGGGTCGCATCGGCGGGCGTCTCGTTGGTTTGCCAGTTCTCGTCCTGACGACGCGGGGCCGGCGCTCCGGTCTGCCACGCTCGCATATCCTCACCTATCTCAGAGAGGGAGGAACCCCCTACCTCTGCGCCTCGAACGGCGGACTGCCGACGCATCCGGCGTGGTTTCTCAACCTCCGGGCGCACCCCGAGGTCGAGATCGAAATCGGTCCGGCGCGGCGGCGCGCATCTGCTCGCGTTCTGACGGGACCAGAGCGCGACCGCCTCTTCGCGCGTTTCGTCGCCGCCTACGCCGGGTACGGCGCATACCAGCGCTGGACCGATCGTGTCATTCCCATCGTCGCGCTCGAGCCTATTCCCGCGCCTGCGATCGCCGATCCGACCTGACTGTGGGGCCGTCCGAACGCTGGTAGAGTCCCGCCGCCGTGTCCAGAGCGGGCGCCGGCTGAGGTGCGAAGCGATGGCGGATCGGCTCGGAATCGGCATCATCGGCACGGGCACGATCGCCCAACAGCATCTGATCGGGCTACGCGATTCGGCCGTCGGTCACGCGGTCGCGGTATTCGACGTCCTGCCGGACCGCGCTCAGGCGACCGCTCGTGAGTTCGGCATCCCGTACGTGGCTGCATCGATTCCCGATTTGCTGGGCCGGAAGGAGGTCGACGCGGTCATCGTCTGCACGCCTCCGTTCGCGCATCGCGATCCGACGATCTAGGCGTTGGAGGCGGGCAAGCACGTCCTGACCGAGAAGCCTTTCGCTCTCGATCCCGCGGACGCCGATCGCATGGTGCGGACCGCCGAGCGGGTTGGAAAGTACCTGGCATGCTGCTCCGGGCGCGGCAGATTCACCCCGACGCAGACGCAGGCGTGCGCGATGTGGGAGTCTGGCGAACTCGGCGACGTCTACCACATCCGGTCGACATCATTGCGGTTTCGCGGCCGACCCGGGCATCACATCCTTCGGCAGTCGGCCTGGTTTCTCGATCACAGACGTGCGGGCGGCGGCGTGATCATGGACGGTTCGGTCTACACCATCGATTCGGTGCTGTGGATGATGGGGAATCCCCGGGTTCTGTCCGTCACCGCGGCGATGAGGCAGTTCACCGAAGAACCGCCGCCGTCCGACGCGCCGCAGGATGTCGAGGATCACGCGGTGATCATGCTCCAGTGCGAGGGCGGCAGATCGGCGGTTATCGAGTCGGCCTGGGTCTCGAACATGGATGACGCGGACGGCGTCTGGATCTTCAGGACGAAGGCGGGTCTTAAACTGAACCCGACCCGAAAGATCGCGCCCGAGCGCCTCGATCGAAACGCCGTGAACCCACCGGCGCGGTCAGCGACGACATCTTCCGCCCGGTCACGACGCGGGTGCTGCCGTTCGAGCGCGGCATGACCTTCCCCGCGTTGGGCGAGATCGCGGTCCGTTTCTGCGAGTCGATCCTGCGCGGCGAGCAATCGCTGACCCCGGGGCGCGACGCTCTCGTCGTGACGCAGGTCATCGACGCGGCGTATCGCTCGGTGAAGGATCAGCGCGCCGTCGCCCTCGTCTAAAGGAAGCCCGGGCGGGGCGCAGCGTCCGACGCTGCGTCCTTACGACTACGATGATTCGACGCGGGTGGGCACGTCGCTGGATCCCGACCCGATTGTCCTCTTCGACGGCCTCTGCAACCTGTGCGACGGCGCGGTGCAGTTCATCATCGATCGCGACGCCCGTCGGAGGTTCCGCTTCGCCTCGCTCCAAACCCCGTTCGCGCGGGATCTGAAATGGCGCCACCGGATTGATGGTGCGATCGACAGCATCATCCTCATCGAATCGGGCCGCGTCTACGCAGGCTCACAGGCGGCCCTGCGGATCACCCGGCATCTGGACGGCGCCTGGCCGCTTCTCTACGGGCTGATCGTTCTGCCCCGCCCGGTCCGCGACGCTCTCTACGATCTGGTCGCGCGCAACCGCTACCGCTGGTTTGGCCGCCGGACCGCCTGCCGCATCCCCACGCCGGACCTGCAAGCTCGGTTCCTCGACCAGGGGAGCCAGCCGCCGGTGTAGGCTCTATCCGTGGCGTACGCCTACGTCGGCACCTCCGGGTTCAGCTATCCGGAGTGGCGGCCGAGTTTCTACCCGCCGGGACGAAGCCGGCGGACTTCCTCACCCACTACGCGACGCGGTTCGAGGCCGTCGAGATCGACGGGTCGTTCTACCGGATTCCGAACGAATCGACGGTCGACGGCTGGCGGGATAAAACGCCGGAAGGGTTCCGCTTCACACTGAAGGCGAGCCAGCGCATCACCCATTTCGACCGGTTGCGCCTCCCCTCGGCCGCGCTGGACGCGATGCTCGCCGCCTGCTCCCGACTCGGTGACCGACTGGGGCGCGTCCTCTACCAGTTGCCGCCGAACTACGGGAAAGGACATGACGCGCCTGGAGCCGTTCCTCGAGCGAATGCCCCCGGACATGCCCGCCGCGTTCGAGTTTCGCCACCCGTCCTGGCACGATGAGGAGACGTTCGCGGCCCTTGCCGGCCGCGGTGTCGGCCTCTACATCACCGACTCCGACGACGAACGCCTGGGCACCACCCCGCTCGTGGCGACCGCGACTCGCGTCTATTTCCGCCTGCGCCGCGACAGCTATGACGATGAGAGCTACAAGGTCTGGGCCGCGCGGGTGAGCGCCTGGGTCGCCGAGGGGCGTGATGTCTTCGCCTTACTCAAACACGACATAGGTCTACCTGGCATCGAGATGGGGCTGGAGCTGACGCGAAACCTGGCCGCGGATGGCGCGCTCGCGCTGCCCATTGCTGCGCCGGCATGAGCGGCTTTGCTCTAGTGGTCGGGTGCCGGGTGAGCCTGATCAGCTTCGCAAGCGCTGCCTAACCAGCGGCCCGGCTTCCTGACTCACCTGTTGGGGGGTGCAGATGGCAGACTCCGAGACTCTGGCGCGCGCCCTTGCGGCGCTGGCCGAGAGCGAGCGTGACGACAAGATGGCCGGGAATCATGGTGACGTCCTGGTCGGCGCCCGCGTTCAATACCGTCAGGCCGGTGGCGAGGATGATCGTCGCCGTCGCGATAAGGAGAGGCGTACCGTTCGCCCGCGAAACGATCCCGACGCGTAGCATACCGAGTGCGCACGTTCCAGCGGCTTGCGTGTGGGAGTCGTCCGTGCGCCGATGCCGACGATCAGGAGAACAAGAGAGACTCGGCAAAAAGGCGTCGCATCACGTTCCTTCGGCTGACCAGACGTTCCCTCGCTTGGCCGCCTAGACGACGGCGGTCCAGCGATCGGATCAATGCCGATGACCCCAACCGCACCCACGAGCAATGGGCCGTGGCGCGCTTGAGGGGCGAATGCCTGGCGGAGGAGCCGTTTCACCTGGCCGACCTGAGCTTCCCGACGGTGAACGGTGGCCCATAAGGATGCCGGCGCGGTTGCCCCTCACACCCCCGCGTTCGCCCGCGGCGAGATCGGCACGAATGATCGGATCGTGATCGCGGTCGAGGACGAGAGTGTCGCCACCGCATAGCTCGAGGTGCTCACCACCCGCGTCTCGAGGATTCCGGCCGTGCAGTCCAGCCGCGAGGGCGCGACGCGGTGCAACTGCCCGTCCGACGTCATGTGGAGGAGCGCGACCCGGCCCGGGTTGCTGAAGCAGAGGATCTGCTCAACGACGCTCAGCGGGAAGGTGAGTGTCAGCGCCCGGACGTGATCGCTCCGGACCGATCCGGAGTTCGGATCGAACACCTGGATGGCGAGCGCCTTCGTCACCGACACGCCGGTGGGAATTGTCGCGCCGGTCAGCGTCGTCGATGGCTGGATGCGCACGCCCAGGGGCCTTTCGTTGCTGTCCGGCGCCGGGATGATGAGCGTCGCCTCGAACGGCGAGCCGATCCCGGTGGTGAGCACCGCCGCTGCGGGAGTCCCCGCCGCGACGGTCGGGATGAGGAAGGCGGCGCCGCCGGTCGTCGTGTCGGGTGTGGGGATCGATGACGGCGGCACGAGCGTCGCCAGCGCCACACGGACGATCGCGGTCGCGGTCGGCGTCGGCGTCGACGTCGGGCCGCTTGCCGTCGTCGGCGTCGCGGTGATCGTCGGCGTTGGTGTGGCCGTCCCCAGCGGGTCCTGTTCCGCGAAGGTCGCGGAGATGTTGCCGGCCAGGTCGCGGAACC
>VGOZ01000054.1 GCA_016875715.1 Chloroflexota bacterium | reverse complement strand
CGCTCGGTCATCTGGCCCTCCCTCCTAGTGTGTGTGCCGGCACCCCTGTGGACCGGTCTGCTGGTTCAGTTCGATTCCCGAAGCGTGGGAGATCGGGACTGCAGCGGGGTGACGACCGCCGGGCTATGTGCCCGCGGCCGTCACCTGGCGCGGGCGCTTTTCGTCGAGCGCCGCCGATGGCTGGTCGTTCAGCCATGTGGCGCCGAATCGGCGCAACGACGAGAGCGTGGGCAGCGTGCCGGAACCCTTCTCGGTCAGCGCGTACTCCACGCGCGGCGGGATCTCGGCATACTGCGTACGAGTCAGCAGGCCGCTGGCGTCCAGCTTGCGAAGCCGACCGGCCAGAACACGCGGGCTCATGCCGGTGCTCTGCTCGAGCTGGCAGAAGCGGCGCGCGCCATCGGCCAGGTTATGGATGATCAGGAGCGTCCACGTATCGCCGAGCAGCCGTGCCGCACGCGCGATCGGGCAGAACCCGAGCTCGTCATCGCTCGGAATCGTGGACTCGTTCGACCGCACAGCAATCATCGCGGCCTCCCCTCGCCAGGCTTCCAGAGTGATAGCTAGTCTACGCTCTCACGCGTTGCCGGGGCCACTCCATATCGTCTGGCGACCGGTTTCCGCGAAGACCAACCGTTGATAGTGGCCGACGAGATCGGGGCGAATGGAGAGCACGGTCAGACAGGCCGATGTCGCACCCCGCCGGGCCAGGTGCGCGACCTGGGCACCGATGCGCGCCTAGCCGATGCCGCGGCGCCGATACAAATCGAGCACGCCGTTGCCGACGATCTCGGCGAAGGGTCCGCCATCAGGGTTCCAGCCATTCGCATCGAACAGGCAGCGCGCCACGCCGACCACCTGGCCGCCGATCTCCGCGAGGAACAAGTCGGCCGGTTCTGCCAGGCCGAGCGCAAGCTGATGACGAATGTCGCTCGCGGTCAAACCCGCGCCCAGGGGATCGGCACTGAACGCCTCGTGCTGGACGGCGATGTACATCTCCTCGTCTCGACCCTCCTCGAGCGGGCAAATGGTGACGCCCGCCGGCACCTCGATAAGCGGAATGACGCCCCGCGGCGAACGCATCATCGTGACCAGCGCCGTGGAGGCGACAAACCCCCGCCGCGCGATCTCCGCCTCCAGTGGATCGCCCCGCGGCAGAAGGATCGCGGCGCGCGCGGACGGCGCGAGGCCGCGCGCGTGCTCCAGCGCCGCATCGAGAATCGCGACGATGTCGTCGCCACTACCAGCCTCCGCACCGACCCGTAGCTGCAGGAGTGCTTATGCGCCTTCGGCGGTCGCCCGGCGCTGGATGGAGCATCTGGCGTGAAGCGATTCGTCCCGTTCCCCGTAGATCTGTGAGCCGGGTCGGGAACGGGTGAAAGCCTCGACCCGCTTCGCCAGCACGGTCTGGGAGGGCAGGTTCAGGCCTTACTGGCGCGCCTGCATCCACTGGACCAGGAAGTCGGCCACGCGGCCCGCATCGTCCGGGCTGGCGAAGCGATGTTCGAGCAGATCGACATCCATAGGCGCTGTGGCGGAGTAGCGGGCAAACGCGAATGGCGCAATGGTGCCTGACCGACCAGCACCCCGTCGGGGTGCGGCCCGACGATCGCACGAATCCCGACGCGAGATCGGGATTACGCCCGACAGACATCCCGCGGCTCAGCCTTTAGGGTGATGGACGCGCGATACCTTCCTTTCCCTTCCTTACCCGAGGGTGGCCGCGAGGTCACCCGAGGACGATCGGCAGCCCCGGGGGTTCACCTCCGGGGCTTCTCCATCCCCGGACATTTCGGCGTCGGCGTCGGGTGGTCGACGAGCTATCCGCCTGGACCGGGATACCCGCTCGTCTGGGCGCGCGGATCTTCGCCGGATGGCTGCCACGTGCGAGCTACCTCGAAGGCTCGGCTGGCGCGGCGACCGCACACTCCACAGCCGACTTCCGCGACGCCGCGCGACGGGCCAGTCAGCCATCTCCGCGTGGCGGGAGACGGCTCTACAGCGTCGCCGGATCCTCCGGGATGGGGATGATCCGCCGTTCCTCTGCCGAGCGGTACGCCGCACGGATGAGTTGCAGCGTGCGGGCGGCGTGCTGCCAGCTCGCCAGCGGCGCCGCGTCTTCGCGCAGCACGTCCAGAAAGTGAGTCACCTCACGGGTGTAGGTCTCGCTATGCGCCGTCTGCCACACCCGTTCCGCAGGGGACGACCACCCGTGCGCGGCGTGGACGAGCCGTGTCACATTGCCGGCCAGGCTGCCGAGGTGGCCGGCGACCTCGAACTGCCAGGCCGGGGCCACATCCCCGAAGGCCCAGCTTGTCACTAGTACACCCTGCACGCCGGAGGCGAAGCGGACCAGCACGCTGGCGGTGTCCTCGCCGGGTCGCAATTCCTCCATGTAGTAGTTACCCAGCATCGCCACGACTTCGATCGGGCGATCCTCGAAGTCGCCGGAAGCCGAGGCAGCCAGACCGAGCAGACGATAGGCGCCGTGATATCCGGTATCGAGCAGTTCCGCGCCACCCATCCGTACCGGATCGAGGCGCCACGCGTAAGTCGCCTCGGCGGCCGGGAGGTGCGCCACCGGCGATCGGCGCTGGCGCATCCCACTGTTCCGCCCCACCTCGTTGGAGCGGATGTGCATCACCCGGCCGAGCGTGCCGTCGCCCAGCATGCGTCGCGCCTCGATGAGCGGCAGGGCAAACAGGTTGTTGTGCGCGGTCATGAACGTGATGCCGGCGTCATCCACCGCGCGACGAATCGCGCGCAGCTCCTCGAACGTCAGGCAGATCGGCTTCTCGCAGAGAGCGTGCTTTCCGGCGCTGGCCGCGCGCACGATCGCGTCGGCGTGAAGATGGTGCGGCAAACAGATGTCGACCGCGTCGATCTCGGCATCGGCCAGGAGTCCGCCCAGGTCCTTGTAAACCCGGGCTCGACCATTCGTCCGCGCGTCGACGAGCGCCCGGGCGCGGTCGTCCGAGGTATCGAATACCGCCGTGATCTCGCCTCGCGGCGCGTTGGCGGCCCACGACTGGGCGTGCACATGACCCATCCATCCGGCGCCGATGAGTCCGACGCGAAGCGGAGCGGTCACGTCACACCTTGTCCTGAAGGGTCAGCGACTGCGTGCGGCGCGTGCCGCGGCGCGCGCCGCACGGCGCGCAGCCTTGCGGGCCGCCTTCCGCTTCGCGATGCGCAACTTCTCGGGCTTCGGAACGAAAAACCGGTGCTCTCGCGCTTCTTTGAGGACACCCGAACGCTGAACGCCTCTCGTGAAACGCGTCAGGAGAGCTTCCTGTGTCTCCCCATCACGCAGAGCAACGTGCATTCGAAACCGACACCCCCTTCCAATCCAGATCTCCGAACCCGGCTACTCCCGCCGGGACTGGTCGGACACGAAAACGACCCGTCACCCGACGGGCCAACACCGACTATACACGCCGGCGACGTACCTGGCGAACAGGGCTGGCGACCGCAGCGCCACCAGTCGCGTCGGCCATTGCCAGACAGCCGCCGCTCGCGAGCCCCGCGGCGACGAACCCCGGCGGTGGGACGCAACATTCCTCGCCTACGCGGTCGTGGGCGAGGAATGTTGAGCGGGGTCAGAGTCCGGACTGCCCGATTCGATCCTCAGCGCGGGCGGTCGAGGCCGTGGACGCGGCGGAGTGCGGAGAACAGCGGATCCACGGGCATCATCGGCACGAAACGGCGCGATCGGCCGAGCGGATCGCCCCACTCCATTCCGGCCAGCGAGCGCGCGACGGCAAGCGTCCCATACGCCAGCGCCTCGAGGTTGTAGCCGCCTTCGAGCACGAGGACCAGGCGGCCGGAACACACCCGATCCGCCCATGCCGCCAGGCGATCGACGAGCCCCACATAGCCGGCGATGCTCAGGTGCATCGAGGCCAGAGGATCGGCCCAATGTGCGTCGAAGCCAATCGAGAGGAGGAGCGCCTCGGGGTGGAAACGGCTCAGCGCCGGGATCACCACCTGGTCGAGGGCAGCGGTGTAGATCGCGTCGTCGCATCCGGTGGGCAGGGGCACGTTCAACGTCGTGCCGCGACCCACGCCGGCGCCGATATCGTTCAGCGCGCCCGAACCCGGGTAGAACGGATACTGATGGAGGGAGCAGAAAAAGACGCCGCCGTCCTCCCAGAAGCTCTCCTCGGTCCCGTTGCCGTGGTGGACGTCGATATCGACAATCGCGATCCGCCGCAGGCCGTACCGGTCGCGGGCTGCCTGCGCGGCGATCGCGATGTTGTTGAACAGGCAGAACCCCATCGCTGTGTCCGGTCGGGCGTGATGCCCGGGGGGTCTCCCCAGGGCGAACGCGCGCGCGGCTCCCCCGGCCAGGACAGCCTCCACCGCCGCGATGGCGCCACCGGCCGCGGCCGCCGCTGCGTCAAATGAGCCCTCGGAGAGCACGGTATCTACATCGAACTGTCCGCCGCCCTGAGCTGCCATCCGCGCGACGCGGTCCACGTACTCTGCGTCGTGCACCCGGGCGATCTCTTCGCGCGTCGCCGGGGTTGGGAGGCGCAGCGGGTAGCGCGCGATGAGTTCATCCTCGACCAGGACGCGCTGGATGGCGTGCATCCGTGCGATCCGTTCGGGGTGGCCGCCGGTATCGTGGCGCAGGCTATCGGGATGGGTGAATAGAGCCAGGCGAGTCACGGCCGGGAGTCTATCCGCCGGATGGCATTCAGAACGGGTCGCCCACCCACCAGGGGGATCGCCAGATCGTGGGGTGGGTTGGCCGGCGCCACGTTCGTGGGCAACGGCGCGGGAGACGTGCGGGGCGGGGTCGCCGAGGGGCCGAAGGAAGTGCCCGAAGGCGCTCCAGTGGGTCGCGGTGCACTGGCCGGATAGCGCCGGGCCAGGGAGCGGGAAAACTCGTCGGCGAGGATGCGAAGGAGGAACCCGCGGTTGTCATCGGGAATAGGACACCCGCGCAAGACCTGATCGTAGATTCCGCGGGTCAGCGCGGCGACGAAGCGCGACCCCTCGCCCCAGGGATCGTCGACTCCCTCCGCGAGGACCGCCAGGGCGATGGTATGGCCGGCCGCGAAGATCAGGCCCACATCGTGCATCGACGTGTCCTCGTCGCCCGTCTCGTTCGCGACGACAATGGCCGGAGGCACGCCCGCGGGGATGCGATCGCGCACCGCCTGGCGGGTCATCCGGTCGACGATGCCGGCACGGATCTCGGCATCGGGCGCGTCGGGCGCGACAAGCCAGAGGAGAAAGGCGAGCATATCCGCGGCGTTGACGTGATTGGCGCCCAGGCCGAAAGCGCTACCGGTTCCGCCGTGCGACCGGACGATTGCCTGGACGAGACCGAGGTCGAGGTGCTCGATGAGCGCAGGCGGATTTGCCGAGAGAGTCGCCAATTCCTCCGCGGCCTTGTTCGATCGGGCGCGTGGGCACGGGAACAGGCGTGAGACTGGGGTCGAGCGGCGTTGCGGTCGCGCCGGGTACGGGTGTCGGCTTGGGCTCCTCGTGGTGCGACACTGCGATCGTCTCGCCCCGATGCATGTGGCCGGCCTCGACGGCGCGGTACACCGATTCGAGGATCCACAGCTTGTAAAGGCTCGCCCCGTAGAAGAGACGCTCGCCGTCGACGATGGCGCCGCGCAGCGTCGTGGCATCGACGGCCGCGACTGCGAACGTCCCCGGCGACTCCTGAAGGCGCGCCCCGATCAGGCGATCCAGGCACGGATCGATCGCGATCCGTGTCGTCGGCGCTGCCCGCGCCAGCGGCACCGCGAGAACTGCCGCGACCAGGGTCAGGCCGAGTACGACCGCGATCCCCGGGAGCTCCTTCACCCATCGATCCTACGCCGCGGCTGCCGCGCCGGCGAGTAATCGGCGACGCGTCAAATCTCGATGGAAGGACCGGCCCACGGTGAGGTCGATCGGTACTCCAGCGCGTCTCCGCCCTCTGGATTGGATGTCAGCCGGAGTACCTCGGCTCACTCTGCCCTCACGTGGAAGGAGGGCGGTGGTGAGGTCGCTACTCCCGGAAGGTCAACCCCAGGATCCGCCCGCCGAGGTCGCGCAGCGTCTCGCGCGCCGCCGTGACATCGTGGGTCGGGCGGGCCGCGCCTACCGCGGTCGCGAGGTCGCGGAGCGCCGCGACTGCATCCGGCGTACGAAGATCGTCGTCGAGCGCGTTGAGGAAGCGCGACCGGTACGGTCCGGCGTCCAACTCCGCTCTGCCGGCGGCGCCATCGGGCCCGTTCGCCGCGGCGGCGATCGCCCCCGCCCAGGCACGCGCCTGATTGAATTCCGGCTCCCTCCAGTCCCACGCCTGCCGATAGTGATGGTTGGAGAGATAGAGGCGCATCGCGTCGGCCGGAGCCCTGGCCAGCACATCGCGGGCCATCACCAGATTGCCCAGCGACTTCGACATCTTGACGCCGTCGAGTTGGACCATCGCGCTGTGCATCCAACAGCGGACGAACGGCTTCACGCCGGTGTAGCGCTCCGTCTGCGCGGTCTCGCAGGAGTGATGGGGGAAGATCAGGTCCGACCCGCCACCGTGGATGTCGACCGTGGCGCCCAGGTACCGCGTGGACATCGCCGAGCATTCGATGTGCCAGCCGGGGCGACCCTCGCCCCACGGACTCGACCAGGTGGGCTCACCGGGTTGGGCCGCCTGCCAGAGCACAAAATCGAGCGGGTCGCGCTTGTTCGGATCATCGGGGTAGTTTCCCCGTTCGTTCGCGATTGCGAGCGCTTCGTCGTAGCCGAGTCCGGCCAACTCGCCGAAGGTGGGGTCCTTTCGGACCTCGTAGTACACGCTGCCGTTCTTGACGTAGGCGAAGCCCTTCTCGATCAGACCGGTCGCGATGCGGACGATCTCGGGAATCTCCTCGGTGGCGAGAGGATAGTGATCCGGCGCGATCCAATTCAGCGCGTCCATGTCGGCGCGAAAGCGGGCGGTCTCCTGCCGCCCCAGTTCGAGCCAGGTCAACCCGACCTGTTTCGCTTTGCGGAGGATATCGTCATCGATGTCGGTCACGTTCTGGACGTAGGTGACGCGCACGCCGCGATACCGCAGAAAGCGGATGAGCACGTCGAAGGAGATGTAGGTGAAGGCGTGCCCGGCGTGGGTCGTGTCATACGGGGTGACGCCGCAGACGTAGATGCCGACGTGGCCGTCGCGCGGCGTGAACGGCTCCTTGCGCATGCCCAGGCTGTTAGTGAGGAGCACGTCTACCTCCGCGGGGCTTCCGATCGGAAAGGAAGTGGCCGCGATAATAGCAAGACGATTTCGGCGTTCCGGGAAGTTGGAAGCGCCGCATGATGCTCTGGAAGACACCCTGTTCACCGTACTGAAATCGCGCATCAGGCCCTGCGGGTTCAGCCTCGGGCGGCGTCGCGCAGCACTGCCGCGCCGACGCGCGGGCCGATGTCGGTGATCCAGGGGAGGAAGAAGCGAGGCGCGAACATCGCCCAAGTCGTGTCGAATTGTGGCGCGTGCCAGGCGATGGTGCCTGTCGCGCCGACGTGGCCGAACGAGTCCGGCCCGGCTTCGCGCGGAGCCCAGTGGCGCACTTTGCCTCCCTGGAACTCGGCGCCGAGACCCCAGGCGCAGGCCGGCCAGGTCAACTGGAACACCGGCATTCCGCCCCCCAGGCCGAGGGTCTGGTCGCGCGTCGCCTCCGCGCGAGTCCGATCACTCAAGAATCCGGATGGGCGGCCCGCGAACGCCGCGACTAGGCGCAGTGCGTCCTCGGCGGTGGCGACCATGCCGCCCCAGGGGAAGCCGACGCCTCGCCAGAAACGGTAGCTGATCGACTCTCGCGGCGATGGTTCCTCGCCGGGTTCCAGCGGGGGCACGACTCCCGCCACACGGACAGGCGGTTGCGGCGGTTCCCTTCCCAGCGTCCCACCGATGCCGAGCGGAGTGAAGACAAGCGTGCGCGCTGCCGCGAGGAAGGAGGTGCCGTGGACCCGCTCGACGATCGTGGCCAGGACGCCGATGCCCACGTTCGAGTAGATCACCGAGACGCCGGCCGCCTGTATGGGCGGGGTGGCGGCGCAGGCCGCGGCGAGCATCGGCCAGTCGAGTCCGGGTCCGTAGGGCGCCCGTGCGCCGTCGACGTCGGCTGGGAGGCCGCCGATGTGGGTCAGGCAGTGGCGCGCCGTCAAATCGCGCGTCCCGGCGACCGCGTCGGGTATCCACCGCCCGATCGCCGCGTCGAGATCCACTTCACCCGTATCGACGAGGCGCAGAATCGCCAGCGCAGTGGCGAGTTTCGTGATCGACGCGATGGGCATCAGCGCGTCCGCGGTGAGGACCCGACCGGTCTCGTCCGTACCCGACACGGCATGGTGGAGCGGTGCGTCCCCATGGCGCCAGGCGACGATCAGGCCGGGGACGGTGCCTCCGCGACGATCGCGGCGAGCGTCTCCGTCAGGGCCATTTCAAGCGATCGAATCGAGGGGTGTGGCGCCGCGCCGCACCATCATCCTGCTGGTCGTCTGGAGGCGGAACTACGGTGAGGCCAGAGCGCGCCGCGCTACTCCCGTCGGAGCAGCAGCACCCAGTCCGCGCCGTTCGGCGCCGGCGGCGCGGCCCAGAGACCAGTCTCATCCGCCGTCGCCGCGCCGACATCGTGATTGACGCCGAGACGCGGATCGAACCAGGCCGCGAGCCAGGCGCTCTCCTCCAGGCCGAGCACGGTCAGGCGCGAGGCGCCAGTGGGCAGATAGATGACCCACAGTTCCTCCGGCGAGCGCGCGCAGGCTGGCCGGTAATCGGGCGGCGGCGGCGGATCCTGACGGACCCGTTCCGGCGCAGGTTCGAGCCGCCACCACGGCAGATCCCGGAGCAGACGGACGGCTTGGCCGCAGTGGGCGGCACCCTCCAGCGCGAGCGCCTCGTGCCAGAGCGGCCCGATCTGGGGACCGGCCATATCCTCCTCGTCATCGCCTGGTCGCTTCCAGTTCCAGATGCCCTGGGCGCCATAGGTGTGGCCCATCGTCGCGCCGTTCAATACGCTGACCCACAGCGCGAAGCGGGCATCGTAGGCATCGAAGGCCGGGCCGTAGATCTCGCGCACGTCGCGCGAGGGATGCGCTTCGTACCACGGTTCGCCATTCACGAACGCCTTGCCCATCGCGGTGCCCGGCGTGTTCGGGGCGGGCGAGGGCGGGAGCCGTCGGTAGGCGGCCGGGAGCGCGGCGATGTCGCCGATCGCGCCACGACGGTGGCCGGTCTGGACCATGTGGAAGTCGTGCCACGGTGCGTCGTGGTGGAGGAAACGCCAGTTCATCGAGGAAGGTAGGTGGTTCGTCGTCGGGTGTCCCTAGAGATCAGTGCTCTCCACCGCCGCTCCGACCGCGTCCCACTTCTCGATCTCGCGCGCGTATTCGGCGTCGCCGGAGAGGCTCCAGATCATCCGATGATGGCCGTAGCGTGCGACGACGAAGCGCGCGAACGAGACGGCCTGCGCGGTGGTGAAGCGGACCGCGGGTAGGTTGGGTCGGGGACCGCCCCACAGGATCATCAGACACGTCACCAGGCCGCGCGCGCTCGCCTGCGCCAGGAATCGATCGAACCGCGCGAAGTAGGCCTCCTTCGGACGATCCGGATCGCCACCCACGAAAGGCAGATTGCCCTCGACGTCGGTGAGGTGCCACCGCCAGGGGAGGAGGTTGACCTGAACTACGCTGAACCCCTGCGCGACGCGCCGCTCGAAGTACGTCTCCCACTCCGCGGGCTTGCCCTTCCAGACGATCGCCCACGCGGTATCGGCGAAATAGAGGAAGGGCACGTCGGCTCCGTCGATGAGAAACCGAGCGCTGGCACCGAGGCGGAGCGGTGCGAGGTCCATCAAAGGAACGCTATAAGATCCGGGCCGATGCGCGTCCTCAACGTCGGCGGTACGGGCAACATCAGCTGCGGCATCACGAAGGCGCTTCTGTCCGCGGGCCACGCGATCACGTTCTTCAACCGCGGCCTTACCGAGGGAGACCTACCGACCGGTGTGCGCGTGCTGCGCGGCGATCGGAATGAGCGGTCCGACTTCGAGGCGCGGGTCCGCGCCGAACGCTTCGATGTCGCCATCGACATGATCTGTTACACGGCAGCGGATGCTGAGAGCGACGTGCGGGCGTTCCAGGGCGTGCGCCAGGTCATCCATACGTCCACCGTCGCCATATTTGGTGGCGCCCTGCGCCAGACGCCGACGAACGAAGACAGTCCGCCGAATCCCGTGACGCCGTACGCCCGAGGGAAGGTCGAGGCGGACGCCGTTCTCGAGACCGCCCATCAACGCGGCGATTTCGCAGTCACGACTTCCCTGCCCGCCCAGACCTGGGGCTATCAGCACACGCTCCTGCGCCAGCTGGGTCGGGGCAACGGCTGGCCCGACCGGCTCCGTCGCGGCCTGCCTCTCCTCCACACCCACGATGGACAGCTGATCTGGTCGGAGTGCCCTGCCGATGACGCGGGTGTCGCCTATGCCGCGGCGGTGGATCGGTCGCGGTGCTTCGGCCAGCGCTACATCCTCACCCGGCCCGGATACGCGACGTGGCGGCAGTACCACGATGCGGTCACCGAGGGTCTCGGTATGGTGGCGACCTACGTCGACGCTCCCGCCGACACGCTCATCGAGGCGCTACCTGACATGACCGACTTGCTCGCCGTCGAGTCACGGTGGAACCGCATCTACGATACGAGCAAGATCCAACGCGACATTCCCGAGTTCCGTCCCCGGATTCGCCTGGGCGATCGCATCGGCGAGATCGTTCGCTCGCTCGATGCGCGGGGCGCGATCCCCGACGCGCGCGTCGACGATCGGGAGGATTGTGTGATCGCGGATCTGGCCCATCTCCGCGGGCGGTTGCGGGCGATGTCACAGGGAGGGTGATTGTGAAACTGGGAATCGTCCTGGCGGGGGTGCTGAACGGCCGGGCGCCCTTCGAACAGGTCTGCGCCTTCGCACGGGAGAGTGGCTACGGTGCGGTCGACGTGCCCGCCTCACGGTCAGACGGCGCGGAGGTGGCACGAGCGCACGGACTCATCCCGGCGTCGGCCGGCGGCATACCCGATCTCTTCGTCACCGACGCGGCGATACGAGAGCGGCACGTCGAACAGGCGATCGCGCGCATCGACGTGGTGGCGGCGAGCGGCATCGCGCTGGCGCACATCGGTCATACTCGGCCCGAGGGAGCCGACGACGACGCGACGCTCGAATACGCCCGCGCCGCGCTGATACCGGTTTGCGCGCACGCCGAGCGGGCTGGGGTGCGCCTCGTCATCGAGCACTACCACGGTCGGGGACGCAACTTCGCGATCGGACCGCGGAACTGGCGCCGTCTGTTCGCGGCGGTCCCCTCCCCGGCGCTCGGCCTCTGTTTCGACCCCTCTCACCTGATTGTCCTGGGAATCGACTACCTGCGCGCGCTACGGGAGTTCCGTGATCGCGTCTACTACGCGCACGCCAAAGACACCGAAGTGATCCCGGAAGGGATCTACGAAGGCGGCTACAGCGGACCCGCGTTCGGCCAGCGCGCGATCGGCGGCGAGACCGGATGGTGGCGCTACACCCTGCCCGGTGGCGGCGTGGTGGAATGGGGACGCTACCTGGGCACGCTCCGAGAGATCGGCTACGACGGCGTGCTTGCGGTCGAGCACGAGGATGACACCTTCGGCTGGCGCGACGATGTCGATCGAGCGCTCGACGGTCTGCGCGCGGCCGCGCGATTCCTGCGTCCGTACGTCGACTGAGCGAGTCGACGCGGATCCCGACGTCGCTACCCGCCGCACACCGACCGCTTCTCGAGCGTCTGATCGCGGTCCTGCGGGGCGACGATCGAGTCGCGGCGCTGCTCCTGACCGGCAGCCTGGCGCGGGGCGATGGTGATGACCACGCCGATATCGATCTCCACCTCGTCGCGCGGGAAAACCGATTCGATGGCCTTGCTGCCGACTGGAACAATCTCGTCGACGCCGTCGGTCCGACCTTCCTGCGCCGTCGCCTGCCCGGACCGACCCCGATCGTCACGGTTGTCGATCGATCCTGGCGCCGCTACGACCTCGTCTTCCGCCGGTCTCGAGAGCTGCAGGAATGGGAGGCCGACGCGACTGTCGTCCTGTACGACCCCGACGGCCTCGCCGTCACGCTCCGTCCGGCAACACCACCCTCAAGCGATCGCCTCGCATTCCTCGTGGAGGAGTTCCTCCGCGTCCTTGGCCTGTACCCGGTGGTCGCCGCCCGGGACGAGGGTCACGTGGCGCTCGAGGGCGCGCTTCTCCTGAAGCGGATGCTCGTCGATCTGATGCTCCTGGAGAACGCGGTGGGGGCGCGCGGCGTCAAGCGCGTCAACCCATTGCTCACCGCGGAGCAGCGGGCGATCCTGGACTCTCTCGGGCCGTACGGCCCGACCATCGCCGCCGCAGGCGCGCTGAACCAGGCGATCGCCGCAGTCTTCCTTCGCCGCGCCCGCGACCTCTGTGCCGGGCGCGGGCAGACGTTTCCCGAGGAGTTCGCCGCCGCGACCGTGGAGCGCCTCGGCGGGAAGGATGCAGGAAACGCCTGAGGAACGCGTTCCTCTGGCGTTCGCGGCAGGGGGGACCGGATCCACATACGGCGCGGCGCGATCCAGCATCTCGCGGTCGAGCGTGACCAGCGTGGCGCCGAACTCGCGCGCCACCTGCAGCAGCAGGGCATCCATCCCCCGGAGGGCGGCGGCGCGGGCGATCGCGCTCGCCTCACGCGCCCGGGCGCGATTCAGTTCGAGTTCGATGAAGCGCAGCACCGCGAGAGCGAGGAAATCGCGTTCGATCCTCGCCGCCAGGTCCGCCGCCCCGGTCCGCCGCCGGATCGCGGCGACCACCTCCACGAGCACCGAAACGGCTGCACCGTCTGGTGCCGCCTGCGGCGCATCGCGATCAGCAGTGACAGCGCAGCCGGATGCGCGGGCTCCTCACGGTGAAGCGCGGCGACCAGGGCCGCTCTATCGATCGTCAGGAGCACCGCTCAACCCTTCTGCGCGCGGATCACCTGCACGGCCCCGGGCCCACGCCATCGCGCCGACACCTCGGCGACAGCGTCGGGGCGTGCGGGCGCGTCGAGCACGCTCGCGCGCCGCAACTGCGCCAGTTCGCGGTACAAATCGTCGAGTCGGTCACCCCGGGCCAGACCCGTGGGCGATGGAGCAGGCGCGACGTTGAGAGAGACATCTCTGCCGCGTGCGCGTCCCGGCCCCGCCGGTGATGGAGGAAGGTCCTAAACGAGAGGCCCGCGCCGGACGTGAAGCTCCTCGTGCGGCCGCAGCACGGAGGCAGCGATTGTCGGCACGCTCGCGCCCGAGCGTATCCGGGAGGTCGACCGCGCGATCAGGCTGAGCCTGTCGGTCTGACCCGCCGCCGACCCGTATCGGCTATCGGCACCGGGCGCTAGTTCGTCGGAGAATCTACGCCAACGCGGGTATCGGGTGCAGCCTCTGCGCCAGCAGGCGCGGCATCAGATCGCGGTGCGCGTCATACATCTCGTCGACCATCCGCCAGATCTCGTCGACTGACAGCACGGCCGCAGTGAGCGGGTCGAGCATGGCCGCGTGGTAGAGATGATCGCGATTGCCGGTCAGTACCGCCTCGACCACCAGTTGCTGCGTCGCGATATTCGTCCGGTTCATCCCCGCCAGTTGCGTCGGCAGCGTGCCCATCGCCACCGGCTGAAGACCCGCGGCGTTGACGAGAATCGGCACCTCGACGATCGTGTCGGTAGGCAGGTTGTCGATCAGGCCGCGATTCGCGACGTTGCCGTGGAACGACCAGTCGCGATTCGTCTCGATCGCGTTGATGATGTACGCTGCGAACTCGTCGCTCCGCCTGACCTCGAGGGACTCGCCACGATCGAGTCGGGCTCGTGCCTCTTCGGCCCGATTCAGGTTCCGTTCCGAACGGTGGATGTACTCGTCCAGAGGGATCGATAACCGGGCGACCTCAGCCGGCCGTTTGATGAAATAGGGCAAGTACTCCGCGAAATGCTCGCTCGACTCCGTCACAAAGTACCCGAGGCGGCGCATCATCTCGAACCGCACCGGATCCCGTCCGAAGCAGGCCGGATCGTTCGAGGCCTCCCAGAGCGCGGGGTACAGGTCGGTTCCATCCCGATGGCGGAACTCCAGGAACCACGACATGTGGTTGATACCGGCGACGCGATACCACACATCTTCCGGGCGGACACCTGCATAGTCGGCGAGGCGATGCGACGTATGCTGCACCGAATGGCACAGGCCGACGCTCGGCACGCCGCCCGCGCGTTCGACAGCCAGGCAGAGCATGACCATGGGGTTCGTGTAGTTGAGGAGAAGTGCGCCGGGCGCGTGGCGGCGCATATCGGCGCAGACCTCGAGGAGGACCGGGATGGTCCGCAGCGCGCGGAAGATGCCGCCGATGCCGAGCGTATCGGCGATCGTCTGGCGCAGACCGTACTTCTTCGGGATCTCGAAATCGCGCAGCGTCGCGTCGAACCCGCCGACCTGGATCGCGTTGATGACGTAGTCGGCATCGCGGAGCGCCTCGACCCGATCGAGCGAGGCGCGGATCGTTGGCGCCACGCCGAGAGTCCGCGCGATCGAGGCGACCATCATCTCGGCCGTCTCGAGGCGACGCGCGTTGATGTCATGCAGGCGAATCTCGCTATGGGCGAGGGCCGGGAGCGACAGAATGTCGCTCATCAGGGCGCGCGCGAACACCACCGAACCCGCGCCGATCATCGCGATCTTTGGTCCGTTCATCGCGCCCCTCGTATACTTGCCGTTCCGAGCCGGAGGTTAGTCAGCCGTGTACGCAGTCGTCCAGACCGGTGGTCAGCAGCACCGGGTGATGGTGGGCCAGTCGATCCTGGTCCAGAAGCTCCCCGACGTGGCGGATGGCGACACGGTCGAACTCGATCGGGTGCTGGCTATCGGCGAGGAGGACCGGACCGCGATCGGCACGCCGATCGTCCCGGGCGCCCGGGTGCTCACGCGGGTGCAGGCCGCCGAGGAGAAGGGGCAGAAGATCATCGTCTTCAAGTACAAGCCAAAGGTGCGCTATCGGCGCAAGACGGGTCACCGGCAGCGGTACACCCGTCTCCTCGTGCGCGAGATCGTTGCCGGTTCCTAGCGCGACGAACGGGAGGGAGCAATGGCCCATAAGAAGGGCGTAGGGAGTTCGCGGAACGGCCGCGATAGTGCGTCGCAGCGACTCGGTGTGAAGCGCTTCGGCGGCGAGGCCGTGAGTGCGGGAACGATCATCATCCGGCAGCGCGGTACGCGCGTGCACCCCGGCACCAACGTGGGGATGGGCAAGGACCACACCCTCTTCGCCCTCATCGACGGCGAAGTGAAGTTCGAGTGGTACCGACAGCCGGATCAGAAGAAGGTCAGCGTGTACCCGTTGGCCGAAGCGGTGCCGGTCGCGGCGGGCTGAGAGGGCGACGATGCGCAAGGGAATCCACCCGGCCTGGCACGAGGCTTCCGTCACGTGCATCTGCGGCGAGACGTTCACCACGCACGCCACGAAGAAAGAGCTACGCGTCGAGCTCTGCTCTAAGTGCCATCCCTTCTATACCGGCAACATGCGGATCGTCGATACCGGCGGTCAGGTCGAGCGCTTCCTCCGCCGTATGCGCCAGCGCCAAACCTCGGCCACCTAGACCAGGGGTATCTCTACGCCGAACCTCTATGGCGGCCAGGCGGTCATCGAGGGTGTGATGATGCGCGGCCGTCGCACCGCGGTGGTGGCGTGCCGTGCGCCCGATGGCTCGATCGTCATACAGCGCGAGTGGCTGGATGGCGCTCTCTACACGGCGCGCTGGGCGCGGCTGCCGCTCATCCGGGGCGCGGTCGCCATCTGGGACACCATGGCGCTCGGCGTGCGGGCGCTCATGTTCGCATCTGATGTGGCGGCACGCGAGCCAAAACCGGTGGATGCCGAGGATCAGGCACCGGCCGCTGAAGGCGAGGGCCTGCCGCGAGTCGCGCTCTGGACGACCATGGCCATGGCGCTCGGTGGCGCGATCGCGTTCTTCTTCGTCTTGCCGGTCCTCGTGATCGGCGCGATCGACCCGTATATCGAGTCCGACATCGTCAGCAACCTGGTCGAGAAGATCATTCGGCTGGTGATCATCCTCGGTTACATGGTCGCGATCGGGCGGATGGAGGAGATCCGCCGGGTCTACCAGTATCACGGCGCCGAGCACAAGACCATCAACGCCTACGAGGCCGGAGCGCCGCTGACGCCGGAATCGGTTCAGCGCTTCCCGATCGAGCATCCCCGATGTGGCACGACCTTTCTGATGATCGTCGTCCTCGTCTCGTTCGTGCTCTTCTCACTCCTGGGCCGACCTGATCTCGAGTGGCGGATCCTCTCGCGCATCCTCCTCATTCCGCTCGTCGCGGGCATCGCTTTCGAGTTCATTCGCTGGGCAAGCGCCCGCTATCAGCGGAGCGGAGCGATTCGCGCGCTGCTCGCGCCAGGATTGATCGTGCAGCGGTTGACCACCCGCGAACCGGACCTCGATCAGATCGCGGTGGCCATTGGAGCGCTGCAACCGGTGCTCGACGAGGAGGAGGCATCGGTGAGACCGACCGAAATCCCCCACGTGGAGGCGACGCCCAGTTTCGCCTCGTGACGCGGGCGTCCTCAACGGAGGTGCCTCCGCTAAGCGGAATCGCTCCGCACGCCTAAACCTACAATGGCCAACGGGCGTTAGGTCGCCCTGGCGCCCGCTCCGTCCCGAGATGGATCCCCTCCGAGGAGAGTGCAGTGTCGCACGAGCATCCTGACTACCGTCAGCCCGCGCCGAAGGTGGCTGTCCTGCGCACCCGGCCTGCGACCGTGGTGGACGACTACCGCAGGGTGATGCACCTGGCGGGCTACCAGGACACCATTCGGCGCGATCGGACCACCTTGCTGAAGCTAAACCTCTCCTGGACCAAGTACTTCCCGGCGTGCTCGAGCCAGCCGTGGCAGGTCGATGGCGTCCTCGGGACGATGATCGCCGATGGGTTCGACCGCGATCGCATCATCCCGATCGAGAACAGGACAGTGGTGACCGATCCCCGAAAGGGCGCGGAGGCAAACCGGTGGATGCCGGTGCTCGAGCGGCATGGCGTCCCGTTCCAGCCGCTCACCGAGGTCGAGTGGGAGGTCCACTCGTTCGAGACGGCACTGCTGATCCTTCACCGCATCTTCCCCGACGGCATCGTCATCCCGAAGATGTTCCACGGCCGGCAGATCGTCCACCTCCCCACAGTGAAGACCCACGGCCACGCGACGACCACCGGCGCGATCAAGAACGCCTTCGGCGGCCTCCTCCGCGAGGTCCGGCACTACGCGCATAAGCACATGCACGAGGTCCTCGTCGACCTCGTGCTCATGCAGCGCGAGATTCACCCCGCGATGTTCGCGGTGATGGACGGCACTGTCGCCGGAGATGGCGCCGGCCCGCGCACGATGATCCCGCGGATCGGCAACGTCATCCTGGCCTCGGCAGATCAGGTTGCGATCGACGCGATCGCGGCGAAGATCATGGGTTTCGATCCGCTGGAGATCCCCTACCTGCGTATGGCACACGAGCGCGGCCTGGGCTGCGCCGATCCCCGCGAGATCGAGATCGTGGGCGATGAGGTGCCCGAGATGAGCCCGCGCTTCCAGGTCAAGAAGTCGTTCGTGATCTGGGGCGATCAGATGCTGCGCCGGGGCCCACTTCGGCCCCTCGAGCGCATCCTCCTGCATTCGCCTCTGGTCGTCTGGGCACCGTTCGCCTCGAACGTCTACCACGATCTTCTGTGGTACCCGACCATTGGCCAGCGGATCATCCGCGCCTTCGATCGGACGGAGTGGGGCGCGCTCTTCCGCGATTACGGGCGGCCGGGCGGCCCGACAGCCCAGACGACCCTCCAGCCCCGCACGACGTAGACGGAAATTTTCAGAGGGCGGCCGCCCGCGGCTATCTGGCGGGCGCGATGGGGTCTCGCCCGGCCGCAACAAACGCGGCACAGCGCAATTCCCGGTGCCAAACCGATGGGTCATTGACCCGGTGGCTCGATCGTCATTGCGTTCCGCGGGCTGGCTACGACTCGTCACTCCACATTCGCACGAATCCGACTCCTCGTTCGATGTCCCGGCGGAGCTCCCACGCACTGTATCCCACGGCGTACGTGTGCACCTCAGGCGCTATTGCGATCCGCAGGAAGCAATCTCGCGTTTCGCCGCGGCGGTGTGACGCCGCATGCGCGCTTAGTATGAGCCGTCCGATGAGGGAGCGACGGAAAACCTCCGTTCCTTCCGGGTCGGTGGCATCCAGAATCTCGGCCGTCCCGTGCAACTGGATGGTCGCGGGAGGGACGAACCGGAGGATCTTCCGCGGCACCGCCATGACCAACGAAACGGCCGGGTTCGAGGCGATGTTCATGGCCTTCCTGAGGTGCCTCCGCGTCATCACGTACAGGGTCAGCGGACGATCTGTTGCCGCGACGCCGTAGTTCACGCCCGCGGAGTCGGGTCCCCCGGATTCGTTGACGGTCGAGAGGACCGCGAAGTTCTGGGCGCGCAGTTCGCGCACCACGAGTTCGGGCGTAACCCGTAGGCCGGTAACGGGTCCCTTCTGCGGACGGAAAGCCACCCGGTGCATTGTAGGCGCTATGCGGTGCCCGCTGTATGCTGAGACTCACGGCCGGAAAGCAATCGAGGAGATCGATCTGGCCTGGATGGCTGTAGGCAGGCGCGCAACTCGTGACTGACGTCTGAAACCGGGCCTGCGTACGGCAGGCGCGCCCGGAACGAGGCAACGCCGCCAGCCAGAATCGCCGCCGGCACTGCCCGGGCCGTGAGCCACGGCGTCTGCGATCGACCGCAATGTCGGAGCCCTGAGGTCCGGATGTTGGTCTTACGCGGCCAGTGGTGCCGCAAAGACGCGATGTGCCCGATTGAACTCACGCGCGGCGAGCCTGGCATCGCCGATGTACCGAGCGGCCGCACCGATCGGTCGGAGATCGCTGCCGAATCCCAGCCGGGCGAGCGCATCGCAGGCTCGTACGTGCAGGTCGATCCAGCGCCGCAGCGCGCCCTGGCAGCGCGTGCCGCCTGAGGGAACCGGTGTTACCTCAATCTCCCGGCGCAGTGCCGCGAACCGCGTGAGGAACCGCTCGCCGAGGCGGCGAGCGCGAACCGTTGCCAGCGCCGGTGCGCGGTCGAGCCCGCCCATTTCCAGGAGCAACTCCTTCCGCGCAGCGAGACATTCCTGGATGACCCGACCGAGTCGCCGTTCGTAGAGTCGCGTCGCCGGTACCATCGTCCGCTCCGTCCTCGTACAGCGAAGGCCGAACGAGCAGCATCGGTGCCGGATGGCCCATCTGGTCTATGTCAGGCAGGACCCTCGTCCGCATCTTCGAGCGGCGCAAACCGGGACACCTCCAACCCATCGACGGTCACCATTTCGAGGAACATCGCGCGGGGACGGACCCAGAGGCTGTCCGGTCCGAACTCGGGCGAGTCGTACAGCGCGCGGTAGACGACCATCTCCTCGAGTGTCTCGCTGTGGCGGCCTACGCCCACGACCTCGTAGAGACCACCCTTGAAATGGCGATAGCGACCGGGTTTCAGCGTTCCGCCTCTCCGCGCCACGACATGATACCCGACAGAGGACAATCAGTGGTGAGCGCGAAGCCTTCGTCCTCAGGGCGTAGCCGCTCGCGCAAGAACGCGACCGCGAGTTCCTCGGCGCGCCGACCCTCCGGATTCAGCGTATCCTGGAGCGCGATCTCGAGCGCGTTTTCGAACGTCGGGAACACGCGAAACGCCGGCGCTGGGGCCAGAGTGAACTCGGCCGCGAAGCCGAGTTCGTGGGCGACGTTGAACAGGTCGAGCACGTCCGGTGCGGGGCAGCGCGCCTCCTCCCACATCGCGCGGAACAGGTCGCGGTACGGTCCATCTCGCTGCCCGAAGTGCATCTGACAGAAGATCGTCTCGGTCGTGTCTTCGTGGAGCCCGCGCAGGAATGGCGCGATCTCGACCACGGGATAGAGCACGTGCGCACAGAGCGCGAGATCGACTTTGCCCACCCCGTTCGCATCGTCCGGCCATCGGCCGGCGATGACGGACACATTCTCCACACCCGCGGCCGCGAGGTTTGCCGCCAGACTTTCACGCATCGCCGCGGAGGGCTCCATCGCGACGACGCTCCGGGCCACGCGCGCGAGCGGGATCGTGTGTCGACCTGGTCCGGGGCCGATTTCGAGGATCGTCCGTCCCGTGCCGACGACGAGGAGTCGCTCCAGGAGCGGATCAGCCAGAGTCCGGGCATGCGCCGCGAGGTCGAAGCGGCGGGCGCGGCCATGGGACCACACGTCCGGGCGATCGTGGAGGCGGTCGAGCCGACGCCCCTGACTGTGCCGGCTTGTCGCCAGGGCGCGCTATCGCTCCACCCAGTCGATCGTCACAACCACGAGCAAGGACGATACTGCGCGGCACATCGCGACGGAATCGGAAGTTCTACCTGTCACGCCCGCGATGTCCGCACGCACGGATTGGCGCCGAGCCGCCGCGACTATGCAGTTCTTCCTGTCACGCGGCGCACGTGCCTCACCTCGTCCGATCGCCCGACTACTTGACGGTCTATCGGTTGTATAGCAACGATCGGTCGGACAGTATTTCACGGGGAGAGCGCAGGGCACGCATGGCATCGATCGCAGGCGGGACGTCTGAGCCATTGGGGGCGCCTGGCGCGGAAAGGGGGCGCCGCTCGGTGCGGTTGCGCTGGGGCTGATCGGGATCGGACTGATCGTCCTCAGCTGTGCCCCTATCGTCGCACCTCCGGCGACGGCATCACCGTCGCCGGCCGCGGTAATCGCACCCGCCGCCGCGGCGAAGCCCGCTGCGGGCGTGCCATGGCTCGTGCAGAAGCAGACCTTCACCCTGACACCGGAGGGATCGACGGTGACGATGAAGGTGCAGGAGCAGTTCCTCGGCGTCAAGGCACCAGAGACGCGACGGGCATCTCTAAGGCGCTCACGGGCAGGATCACTCTCTCCCCCGAACCGGCAATCGTCGCCGCGGAGAGTCTGCTGGAGTTCGCCGCGAAGACGCTGCGCACCGACGCGGGGAATCGCGATAGTCAGATCCGCACCGCGCTCGAAGCCTTCCAGTTCCCAGCGATTACCTTCGCGCCGTCCGCGCTGAAGGCGGTCGAGCCTGCCCAGCGGACCGACGGAAAGTTCACGGCCACGCTCGAAGGCGTGATGAGGATCAAGGGGGTTGAGAAGCCGGTCAGTTTCACGGTCACCGGCTCGCTCGACGGCGGCACACTGACGGGCACGGCGAAGCGCGAACTGAAGATGACTGACTTCGGAATCACCCCGCTCAAGACGATGGACATCCTGTGGGTTGAGGAACTGGTACGGCTAGAGGTCACGTTCGTGGCAATCGCGGCGGGATAGAGCCGCCAGGCGGGTCAGTTCTCGGCACCGCGATGGGCCCTGGCCCCCCGCATATAGTCGGCCACGATGGCGCCCAGGCTGAAAGATCGCGTCGCGATCGTGACCGGGGGCGCGCAGGGCAT
>VGOZ01000053.1 GCA_016875715.1 Chloroflexota bacterium | reverse complement strand
GTGGTTTTTCGCGCGGAGTGCCGGACCGGTGATAGGGCAGTATATTTCGAGATATTGATTTCGGGCGGGCAGATACCGAGTTCTATGGCAAGAGATCTCGCCGCTAATTTTTACCCAGCAGGCACTAAGCGCGTGAGGTCGTATTTGACAGTTTACGGTCAACATGGCGATGTATTTCATAGCGCCGGTGTAGCATCCGTATTGTCAGAAAAACCGAACTGTTCATACAAAGAGTGACGCTATACGGACCACTGCGAATCACCATTGACTTAATTCCGTCGGGCCATTTCATACAAATTGTCGGTAGAGTGTTTTTATGCACACAAAGGGTGGTAATCGGTGTCGGCGATAACCCCTATTTGTTCAGAGGGTGGATCCTTCTATAACAAGGCGCCAGGCCTCATCCGCTCGCGCAAGGAGGAAGGGCCGGGCCTCCGCTCGGCGCCGAGCGAGTTCCTGGTCGGGATGGCTGAACCGCTGGACGGCGTGTGCCTGCTGCGCCTCGTTAGCCAAGGCCGTGCCGACGGCGTTGAAGATGTTCCGCAGCGCAGCGTGGGCGCAGTAGGCGAATCGCACCGCGCATTCGTTTCCCCGCCACCCGACATCGCGCAGACCTTCCAGGTACGACGCGAAGATGAGGTCGTCCAGCCGCGGTAAGTCCTCGGTCTCGGCGTCGAAGAAGGCGGTCGCGACCGAGAGCAACTGCCCGACCTCCTCGCCCAGCGCGGCGAAGCCGGCACATTCCCAGTCGATCGCGACGACGTCGCCGCGCGCATCGGTGAACAGGTTCCGCCGGATCGCGTCGCCATGGACGAGCCCGCGGGGGAGAGCGACGAGCATGTCGCACAGAGGGCGCCGCCGGTCCCAGAGATCCACGATCCGATCGACGATCGGGCGTGGCCACCAGTGGTTGACTCTCGGATCATCGGCGCCGGCGACGATACGCGCGAGGAGCGGTTCGTGGCGTTCCACCGTTGCGCGGAGCCGCTCGCCGGACAGGGAGGCAGCCGCCTCGGGCGCGAAAACCGCGACCGACCCGGGCGTATGCGCCCCGTTGAACCGACCGAGCCGCCGCGCAACCTCGCCCCAGCGCGCGAAGGGCCAGCGGGTGAGGAGATCCTCAAGCTCCGCCAGCCAGACCCAGGCGAGGCGGCCGTCGATGATCTCGCTGCCGTGACAGGCCGGAGCGCGGACTCCTTCGCCTAGGCGCGACAGGGTGTCCGTGCCGTACAGGTCGGCCTCTCGTCGCCAGTACGAGCCGCCGTCGGGATTCTCGCGCCCCGGCGTGGGCGCACTCACCTTGAGGATGAGCCGCCAGGGCACCTCTTCCCGCCCCTTTCGCGCCAGGCCGCTGAAGCGCAGCAATGAGGCGTCGCGATCCAGCGCGACGGCCTGAGCCGTCAGCGGCCCGGACTCCCACGTCGCGATCGTCGCGTCGTCGCCAAGCAGTGATCGGACAGCCCCGGGGAGGCTCCGAGTGGCGAGGCGCTCCTCGAGAGACTCCGCCGTCCGCGTCACGAGCGCCGACTGATGCGGCGGAGCATGTAGCCCGCGGTCGCGACGATGAGCGCGGTTGTGACGATGACGACGAAGGCACGCCCGGGGCCCTGCGCCAGCGGCGGGTAGACGAGCCAGGTGACGATCAGCATAATGACCCCGAGCACCACTCCCAGCATGCAGCCCGTAACGCTCCATCCGAGCGCGTCCTCGACCCGGACGTTGCCAACGCACTCGGCGCACCAGTCGGCGTGCGGATCGGCGCCGCGATGGGCCTCGCAGTATCCCTGGCCGCATCGCGCGCACGCCGCTGCCGCCGGCACTTCGCACCGATAGCAGGTGACGAGCAGGTCGGAGCCGGCGTCGCGCGCCGGGCCGTCGCGATCAGGCCTCGGTATGGGCGTATCGTTCGCGGATATCCGCCACCACCGCAGGATCGGTGAGCGTGGTCGTATCGCCCAGGACGCGCCCCTCGGCGATATCCCGCAGGAGGCGGCGCATGATCTTCGCCGACCGCGTCTTCGGCAGTTCGGCGGTGATGAAGATCTGATCCGGTCGGGCGATGGGACCGATCGTCGTCGCGACATGGCGCTTGAGGGTGTCGATGAGGCGATCGTCGGCGACGATGCCGGCGCGGGGGGTTACGAACGCTGCCAGCGCCTGCCCCTTGATCTCGTGGGTGACGCCGATGACCGCGGCCTCGGCGACCGAGGGGTGGGACACGAGAGCGCTCTCCACCTCCATCGTCCCGATGCGATGGCCGGCGACGTTGAGGACATCGTCAACCCGGCCAAGGAGCCAGAAGTACCCCTCCTCATCACGGCGCGCGCCATCGCCCGTGAAGTAGATGCCGGGGAAGCGGCTCCAATAGGTCTCGCGGTACCGCTCGTCGTCGCCCCAAAGCGTGCGCGCCATGCCCGGCCAGGGATGGCGGATCACCAGGTAACCGCCCGACCCGAGCGGCACCGGATTCCCCTGCTCGTCGACGACATCGGCCTGGATGCCGGGGAAGGGGAATGTGGCCGAACCGGGTTTCGTGGTTGTCACGCCGGGTAGCGGGGTGATGAGGATCTGCCCGGTCTCGGTCTGCCACCAGGTATCGACGATCGGGCAGCGGCCGTGGCCGATCTTCTCGTGGTACCAGATCCAGGCCTCCGGGTTGATCGGCTCGCCGACCGTGCCGAGGAGTCGCAGCGAGGAGAGGTCGTGTCGGGCGGGGAACGCGTCGCCGAAGCGCATAAAGGAGCGGATCGCGGTGGGCGCGGTGTAGAGGATGCTCACTCTGTGCTTGGCCACGATCTGCCAGAAGCGATCCTTGTCCGGGAAGTCGGGTGCGCCCTCATAAATGAGGCAGGTGGCACCATTGGCGAGCGGGCCGTAGACGATGTAGGAGTGGCCGGTGACCCAGCCAACGTCGGCGGTGCACCAGTAGACATCGTCATCCTTCAGGTCGAACACGGCGCGGGCCGTCGCCATCGTCCCAACGAGGTATCCGCCGGTCGTATGAAGCATGCCCTTCGGCTTACCGGTGGTACCCGACGTATAGAGGATGTAGAGCGGGTGCTCGCTATCGACCATCTCGGGCGGGCAGATCGATGTGGGCGCGGCATCGAGGGCTTCATGCCACCAGACGTCCCGACCGGCCTTCAGGGTCACGGGGCGAACCGCCTCGCCCACTCGGCGGAGGACGAGCACCTTCTGCACCGTGGGCGCGCCCTCGGCCGCCTTCGCGACGTTGTCGTACAGGGGGACAACGTTGCCGCGCCGGTAGCCGCCATCGGCAGTGATGATCGCCTTCGCGCCGCAGTCGTTCACCCGATCGCGGATCGCCTCGGGCGCGAACCCGCCAAAGATCACCGTATGGGGTGCGCCGATCCGCGCGCAGGCGAGCATCGCGATGACCGCCTCCGGCACCATCGGCATGTAGATCGCGACCCGATCGCCCTTCGCGATCCCCAGGTCACGAAGGGCGTGAGCGGCGCGATTGACCTCGCGGTGCAAGTCTCCGTAGGTGAGAACGCGCACTTCGCCGCCGATGTTTCCGGGGACGGACGGCTCCCCCTCCCAGATGATCGCCGCTCTTGTGCGGCGCCCGTCGGCGAGATGGCGATCGACGCAGTTGACCGAGGCGTTCAGCGTGCCGCCAATGAACCACTTCGCCCAGGGCGCGTTCCATTCCAGCGTCTTCGTGAAGGGCGTATGCCAGTCGATGCCCCGGGCCATCTCGGCCCAGAAGCCGACCGGCTCCCTTCCGCGTTCGTACAGATCGGCCCGGGCGTTGGCGCGCGACGCGATCGACTCCGATGGGGGAAAGCGACGGTGCTCCTGAAGAAGCGCCGAAATTGTCGACGAGGGGTTCTGCATCGGTGGACTCCCGCTCAGAGTCCCTGCATGATACCCCGCCCTCTGGCGTCGTCCGCGTTGGGAGGGACTCCGATCTCGGCGAGCCAGCGCTCGGTCACATTCGGACTGCCGAAGCGATGAACGTCCAGATGGGCGTTCTCGGGCCGGGCCAACTCCTCCGGATACGGGCGGCGGCGTCGCCGGTGCGTCTGCATCGCCCAGACGAAGAGGGAATCTCGCGAGAGGAAGGCGTTGCGGAACGACTCGCGGTTCCCGGCGTAGAGTTCGGCGCCGGCCAGCACGCGGGTGACCGTGCGGCGCAGGAGCCGCCAGTAGATGACGGGCAGGTGGTAATCGAGGCAGACGAGAGTGTTGGCACGCGGCCAGACGATGTCGCGAAGCTGACTGTAGTTGCCGTCGACCACCCAGCGTTCGGCCGCCCCCGTCCGGGCGGCGCGGGCGCGGAACTCCTCCCGGGGCACGGGAGTCCAGTTCGGGCCCCAGTGCAGCGCGTCGAGTTCGATGCGGGGCAGGCCGCGCAGCGCGGAGAGGGGCTGCGCCAGCGTCGTCTTGCCCGAACCGGTCGAGCCAACGATGACGATCCGATCGCCGATCACCCATCCTCCTCGTCGAAGGTGAGGTGCGCGACGAGGCCGTCGTGCCCGATCTCGATCGCCGGGCAACTGGAGCGCGCTTCGGCGGCGTACGCCGCAGGATCGACGACGCTCTGGCTGAAATGAGTCAGCCAGACCCGCCGCGCGCGAGACTCCCGCGCCAGAGCGATCGCCTCATCGAGATGGAGATGCTGGTGGGTCCGGGCTCGCTCCACGTCCTCCGGCGCCATAAAGGTCGCCTCGCAGACGAGCAAGTCCGCGTCGGCAGAGAACGGCGCCAGCGTGGGAATGAAACGCGTATCGGTCGCGTACACGACGCTCAGGCCGCGGCGGGGCGGCCCTAGTACCTGCTCCGCGGTAATCGTGCGACCGCCCACCACAACCGAGATCCCGGCTCCAATCTCGCGCCAGCGCGCGCGAGGAATCGCGAGTTCCTCGGCCCGCGCGCGATCGAAACGACGGGCGCGGGAGAGATCGAGGCGGTACGCCAGGCAGGGGACCCTATGCGCCAGCGCCAGGACGCTCATCGTCAGGTTCTCGCCCAGCGGAACGGGCTCGGAGGCGCCGGAAAGCTCTCGGAGTGAGACGTCGTAGGCGAGTCCCGGCACGATCGACAGGAGAGCCTGAAGAATCTGTCGCGAGCCCGTCGGCGCGGCGATCTCAAGCGGTCGAGTCCGGCCGCTCATCCCCAGGGTGAGGAGGAGGCCGGGCAGTCCGGCGATGTGGTCGGCGTGAACATGGGTCAGCAGGATCGCTTCGAGACGGCCGAACCCCCAGCCGACTCGGCGCATGGCGACCTGGGTACCCTCGCCGCAGTCGATGAGATAGAGCGAACCGCCCACGCGCACGAGAGCCGCCGCGAGCGCACGGTCCGGCAGCGGCACCGTCCCGGCGGTACCGAGCAGGCAGACGTCGATCACACCTTCAGTTCGCGTTCGACCGCGTCGAGGCTGGCCAGGACCGACTCCTCCATGGGGATCCCCTCGCGCAGGCGGCGCGACTGTGAGAGCCACTCGATCTCGCCGGGGACGTAGACGCGGTCGACACCCGGCGCCAGGGGCGAGGCGTGGATCTGGTCGACCATCTCATCCATGCGGGCCTTGAAGTCCGGGAGCGGCATGTAGCGGGTGACGTCGATCGTCCAGAAGAACTGGGCGCTGCCCGGCCCGCCCAACCCGCCGCCGAACCGCCCGCCGGAGAGAACGCCGGCCAGGACATCGAGCATCAGCGCCATGCCGTACCCCTTCGGGCCGCCGACCGGTTCGAGCGACCCGGCGCGTGCCGCGAGCGGATCCGTCGTGGGGCGTCCCTCGGCGTCCCGCGCCCAACCCAGCGGGATCGATTCTCCCTTCGAGCGCGCCACGTCCAGTTTGCCGCCGGCGACGACGCTGGTCGCCATGTCGAGGACCATCGGCCATTCCCGGTTCGTCGGCACGGCCATGGCGAACGGGTTGTTCCCGACGAGTTTCTTCGTGCCGCCGGTGGGGGTCATGTTGATCCCGGCGTTCGTCGCCGCCCAACCGATGAGGCCGTGGGCGATCGCACGGATCGGGTAGTAGGCCATCGCTCCGGCGTGGGTGGAGTTCCGGAGGGCGACCCCGGCCATGCCGTGCTCCAGTCCGCGGGCGATCGCGATCTCGTTCGCGCGAAACGCGGCCAGTTGCCCGATCGCGCGGTCGCCATCCACGACGCACTGTCCGCCCTCATCGCGCACGATCCGGATGCTCGGTCGCGGATTGATCTGTCCGGCACGGATGGCCGTGATGTAGGTGGGGATGCGGATGACGCCGTGGGAGGCGTGACCGCGCAGGTCGGCCTCGACGAGATGATCGGCGGTCACATCGGCATCGGACTCGGGCAGGCCGAGTGCGGCGAAGATGGACCGGGCGCGGGCGTGGAGTTCGGGCGCGGAAACGTTTCGTGCAGCCATGGGGGGATGGTACTCGGGTCCTCGCTCCTATGGGTCTCGAAGTCTGACGGTGGGAAGCGGTCGAAGTCCTCATCGAAGCTGGCGATGCATGCGGTCTTCAATCCGAGAGCGCCGCGACACCCGGTCGCCCCGACCAACTTGTTCGACCAGTACCCGGTCACCTGCGGCTTGATCCAGATCTCCGTCCGCGGGGAGCGCGCCGGAGCGCCGTCCGAGCCGAGACGTGCCGACAAGGACTCGACCCACCGCCCGCGTTGGCGATGGGACGGGACTCTGTCGAACCGGCGCCGCCAGGCGGCTTTCAGGCGGCGGCGATCGCCTGGGGCGTCAGTGCTCGCATCGCCACGCGCACCTTCTCGGCGTCGGGCCGCGTGGTGATGACCCGCACAACCGCGGTATCGCACCCGGCGGCGAGTCGCGTGAACTCCTTCGCCGCTCCGGCGGGCGGGCCGAAGTACCCGACGCGACGGATGAGTTCATCCGGGAAGTCCGCCAGCACCTTCGCTTCATCGGCGCCGGCGGCGCGCGCCCGTTCGACCGCGGCGAGCGCGTCGGTGAAACCCATGCGCTCGAAATGCGCCCGGTACGCCGGGAACAGCGCGTACTGGACGACCTGGCGCGCCAGGGCCGTGCGTGCCGCGGGCACATCCTCATCCACGCAGACCCGCACGTACTGGACGACGGGAATGCTGGCGGGATCGCGCCCGGCCTTCCCCGCGCCCTCGGCGATCTGCTCGCGGCACCAGGCCATCTGCTCGGGCGAAGCCCAGTTCGGCAGCACGCCATCGGCCAGTTCGCCGCCTAGACGCAGCGTCTTCGGGCCGAGCGCAGCGACATAGACCGGCGTGGCCGGCGGCCTGAACGCCAGCGCGATGCCGCGCAGGTTTACGAGTCTTCCCTCGAAGGTGACGCGTTCGCCGGCGAGGAGTTGCCGGAGGACGACGAGGTATTCGCGTAGTCCGGCGAGAGCCGAGACCTCGGGGATGCCGAAGGTCGCGCGGACCGGACCGATCAGCGGGTTCGAGCCGATGCCCAGGATGAACGTCCCTTCGGTCACTTGCGAGACGGTGGCGGCCTGCATCGCCAGCGTCGGCGCGGTCCAGTTCGCGACCGGCACGACCGAGATGCCGGTCGCGAGACCGCTAACCCCATGCCAGCGCGCGCAGACGTGAAAGGCATCGAAACCAGTCGCCCCGGCGTTGGTCCAGACACTCTCGAATCCGAGCGCGCGCGCGTCGACAGCCAGGTCGCGGAGGACATCGTGGTGTAGGCCGAGCGCACCGTCCAGACCGACGCCGATCCTCATTCCGGCTACTTCTTCGCCGGAGGCTTGCGCTTTGGCGCGGCGGTCGCGGCCGCCTTCGCCGCGGGCATAGGCGGCCGCAGGGGCTCCTTCTGGGGGATCTTCACGGTGTAGTCCGCCTTGGACGCGAACGCCGAGATGAGTTTCTCGGCCGGCGTGCCGCAGGTCGGACAGGCGCCGGGATCACCCGACTGGGAGACTGGGCGCGTCAGTTCGAAGTCACGCGCACACGACGCACAGCGATACTCGTATATTGGCATTGCGCTCCTCCGTTTGAGTGCCCACCATTCTACGAACGGGTCCCAGATCGCGGCGAGGTCAGGATGGAGATCAGGGCGCCAGTCCTCCACGCATTCAATCAACCGCACCGCATCGAGCCGATCGAGGTCCGACCGCCGCGCCAGGGCGAGGTGCTCGTGCGGATGGCCGCGAGTGGCGTGTGCCACAGTTGCCTCCACGCCGCTGAGGGAGCCTGGCCCTGGGTCCCCACCCCCATCATCCTGGGGGACGAGGGCGCGGGGACGATCGTCGAGGTGGGACCCGGCGTCGCCGATCTGAAGGCGGGCGATGGGGTCATCCTCTCCTGGATGCCCGCCTGCGGCCGGTGCCGGTACTGCGCGATCGGGCGGCCGGTGCTGTGCGTGAATCGGCCGCCGCGGGGTAGCCTGCGGGATGGGGATACCTGCTTTCGCCTCGGCGAGACGAAGGTCTATCAGTACGGCACGGTGGCGAGTTTCTCGCCCTACGTGGTGGTGCCGGAGGAGTGCGCGATCCGGCTGAAGCCGGGCGTCTCGCTCACGGCCGCATCGCTCATCGGCTGTTCGGTGATGACCGGCGTCGGCGCGGTGGTCAATACCGCGAGAGTTCCGCCGGGAGCGAGCCTGGCCGTATTCGGGTGCGGCGGCGTGGGGCTCAACGCTGTCCAGGGCGGGGCGATCTCGAGCGCCCACCCGCTCATTGCCGTCGACGTGCACGATCTCAAACTGGAGGTCGCCCAGTCGCTGGGCGCGACCCATCGCCTCCACGCGACGCGGGAAGACGTGCCCCGTCGGATCCGCGAGATCACCGGCCACGGGGTCGACTACGCCGTTGTCGCGGTAGGCGATACGCGCGCTGCCCAGCAGGCGTGGGACTCGCTGGGGCCAGGCGGCACCTGCGTGATCGTCGGCCTGCCCGCGGCCGGCCATACGCTGCAGATCGACCCCGCCACGCTGGTGAGCCCGGAGCGGCGGCTCATCGGTTCCTACTACGGCTCGGCGCGGCCGCGCGAGGACTTCGCCCGCCTGACCGACCTGTACCTGGGCGGACGGCTCAAGATCGACCAGTTGATCACCCGCACCTACGAGATGGAGCAGGTGGAGGAGGCATTCCGCGACCTCGCCGCCGGCTCGCTCGCACGCGGGGTCATCGTGTTCTGATGGCACAACCGCGGTGAGCGAGCGAATCACCGGCCAGCTTGGCCTGCGCGGCCAGCTGGCCGTGCAGGTCGCGGTGGGGCTGCTCGCGGTGGGGGCGATGCTGCTGCTCCTGCGCGCGTACATCACCCAGGTCGAGCTCGATCGGGTGGGGAGGGCGCGCCAATCGGTGGGGGGCGTCCTCGCGGGGTACGTCGATAGTCAGTTGACCTCGCATCTGAGCGACCTGGCGAATCTGGCCGGGCGATTTGGCCTCAGCGGGTCGACTGATCCGCGGCCGATGCTCGCCGAGGCGCGGGTGGGCACCGACGAATCGGTGTACGGCCTGTTCGTCCTCAATGCGGGCGGCGCGGTGATCGCAGCCGAACCTCCCGGGATCGCAACGATCGCCGCTATCTCCGGCCAGCGTAGCGAGGTGACGCAGGCGATGGCGGCAGGCCGACCGGTCGTGTCCGGGGCGCACGTCGGCCCGCTCGGGCGCCCGCAGTTTGTCGTGGCAGTTCCCATCCGTCTCGGCGGAGAACTGGGCCTGCTCGGGTGTTTCGTCGATCCGACCAGCCGCCGGTTCGTCGAACTCGTCGGGGCGGCCGGGGCGCTCGATGGGCGCACCATCGCGGAGGTGGTCGATCAGTTCGGGACCGTCGTCGCGGCGAGTCAGCGCGAGCGGGCGCTCCTGCCGACGAGTTTCCCGGCGACACTGGCCCACCTCGGCGAACAGCGGCGCACCGGCATCGACCGGGCGCTCTCGGCGAACGATCTGGCCGGGGGGACGCACCTAGTCGCCTACGCCCCGCTTTCCCGCGCATCGTGGGGGCTCATCCTCGCCGTGCCGGAGGAGGACATCCTCAACCCGATCCGCCAGATCGACGGGCCGCTGATCGCGCTGGGCGTGGCCACAACGATCGTCCTCATCGGCCTGGCGCTCCTGACCGCGCGCAGCGTCGTCGTCCCGGTGCGCCAGTTGATCGGTTCGGCCGGCGGCATCGCTCGGGGCGACCTCACCAGCCCCGTGCCGCCATCGGGCCGCTCAGAACTGGGCGCCCTCTCGCGCGCGCTGGATGACATGCGCCGTGGGCTGCACGCCGCCGAGCAGGCCCGGGCCGAGATCGACCAGTTGAAGGATGAGTTCATCTCCTCCGTCTCGCACGAATTGCGCACGCCGCTCGGCTACATCAAGGGGTACGCGACCACGCTCCTGCGGCGGGACACGCGGTGGAACCCTCGGACGGCGCGCCGCTGCCTCGAGATCATCGATCAGTCGAGCGATCAACTTCTCGAACTTGTCGATCACCTCCTCGACATGTCCCGCATCAACGAAGGGCGGATGAGCGTCAATCCGGAACCCACCGCGATCGGCGCGCTCGTCCAGGAGGCGGCGCAGCGCGCGGCCATCCGTTCGAGCGCGCATCGGATCGAGGTGACGCTCGCGCCCGACCTGCCCGAGGCGATGGCAGACGCGGCGCGGCTCCATCAGGTGATCGACAACCTCATCGACAACGGGATCAAGTACTCTCCGGAGGGTGGCACCATCGAGATCGACGTCCGGACTGCCGCGGAGGAGACACGCGCGATGATCTGCCTCTCGGTGCGTGATCCGGGCATCGGCATCCCACACGATCAACTCGAGGCGGTCTTCGATCGGTTCAACCGCGGGCGCAACCCGATGGTGCGCAAGGTGCGGGGCGTGGGGCTGGGGCTGCCGATCTGCCGCGGGATCATCGAGGCGCACCGCGGGCGCATCTGGGCGGTGCGCGCGCCGGATCGCGGCACGATCGTGCGCTTCACGCTGCCCGTGGCCGAACCCGCGGCCATCGCAGCATGAGGCCGCGCGCGAAAGGCCCGCTCATCCTCATCGTCGACGACGAGCCGCGCTACGTGCAGTTGATCACCATGAACCTGCGCGCCAGCGGGTATCAGACGATCTCGGCCTCGGACGGTTCGACTGCCATCGCGCGGGCGGAGCACGAGCGCCCGGCACTCGTCATCCTCGACGTGATGCTGCCGGATATGGATGGCTACCAGGTCTGCGAGACGCTCCGCTCGTTCACCGACGCGCCGGTGATCATGCTCACGGCGAAGGCGGAGGTGGCGCACAAGGTCGCCGGTCTGGGCGCGGGCGCCGACGACTACGTGACTAAGCCGTTCTCGGCCGACGAACTGATTGCGCGGGTGCAGGCCCATCTGCGTCGTATGGACGCGAGCCTGGAGCGTCGGCCGCGGATCCACGAGGCGGATGGCCTGCGGGTGGACTTCGACAGCCACGTCGTGACCAGGGAGGGCGCCGAGATCCCGCTGACGGCGCTCGAGTTCCGGCTGCTCGAGCGGCTCATCGCCTCGGCCGGGCGCGTGCTGTTGACGAACGAACTACTCGGCTCGGTGTGGGGACCGGGCTACGAGAGCGCAGACGAAGTCCTGCGCACCGCGGTGGCGCGCTTGCGGCGGAAGATCGAGCGGGATCCGGATCAGCCGAGGCTGTTGCAGACCGTGCGTGGCGTGGGGTACCGCTACCTGGCCGGCTGAGGCTGCGGCAACAGGCGGTCACCGTGGTGTCCGTGAACATACGCGCGGCGAAGACCCATCTCTCCCGCCTCGTCGAACGCGCCGCGGCGGGGGAGGAGATCGTCATCGCGAAGGCGGGCAAGCAGGTCGCACGCCTCGTGCCCCTGCGCGAGACGAAGCGTGTGCGCCAGCCAGGCAGCATGGTCGCGCAGCCGTTCTGGATCTCCGATGACCTCGACGCGCCGCTGCCGTAAGACATCCTGGCGCTCTTCGACGGCGAGACCGCGGATCGGTGATCCGGCGCCGGGCGGAGCGAAGATGGACTAGACTGGACTTAGTCCGTATCAGGGGGAGTCGTCTTGGTGTCCGTGAACCTCCACGAAGCGAAGACCCACCTCTCCCGTCTCGTCGAACGCGCCGCGGCGGGTGAGGAGATCATCATTGCGAAGGCGGGCCGGCCCCGCGCGCGGCTCGTGCCCTTGAGGGAGACGAAGCGGGTACGCCAGCCGGACACTATGGCGGGACAGGCGTTCTGGATGTCCGACGACTTCAATGCGCCGCTGCCAGACGACATTCTGGCGCTCTTCGACGGCGTGACCGCAGATCGGTGAGGCTGCTCCTCGATACGAACATACTGATCTGGTGGCTCTTCCAATCCAGAAACCTCACACGGGAAGTCTTCACGGCGATCCACGATCCCGACAACACGACGTACGTCAGCGTGGCGTCGGCCTGGGAGATGGCGATCAAGGTGGCCACGAAGCGACTGGCGGTCCCACCGGACCTCGCCTCCTGGCTCCCCGCCGAGATCGATCGGCAGGGTTTCACGACGCTGTCGGTCGACCTGCACCACGTGCTCGCGATCGAGACACTGCCGCGGCTTCACCGCGACCCGTTCGACCGTCTGCTGGTGGCCCAGGCGCAGGCTCATCGACTCACGATCGCCACCGCGGATCGGGTCTTCGCGGCGTACGGCGTCGATCATCTACCCTGTTGGTGAGTTCGCCGCGCGCTCGCGTTCCTGCGGCGGATGCCGCGATTCTCACACAGCCGACTGAGGCCAGCGTGAGGACAGTCGCCGCGCCTGCGGCGGACGCAATCCTTATCAGTTGCGGTTGTCGATTGATAGTGCGCGGAATGGGGCGCCGGCGCTCGCAGGATGAGACGACCTCGGGACCGCGGGCTTCCAGTCCTCCGCGCGACGTGGTCGCGAGGAACCTGCGGCACCGTCCCGCCTTGCTCCATACTTCGTCTATGCTGTCGACGTGGACGGACAGGCGATCTGCGGCGCCTCGTCGTGCAGGTGGGCGCCGACTACCCCGCTGAGGCGGTGATCCGCCGCGGCGGCGGTTAGGTGCCGGAGCAGCGCAAACCCGTATAGAGGCCAGCGGCCGACGCCGTGCGTCACGTTGATCCTGGAACTCGCCGACGGCACGGGGACGATCGAGCAGCGAATGGCGCTTGACACCGGCGATTACGCCAACATGCGCATTTCAAGCCAGATCCTGGCGCTCGTGGGCCTCGCGGCCGCGCCTGATCAGATGACCAACTTTGGCCCGGCGATCGGTGGCCGGGTCTGCTTTCGGATTCCAGAACTCGGCATCTCCCGTTGCACAGTTGCATACGCGACCGATCAACTCGTCAGTGCCGTCCGCGCAATCTCACCGGAGCTTGATGGTCAAGTCGGGATGGCGTTTCTCATCGAACTTGAGTACGGAGGGGATGACCGCACGTTCTGGGTTCGCGCCTGATCGCATCGGTCCCAATCGCTTGGTCTGCCGCCCTAGCCGCGGGACAACCGTAGGCGCTGGGATTCGCTCGATCCGGCAAACCCACGCTACCGTGCGACGATATCCCAGGTCTGGATGAGCGGCGCGAGGTCGGTCCAGAGCGCGTCTGGGGCAGGCCGCCGCACCGCATCCGCATTCGCCCGCGCCTCGGCCGGAGAGCGTGCGCCGGGAATGGAGGCCGCCACGACCGGGTGGCGCGCGACGTACTGGAGCGCCGCCTCCAGGATCGTGCCACCATGCGCCCGACAGACATCCTCGATCTGCCCGACTCGCGCCAGCACCTCCGGTGCGAACCGGCGGGCGTAATGCTCGCCCGTCGAGCCGCGGACGCCGGTCGCCAGCATGCCGCGCTCGAGGGGCGTCGCGACGACGATGCCCATCCCGAACCGCTCGGCCGCCGGGAATATCCGCTCCAACGCGATCTGGCTCAGAAGGCTGTAGGCATCAGGCACGACCGCGACGGCGAACTCGCCGCTCTCAATGTACGGCGTGTTATCGATCGGATCGTTCGAGGCGATGCCGATGTGCCCGAGCACACCTTCGCTCTGGAGGCGACGCAGCGCAGCCAGCGCGCCGTGCTGGCCGAGCACCGCGCTCAGCGCCTCCTTCGGCGGATCGTGGATGTAGATCAACTCGATGCGCGAGACGCCCAGGCGCTCCAGGCTGCCGGCGACGCTGCGCAGCGTGCCCTCGTCGCTGTAGTCGGACCCACCGGGCAGGCGGCAGCACTTCGTCTCCACGATCGTGTCCGCGGCCAGGTCGGGCCGGAGCGCCAGCGCGCGGGCAACGATCCGCTCGGCACGGGAGTTGACGTAGAGCGCGGCCGTGTCGATGAACCGCACGCCGGCCTCGAGCGCGGCGTGGATCGTCGCGATCCCCAGGTCCTCGTCCAGGTGCCGTTCGGTCGTGCCCTCCATGGGCGAGGTCAGGCCGATCCAGGCGGTGCCGATGCCGACGGTCGTGACCGAGAGGCCAGTCCGACCCAGGGCCTTGCGCGGGAGCGGATCGGCGCTCATTGCTCCTTGCCCTCCGCGGCGCGCGCGAAGGCGGCCATCCGCTCCACGAGCGAGTCCTGTAACTGGCAGGTTAGGCCGCCATCGACGACTAGCGCATGGCCCGTCACGAAACTCGATTCGTCCGACGCGAGATACAGCGCCGCGTTGGCGATGTCGCGCGGGCGACCGGGGCGACCGACCGGGTACATCACCTCGGCCTGGCGCACCACATCTGGCCGGGTGCGCGCCCATTCTTCGCCCCGCTCCGTAACGATCCATCCCGGACAGATCGCGTTGGCGCGGATGCCCTGGTGGCCGAAATCGACCGCGATCTCGCGCATGAGATTGATCACTCCGGCCTTCGCCGCCTCGTAGACCGCGCTCCGCGCCGCGGCGAGGACACCATGGACCGACGAGGTGGCGATGATCGACCCACCCCCGCCGGCAATCATGGGCGGGATGGCGTACTTGCACCCCAGGTAGATCGCGCGGAGCATCACCTGCATCGAGCGGTCCCAGTCCGCCGGCGCCAATTCGACCACCGTGCCCGCGGCCGACCAGTAGGCGTTGTTGAACAGCACGTCGAGCCGTCCCCACGCTGCGACGGCCTCCTCGACCATCGCGCGACAGGCCGCATCTTCACCGATATCGTGATGGAGAAAGAGCGCTTCGCCGCCGGAGGCCCGGATCTCCGCCGCGGTCGCTTCGCCCTTCGGCGCGTCCACATCGACGATCGCGACCCGCGCGCCCTCCTCGGCGAATCGGATCGCGGTCGAGCGGCCGATGCCCTGGGCCGCGCCGGTGATAAGCGCTACGCGCCCGTGAAGTCGCATGGTCCGGCATGATACCCAGGCGGTCGATGCGAACTGGCAAACCCCACGCCGACCCTCCGTGGGAAGGAGAGGGAGAGGTTCGGCGCGGCCGTCGTTACAGAAAGGCGAGCGGCGCGATCCCACGGAGCTGCCCCACGCGGGTGAGATCGGCGAGCGTCTGCGCGTTGAGCGGGATCCCCTCGACCCCGCGGCGTGCACGCGCTTCTTCCTCCGGCTCGCCCGGGACGTAGAGGCGCGTCACACCCGACGCCCGGCGCGAATTGTGGACCTCATCGACGATCGCATCGACGCGCGCCCGGAATCGCACCGGGTCCTCGAAGGCGGCGATGTCGATCGCGGCGAGGAAGTGGCCGTCGAGACCGGCGCGCGGACCTCGCGCCATGTCGCCCAGTTCGGTGCCGTAAGCGGCCCCGGAGAGCAGCGAGGAGAGGATCCCCATCATCATGGCCAGGGCGATGCCCTTGAATCCGCCGATAGGGAGGAGCAGACCTTCGAGCGCGGCGGAGGCATCCGTCGTCGGTCGGCCGTCGCGGTCGGTCGCCCAGCCCTCGGGGATCGGCTCGCCACGCTGCGCGTAGACGCGGATCTTACCGTGGGCTGACCCGCTGAACGCGCCATCGAACAGAAGGGGCGGATGGCGACCGGCCGGGATCGCGATCGCCAGGGGATTGATGCCGACGATTGGCTCGGCGCCGCCCCAGGGCGCCATGGTCGGCAGGGCATTCGTCGTCGCCAGGCCGATCGTGCCCCGCGCGGCGGCCCGCCGAGCATAGAAGCCCACCGCGCCACAATGGTTGCTCCCCCGCACCGCCGCGGCGACGATCCCCTGGGTGCCGACGCGCTCGATGGCCCGCTCCATCGCGTACATCGCCGCGACCTGACCCATGGCGTTGCCGCCGTCGACCACCAGGCACCCGCCGAGGGCACCGACCACGCGGGGCGCTCCCCGAGGGTCCACGCCACCCTCGCCCAGTTTGCGCAGGTACTCGGGCACCCGCAGTACGCCGTGGGAGTGGACGCCGCTCAGATCGGCATCGACCAGAGTCTCGGCCAGGAGAGTCGCGTCGGCATCGGCCATCCCCGCGTGAACGAAGAGCGCGCCGACGTACCGGCGTAGATCGGTGTCTGCGACGCGACGCTCGGCCCGGTCCTCGGCGCTCATCGTTCGGTCATTTCGATCAGGATCTTCTGCACGGTCGCGCGATGTCGGCGCGGCATGTCGTGATGAGGCACGGGAAAACGCTCGCCGCAGAAGCGATCGTACGCCGCCATCGCCACGATGTGCGGCGGATCGTCGCCGCGCGCCAGAGCTTCGGCGCAGAGTTGCCGCAGCCCCTCTAGGTACGAACGGATCCATAGGAGCGCAGCGCGCACCGCGTCCTGCCCGCGAACCGGTTCGCCGTGACCGGGGACGAGGACCTCCGCCTCGAGGCCGATCAGGCGACCGAGCGTGGCGACGAGGGTGGCGCTGTTGCCGTCGCCGATCGCGGGGACGATCGCGGTGACCGCGCTATCGCCAGCGAAGAGCACCCGCCGCCCGGTCAGATAGAGCGCCAGGCCGTCCTCGCTGTGGCCAGGCGCGGGGATGAGGCGCGCGAGCTCGTCTCCCAGGTCTATCGTCGCGCCGCCATCGAGCGCGATGGTCGGCCAGGCCGCGCGGCGCCGGACCTCCTCCACTGCTGCGCCGGTTCGGCCAGAGATGCGCCCCACTTCGCGTTCGATGACCGCGGCGCACCGCGCGTGGGCGATGACGTCCACGCCGGGGAAGGCGCCGCGGCCGAAGGCATGGTCGCCATGGCCGTGGGTGAGGACAAGGTAGCGGGACGCGCGCGCCGAGGCCGCGAACAGCGCGGCGGCGGGCTCGGCGTCTCCGGCATCGGCGCCGCAATCGAGCGCGATCGCGACGCGGGACCCGACGATGACGGCGTTCTTTCCCTCCACGGTTCGATGGTTGACGATGGAGATGCCGGGGAGGAGCGACGTGGCACCCACGCTACAGGCGGGGCACCCCGGCGCGCGCCATCGCCTCGGTGAGCACGCGGTAGATCGACTCCATCTCGCGGCGGGCGTCATAGCCCGGCCAGACCCGGCGCATCGCCGAGATCTGCGTCGCGATCCACCCCCGGAAGCCCGCTTCGTGGAGCAGACGTAGCCATCGTTCCCAGTCGATCTCACCCTCGCCGGGGTTGACCAACTGATGCTGGGCCGGTCCTGGGCCGCCGGGATGGCGCCCTCGGACATCGCAAACGTGGGCGTATGCGGCCCGCTTTCCCAGCGTCGCGGCGATGGAAGCGAGATCGTACCCCAGGCTGAACGGATGACAGACATCGCAATTGACCGAGAGCGTGGACCCGCCAACGACGTCGATGAGTTCGAGCAGGTCGCCCGGACGCTCGATCGCGTGAGCCCAGTGCGGTTCCACCGCGACGACGATGCCGCGATCGGCGGCGTAGGCGCACACCTCGCGGACCGCCCGCACCATCGCCGGCCAGTAGGTGACGCGGGTCTGCCCCTCGGGCGGCCCGCCCGAGCAGGCGGCGACGACCGGCGCGCCGAGCGCCGCCGCGGCATCGATCGCGCGCCGCCAGTTCGCCCAGCGCGGCGCCCAGTCAGCCTCGCTCCCAGGGACGAATCCGAAGAGTGCCGAGACCGCCACCACGGGCAGGCGATGCGTCTCAGCGATGCGGCGGACCTCGTCCACCCGTTGCGCGTCGAGCGTGTCGATCGGCGTGGAGTGAGTCGGCCCGGTAGCAAGTTCGAAGCCGGAATAGCCAACCCGCGTCATGTGGGGGATCGACTCCTCGAGCGGAATGCCGTCGTAGCCGTAGGTCCAGCCGGCGAGTCGCATGGGGCCGCGATTGTACGTCGTGCGCTGGCGACTCGGAGTCGGGCGAAAGGCAGAACCCCGGTCGCCGGATACAGTCCTGCGGCCGGACGGACAGCGCCGTGAGGAGGTGGCGTGATCGCTCGCTGACACCTCGTCCGCGAGGCTGTGGCGATCGACCGACGCGTGCTCTGGCGCGGCCTCGGCGGATCGCGCTACTTCGAATACTCGTGGCTGCTGCGGCACATCGGCTCGCTGCGGCCGGGCTTGCGCGTCCTCGACGTGGGGGCCGGGCCCTCAGTGCTCCCCGCCCTGCTCGCCCACCGCGGGTATACCTCCGTCGCGTCGGATACAGACGCGGGAGAGCTCGCGCCGCAGCGGACATTCCGGAATCGGCCGGGTGTGGGCGGCAGGCTCCACGCGCTGGTGCACGACGGCGCGAGACTGGCGGTCCGAGATCGATCGTGCGACGTCGTGATCTGTCGCTCGGTACTGGAACATATTTCCGTACCGGGCGACGCGGCGACTGTGGCCGAACTCGCCCGCTGCGTCGCTCGCGGGGGATTGCTGCTCATCACGGTACCGTTCGCGCCGCGCTATCGCGAGGCGACGCCGCCGTACCAGAGTGGCGGACATCAGCGCCTCTACGACCTGAGTGCGCTGGAGGAACGGATCATCGCCGCCTCCGGCCTCGCGCCAATCGACCGGGCTTTCATCGGCTGGCCCCATCGGGCGGTCTTCCGGCTGATGCTCCGGGCTGACCGGTACCGTGTTGTGCGACTGATGCACCGATGGTTCAGTCTGGTGGCGCCATCCGCTATCTTCGGTGTCGTCGGTCGGGATGCAACCGATCGCGCCGGGGGAGCGCTTCTCGCCCTCCGGAACGACGCGCTCGATTGAGGCGATGCCGGGCGAAGCCTTGATCGGCGGTCGCGGAGTTCGCGTCGCTCTGCGCACGATCGAGTGCGATCGAAGGAGGAAGCGCGTATGTCCCCGCGAGTCGTCCCGAACCCACCGATCCGTCGCGTGCTCCGTCCGATCCGCGAGTTCGGTCGCGTGCAGGCGTCCGGTGGAATCGTGCTGCTGGCATGCAGCGTCGTGGCGATTCTCTGGGCAAACGCGCCGTTCGGCCACACCTACGAGGAGTTCTGGCACACCAAGCTGAGCATCGGCGTCGGTTCTGCGGGTATTTCGTGGGATCTTCGGCACTGGATCAACGACGGACTCATGGTCATCTTCTTCCTCGTCGTCGGACTGGAGATCAAGCGGGAGTTCCTGGTCGGCGAACTGGCGGATCGGCGACGTGTGGCGCTGCCGCTCCTCGCCGCACTCGGGGGGATGGTTGTGCCCGCGGCGATCTACTGGCTGATCAATCGCGGGACGCCCGGTGAAATCGGCTGGGGGATCCCGATGTCGATCGACATCGCCTTCGCGCTGGGCGTGCTGGCACTGCTGGGGAATCGCGTGCCCCTCGCGCTGCGCGTGCTCGTTACCGCGGTGGCGATCATTGACGACATCGGGGCGATCCTCGTGATCGCGGTCTTCTACACCGCCAGGATCGATCTCTCGGCCGCGGCGGTCGGGATCGCGCTACTCCTTCTGCTCGCGGCGGCGAACCGCGCCGGTGTGCGCAGTCCACTCGTATACGGCGCGGTGGGCATTCTCGTGTGGCTCGCGTTCGTGCGATCGGGCATCCACGCGACCATCGCGGGGGTTCTCCTGGCGTTCACCATCCCGGCATGGGTACGGCTGGATACTGGATCGTTCCTGGCGCGGGCGCGAACATCGCTGGAACGCGTCGAGGATGCCGCGCGGCAGGGCGGATCGGTGCTTACCGATCAGGTACAGCAACACGCGCTGCAGGATCTGGAGACCTCGTGCGAGAGGGCCCAGGCGCCGCTTCAACGATTGGAGCACACACTGCATCCGTGGGTGTCGTTCGCGATCGTTCCGGTCTTCGCACTCGCTAACGCCGGAACGAACCTGGGGACACTGACCGCGGAGATGCTGCTCCATCCGGTCACCCTGGGAGTCGTTCTTGGCCTGATCCTGGGCAATCAGATCGGCATCATGGCGTTCACCTGGGCGACGGTGCGGCTGAGGATCGCGGTCCTTCCACCCGGCATCACCTGGGCGCACCTGTACGGCGCGACCTGGGTGGCAGGGATCGGATTCACGATGTCGCTCTTCATCGCCAACCTCGCATTTGGCGAGGAAGCCCTGCTCCAGGCGGCGAAGATGGGGATCCTGATCGCCTCGCCGTTCTGCGGGGTGGTGGGGTACCTCCTCCTCGGCCGCATCGGGCGCAGGCGTCCCGCGACGGGGGTGGCCGCCCCTGCCTGAGCAGAGGGACCATGCCGCCGATCGCGGGGCGCACCGCGGAGATCGCGCGGCTCTTCCTGCGCGTGCTGGGCCTGACGCGCGGCCATCGCCCGGCGCTCGCTTTCGCGATCATCTGCGGGCTCCTGTACACGCTGCTGACGCTCGTCCCGCCGCTCGTCGTCCGCGAGATCGTGCGGACCCTCATCGGCGGCGAGGGCGGTGCCGAGATGCTCCTGTGGCTAGCGGCGGTTCTTTTCGTCGCGCCGGTCCTTCGCGGCGTGAGCCGCTACGGGAAGGCGGTCGTCTCACACATTGTGGCGTACCGCATCCTCCACGAACTGACCGGGCGCGTCTTCGCGCACGTCTAGCGACTGCCCCAGCGGTTCTTCTCCGAGCGCCGCTCGGCCGACCTGGCAACACGCGCGGTGCTGGATGCGACCGAGATCGAGGTGTTCATCGCCCACGCGCTCAGTCAGGCGACCCAGGCGCTGCTCGTGCCGGCGACGATGGTCGCGATTCTGTTCTGGATCGACTGGCGCCTGGCGATCGTCGCGCTCCTCCCGCTGCCGCTGGCCGTGTGGCTGGCAGTGGGCTACCGGCCCCGGTTCCAGCGACGATGGCGTCGCGTGCGCGCGCAGCTGGGCGAACTGAACGCGACGGTGCAGGAGAGCCTGGCCGGCATCGCCGTGATCAAGGTGTTCGGTGCAGAGCGCGCTCGCCACCATCTCGTCGTGCAGCGGAGCCGTCAGTTCCGCGATGAGATCATCGAGGCGAACCGCTACACGCTGGTGCCGACCTCCTCGCTGGAGGTTCTGGCTGGTGTGGGCGCGGCGTTGGTGATCTGGCAGGGGAGCGCGCGCGTTCGGCGGCGACCTGGGCGCGGCGGACCTGCTCGTGTTCGTCTTCTACCTCGGGCAGATCTACCTGCCGCTGCTCCAGTTGACCGCACTGGGCGAGGCGATCAACACCGCGGCCGCGGCGACCGACCGCGTCTTCACTCTCCTCGACGCCGAGCCGGATCTGCCGGAGCGCCCCGGCGCACGGGCTCCGGCGACGATAGCCTGGTCGGTCGCCTTCGACGACGTGACGTTCGCCTACGACCCTGGCCACCCGGTGTTGCGCGATCTCTCGTTCTGGGTGGAGCCGGGCGAGACGGTCGCGCTTGTGGGCATGACCGGGGCGGGAAAGACGACCACGATCAACCTCATCCCACGCCTCTACGACGTGCAGGCGGGTGCGGTGCGTCTGCGCGGCCACGACGTGCGGGACCTGCCGCTGGAGTTCGTACGCCGGGGCGTGGCGATGGTGCTCCAGGACGTGTTCCTCTTCCACGGAACGATCCGCGAGAACCTGTTGTTCGCCCGACCGGAGGCGAGTGCGGCCGAACTGATCGCGGCCGCGCGCGCGGCGAACGCGCACGAGTTCATCGAGGAGTTGCCGGGTGGCTACGATGCGCTCGTCG
>VGOZ01000052.1 GCA_016875715.1 Chloroflexota bacterium | reverse complement strand
TGCACAGTCCGATCCTCAACGAGTGCGTCGAGCTCACTAAACGCGCCGGCGATGAATTCAAGCGCGCGCTGATTTTTGATGGCCTCATCTCGGTCGAGCGGGCGATCTACCTGCTCGAGCGCGTCGCGTACCCGCCGCCGGCGATGCCGGGACGGGTCGCCTCGGTGGCGCACGAGGCGCTGAAGGGAGTCATCTCCCAGGAGTCGGACCGGCTCCGTCTCACGGCGGTACGTGACCGCGCCGTCAAGCTGGCCACGGAAACAGCGGCGCGCTGAAATGGCGGTCATCCTCGCCATCGAAGATCACGATGAAGTCCTCACGATGGTGTCAATGATCTTCGAGCGGCACCACATGCTCCTTGCGCCGGATAGCACCAGCGAAATCCGTAGGGCGAAGGACTTGAAGCCGGATCTCATCTTGCTCGACGTCGGCATGCCGGATATCGAGGGGCTCGACGTGTCGCATTCTGCGCGAGGACGCGGCCACGGCCTCCACCCCCATCATCCTCGTCACGGCGCTCATCGAGGTCGTGGCGGATCCCGGTGTCTGGCGTGGCGCGGGCGCCGACGCGGCGATCCAGAAGCCGTTCTCCCCGGCGCGCCTGGTGGCGGAGGCTGAGCGTCTGCTTAGCGAGCGCTAAGTCTGCACCAATTCGCGGCGACGGCAGAGGCCATCGCAGGTGATCGCGCAGACGCAGAAGTCTGTGTCATCCACCAGACGGACCCAAATGCACCGTCCGCTCGGAATCTGGCGTCCACAGAACATGCAATGCACCCACATCGGTTGACCGGCCGACGAGAACAAACGTTCCATACGGTTTCGGGATTCTCGAAGTCCCGTCACCGCGGCGATCGGCTGGGACGATCGGTGACGACACGGCGCAGCACTATGGATTCGGAACCGCGCACGCGCTGCTGACGCGGTGACGGCCGTTGCCCTTCGGTACGCCCGGCAGGACTCGAACCTGCGCACCCGGCTCCGGAGGCCGGCGCTCTATCCTCTGAGCTACGGGCGCCTGACGATCGGCGATTATAGGCGGGGCATCCTGCCAGGCGGTGAACTACGACTTCTCGCCTGACCGGTTGTGGTCCTATAGCGAGATAGGAAATCAGCCGCGAACTCGCTGAAACTGCTCTCTCCTATCGCCGCGCGTGCGTCGACCATAAGGGTCACCAGGAAGCTGATGTTGTGCAAGCTCAGCAGTCGCAGGCCGAGGATCTCACGTGCGCGAAACAGGTGGTGCACGTACGCGGTCGAAAACGTCTGGCACGCGGGACAGTCACATCCCGGCACGAGCGGCGCGAGGTCATCACGGTAGCGCGCGTTGAGGATGTTGCGGCGGCCCTCGGGATGGAAATAAGCGCCGTTGCGCCCGAGCCTGGTGGGCAGAACACAATCGAACATATCCGCGCCGCGGCCGATGGCGTCGATCAGATCCTCCGGTGCGCCGACGCCCATCACGTATCGTGGTCGATCCTCCGGCAGCGCGGAGAGGCTCGCGTCGAGCAACGGACCGAGCAGATCCTTCGGTTCGCCGACACTCAGTCCACCGACGGCGTTGCCCTGAAAGCCCAGGGAGGCCAAACGCTGGGCGCTCTCTCGACGGTCGGCGGGGTCGAAACCACCCTGACATATCCCGAACACCTGCTGATCTGCCCGGCGATGCGCCCGAAGGCACCGCTCGGCCCACGCTGCACTGCGATCCGCCGCCTCTTGCGCTTCCTCGCGTGATGCGCCCCAACGGATCGGTTGATCGAAGGCCATCGCGATGTCGGCACCGATCGATTCCTGGGCATCAATGGCGGTCTCGGGCGTGAATCGGTGTTGTGAGCCGTCGATGTGGGACCGAAAGGTCACACCGTCGTCATCGAGCCTGGCCAGGTCGGCCAGGCTGACGATCTGGAAGCCGCCCGAGTCGGTCAGGAGCGCGCCGTTCCAGGCCATGAATCGGTGAAGCCCACCGGCTCTCCGGATCAGTTCCACGCCGGGACGGAGGCACAGGTGGTAGGTGTTCGCCAGCAAGACACGTGCACCGGCGCGCGCGAGTTCATCAGGTACGAGAGTCTTCACGGTTGCCTGCGTTCCCACGGGCATGAAGACGGGAGTCTCAACGGTTCCGTGCGCGACCACGAACGAGCCTGCCCGAGCGCGCCCATCGCGCGCGTGGACCCGCACATCGCGATTGTAGAATTGCCCTGGTTCCGCTCAGGGGGGACGATGCCCCGCCACGATCAGCCTGCCTGGCGCGAGAGCATGCGCGTCCGATTCGACTTCAACAACGCCATGTCCGCAGCCGTCGGTGCGCAGGGACTGGACGATCGCGAGATCTCACGGCTCGACGCATCGATCCGCCAGGCGCACGCGACCCTGGCCCGTCGGCGACGCGCGGGAGAACTCGAATGGATGGACCTCGCGCGGGCGACCGATGTCGTGCGGGAAATTCTCGACTTCGTGGAGTCGATCGATGGTCGATTCGAGAACTTCGTCGTGCTCGGCATTGGGGGATCGGCGCTCGGGAACACCGCGTTGAGCACGGCGCTCAACGCCCCATATCACAACCTCCTCACGCTGACGCAGCGCGGGGGCAAGCCGCGCCTCTTCGTCCACGACAACGTCGATCCCGATCAGTTTCGAGGGTTTCTCCGGGTCATCGACCCTGAGAAGACGCTGTTCAACGTCATCACGAAGTCGGGCGGCACCAGCGAGACGATGGCCCAGTACCTGATCGTGCGACAACTGCTCATTGAGCAGCTCGGCGACCGGCATCGCGAGCATATCGTCGCGACGACCGACCCGAAAAGCGGCGAATTGAGGCGGATCGTCGACGATGAGGGGTACCGCAGTTTTCCGATTCCTCCGGGCGTCGGAGGTAGGTTCTCTGTCCTCTCGACAGTCGGCCTTCTCTCCGCTGCCGCCACCGGGATCGATATCGATGCGCTCCTCGCCGGAGCCCGCTACGCCGATGAGATCTGTGGCGAACCGGACGTCTGGCGCAACCCGGCGGCGATGAACGCGACGATCCACTATCTTGGGTACGGCGCGGGGCGCACCCTCTCCGTGATGATGCCCTACGGCCAGGCTCTGAAGGATGTCGCGGACTGGTACTGTCAGCTCTGGGCGGAGAGCCTCGGCAAGCGGGTCAACCTCGACGGCGAGGTCGTTTACAACGGACCCACGCCCATCAAGGCGCTGGGAGTCACCGATCAGCACTCACAGGTCCAGCTGTACACCGAGGGAAGGTTCGACAAGATCGTCAACGTGATTGCAGTACGCGACTTCCGCGAGACGGTGACGATACCCGCCGGTTTCCCGCCATCGGCCGGCGTCAACTTCCTGGGTGGGCATACGCTGAACGAGTTGATGTCTGTGGAGCGGGAGGGAACGATCGTCGCGCTGACCGAGGCCGGGCGCCCGAACGTGACGTTCGAGCTGCCGGAGGTGAATCCCTTCACCGTCGGTCAGTTGCTTGTCTTGCTCGAGATGCAGACTGCCTATGTCGGCGAATTGTTCCGGATCAACACGTACGACCAACCGGGAGTGGAGGCGGGAAAGATCGCCGCGTTCGCCCTCATGGGCCGCCGAGGCTACGAGGCGCGGCGGGACGAGATTCGCCGCAGGCGGCGCACGGATCCAGCTTACATAATTTAGGCGCATGTCGGAGGGCAGCCGCCGCGCAAATGACGAGCGCATCGTCGCGCCGCAGCGGCAGGGCGATGAGGCGCAGGTTGATGCAGGGCTGCGCCCGCGCACGCTGGACGAGTACATCGGCCAGGAGCGCGTCAAGGAGAACCTTCGCATCGCCATCGAAGCGGCGCGCGCACGGGACGAACCACTCGATCATCTGCTTCTCCACGGTCCGCCGGGTCTGGGCAAGACGACGCTCGCGAACGTCGTGGCGAACGAGATGCGTGTGCAGATCAAGGTCACCTCGGGTCCCGCGATCGCTATCCCCGGCGACCTTGCCTCAACGCTCATGTCCATGCAGCCCGGCGACATCCTGTTCATCGACGAGATCCATCGGCTCAGCCGATTGGTCGAGGAGGCCCTATACCCCACGATGGAGGATTTCGCCTGGGACTTCATCCTGGGAAAGGGCATGGCGGCCAAGGTGATGCGGCTGCAGGTCCCACGTTTCACGCTCATCGGCGCGACGACACGCTATGCGCTTCTGTCGTCACCCCTGCGCGATCGCTTCGGCACGACTTTCCGTCTCGACTTCCAGACGGCCGACGATCTCGAACGGATCGTAACTCGGTCGGCACGGATCCTCGATATCGAAATCGAGCCGGAAGCAGCCATCGAGATCGCTCGCCGCGCGCGCGGCACACCGCGCATCGCGAACCGCCTCCTGCGTCGGGTGCGGGACTTCGCGGAGGTTCGCGCCGCAGGCGTGATCACGCTGGAGGCGGCCAGAGCCGCTCTCTCTCTCCTGGAGATCGATGCACTGGGGCTCGACGACATCGACCGCCGCGTCCTCACCGCGATTATCGAGAAGTACGATGGCGGCCCGGTTGGACTCACCACGCTGGCAGCGGCGATCAGCGAGGACTCGGATACTCTGGAGGATGTCTACGAGCCGTACCTTCTCCAACTCGGCTTTCTCGAACGCACACCGCGTGGCCGGGTCGCGACCCGCCTCGGCTACCGACATCTTGGCCATCCTGAGCCGCCAGCCGTGACTGCCATTGGCGCTCAGCAGGCTCTCTTTTGAACACCGACACCGAAACACCAGTGCAGCCGCTTCGGAAGAACCGATTCGACGTCGCAATCGATGCGCTGATGGTCTGGCTGATCCTCATCCTCGCCTGCATCGCGGCGGGAGTGGTGCTCGGCTGGCGTGCGGTGCGCATCATCGCCGGTAAGCTCGGGGTTCGTGGGAGCGAGCCGGACCTGTAGTCGGAACCCGCCGCACGCCTGGATGGGATCCTCCGGGGACGGTTTCAGGCTGGCAGCGTCAGGTCCGGTCCGCAACTGCGGCGTCGCGCGCGAGCTCTCGCCGCAGATCGGCGACACGGGTGAACTGCAGCGCGCTGGCGAAGTACAGGTCCATATACTGGGCGAACAGACGATCGTACGTCTTCGCCGCGGCCGGTTCCGGGTCAACGGATCGCTCCACACGGACGAATCGTGCCGCGGCGTCCAGATCTGGGAGTGCGCCGACGCCGATCATCGCGAGTTCGGCGGCTCCAAGGGCGGAGGCCTCCTGAATGGATGGGACGCTGAGCCGCCGCCCCAGCACGTTCGCGATCAGCTGAAGCCAGAAATCGGCGCGCGTGTAGCCTCCGGTTGCGCGACACTCGCGGATGGGTCCTCCGACCTGGTCGACCGCGCTGGCGATCGAACGCATGCGATATGCGATCCCCTCCAGCGTCGCCCGTACGAGGTGAGGCGGCCTGTGTTCGATGGACAGACCGAATAGAACTCCCCGTGCCTGAGCGTTCCAGTACGGGGCGCGCTCCCCGGTGAGAAAGGGAAGGAAGAAGAGGCCGTCAGAACCGATCGGTACGGTGGCGGCCTCCGCGAGCGCCCGCTGGTAGGAGCGTCCGCGGCGAGCAAGCAGATTCTCGATCGTCCAGCGGAGCGCGATGCCTCCGTTGTTGATCGCCGCGCCGACAACCCAACGGCCGTCGCTCAGGTAATAGCACCACGTCCGTCCGTCTCTGTCCGTGCGCGGCGATTCGGCGACCAACCGGACCGCTCCGCTGGTACCGATCGTGACTGTGGCCTGCCCGACGCCGATGGTCCCCGCACCCAGGCTCGAGAGAACGCCGTCGCCCGCACCGGGAACCACCACACTCTCCCGCGCGACGCCAAGGCCTGATGCGACGTCGGCGGTTACCCGTCCGATCATCGTGCACGGCTCGACAAGGGGGCCGAGCATGTCGCGCGTTACGCCGGCGATCGTGAGCGCCTCCTCATCCCAGTCGCGGCGCTCCATGTTGAGGAGACCCGTTCCCGATGCAACGGAGAGGTTGCACGCCCACACTCCAGTCAGACGAAACGCCGCGTACTCGGCAATCGATCGATAGCTGGGTCCCCCTAAGCCATTCTCGCGCAGCCATTGGATCTTCGGTGCCAGGTACATCGGGTGCATCGGGCAGCCGGTGCGCGCGTAGAGGGCGGTAGCATCGTGCCCGGCCTTGATGTCATCCGAGTGGCGGATGGCCCGGGTATCTGCCCAGATGAGGGCATTTCCGATTAATGCTCCGTCTGGACCGAAGGGAGCGACGTTGTGGAAGGTCGCGGATAGTCCGATTGCAACAGTTGTCCCGCGGGGGACTCTCGCCGCTCGGAGTGCCCGACGACAGCACACAAGCATCGCGTCCACCACCTGGCGGGGATCCTGTTCTGCCCACCCAGGCCGCGGTGTGAGGAGCGGATACTCGAGCGAGGCGTCGGCGAGCAGCGCGCCTTCGCGGTCGACCACGACCGTCCGGACGCCGGTGGTGCCCAGGTCGATGCCGACGAAATGATCCACGTCACGTCTGCCCACGGGCGGAGCAGATCTCGGTCACGAAGGCCGCCGCGCGCTGGGTGATGCGGTCGAAGTCACGTCCGGCCACCGCCGCCGGCGCGACGAGGTCGGAACCGAGCCCGAGTCCGCGCGCTCCGGCACGAATGAGGTCGCCCGTGTGCTGGAGGTTGACGCCCCCAGTGGGGACGAGAGGGATCTCGGTTAGCGGGGCGAGGACGTCGCGCAGGTAGCGTGGTCCCACGCTACCGATCGGAAAGACCTTCACGGCGGATGCCCCGGCGTTCCACGCGGCCACGATCTCGGTCGGCGTGAAGGCTCCTGGCAGCGACGGTAGGTCACGGTGGCGGGCGGCCTCAACGATGCCGCGATCGAAATGCGGCGACACCACGAATCTCCCTCCGCAGTCCACCACACGCGCCACCGCATCGGCCGCCATGACTGTTCCCGCCCCAATGAGGAGTCGCTCGCCGAAGTGAAGCGCAAGCGCTCGGATCATCGATTCGGCACCATGGGTGTTCAGGGTTACTTCGACGATGTCCACTCCACCGGCAAGGAGCGCCTCGGCAGTCTCCACGGCAAGCGTCGCCTCTGTCCGGCGCATGATCGCGATGACGCCCGTGCGGAATAACCGATCGAGATCGCTATCGTGCACGTTCGTCCCTCCTCGGACGGGAATCGTCGCTGGCGTCGATCGTACTCACATCCATCGCACCAGGCCCGCGGGTGATGCGTGGCGCCACCGATGGCGACGCGCCGGATCTTCCGGCCCAAGACTGTCGGCACGGAAGTTGCGCAGCGCACGATACAGCAGGAAGTAGGCCAGTGGGCTGCGCTTCTCGTTCCAGATCTGATCCAGGGTGAGATGGCAGGCGAAACCCGCGAAGAGCGCTCCACGCGCGCCGATCTGGCGATCGAGCAGAATGATCAGCGGTAGATACTCCCAACCGTGGAGGGGAAGGATCATCCTGGCGTGCCCGTAGCGGCGGGCTAGTGCGTAATCGAACAGGTGATCGGCATCGATCAGGAATCCGCCGATCAGCGCTGCGCCGATCGCCCGCCACCGGCGCCCACCGGTCCATCCGAGCACGCCGAGACCAATGGATGCCACGAGGTGAATGCGCGGTCGAGGCACTTGGAAGGCGGATGCTACAATTGGCTCGCTCCGGATGGCGACCCAGGTGACTCTCCCTCGGTTAAGTCCGGGAATGAACGAAGCCAGCGTGGGGCGCTGGCTCAAGAAGAGCGGCGATAGGGTCGCGGCGGGCGAAGACCTCTTTGAGGTCGAGACCGAGAAGGTCGCGACGATGGTGCAAGCTGCGGCCGGCGGGATTCTCACAATCGCCGTTCCGGAGGGCCGCACAGTCGAGATCGGCACAGTCCTGGCGATCATTGCGGAAGCGGGCGAAACGCCGGCCGCGATGACTTCCGGTGTCGGATCGGACGTCCAGGCGGCCAGAGTCGTGATACCACCTACCCCCGAGCCCTCGGCGCCAATCGCGGCCGGTGACGAGTCACGTGTCATCGCCTCTCCGGCCGCACGACGGCTCGCCCGCGAGCTGGGCCTCGATATCGCGGCCGTCGTTGGCTCGGGCCCCGGCGGTCGCATCATCGAGAAGGACGTGCAGGAGGCGGCCGCACGACATCCGATGAGCCGCCCAGCCGCCCCGGCGGCGCCGCCTTCCGCCGCACCGGTTGCCACGGGGAGCGGTGCGGCGCTGACCGGAGTGCGGCGCGTCATCGCCGAGCGCATGGTCCTGTCCCAACGGACGGCCGCCTCCGTGACGGTCACGATGGACGTGGCGATGGGATCGGCATCGGATCTGCGCCAGCAGCTTATCGCTGAGTGGGAACAGCGCGAGGGAGTCCGCGTCACATTCACGGATATCATCGTCAAGGCGGCGGGCAAGGCGCTGCTCGAGCATCGTCGCGTCAACAGTCGACTCGACGGCGATCGGATCGTCGAGAGCGATGCGGCGCACATCGGTGTGGCGGTCGCGCTTGACGACGGTTTGATCGTCCCGGTCCTTCGCGACGTGCAGCGGAAGACCATCCTCGAGATTGGCCGGGAGACGCGCGACCTCGCAGCGCGGGCACGCGAGGGGCGTGTGACGGTCGCCGAGGTCACGGGCGGAACCTTCACCATCAGCAATATTGGCACCACGGGTGCGGACATCTTCACCCCGATCATCAATCCGCCGGAGAGCGCCATCCTCGGCGTTGGCCGCATCGCGCCTCGGCCGTACGCGGCGGGCGAGAAGGTTGAGGTCGGGCCAATGATGTGGCTGAGCCTTACGTTCGACCATCGGATCATCGATGGACACCCCGCGGCTCTGTTCCTGGCCCGCGTGCGCGAGATTCTGGAGAAGCCCTATCTCCTGTTCGTCTGATTCGCGCCTGCCGACACATCCCCACCTTTCGAAGCGTTTGCGGAGGGAGTCCTGTGCCGGGAGAGTTTGACATCGCGATCGTGGGCAGCGGCCCAGGGGGGTATGTCGCCGCGCTCAAGGCCGCCCAGGGTGGGGCGCGGGTGGCAATGATTGAACGTGAGGAACTGGGCGGGACGTGCCTCAATGTTGGCTGCATTCCCTCGAAGGCTCTTCTGGCGAGCGCCGAGCGCCTGCATGAACTGCGCAATAGCGCCGCGCTCGGTATTCGGGTCGACGGCGAGGTGGGGTTCGACTACACGGCGGTGCTGAACCACAAGGAGCGAACCGTTCGCCAGTTAAGGGCTGGCGTCGACGCGCTGCTGCGATCGAATGGTGTCCAGATCGTGCAGGGGCAGGCCCAATTCCTCGCGCCGGATTGCCTCCAGATCGGCACGGCGCAGAGCGATCAGGTCTCGGCTCGGAACATCATCATTGCGACGGGCTCAACGGAGGCACGGCCCCCGATCCCCGGCCTCGATACCCCGGGAATCGTCGGGTCGCGTCAGGCCTTATCGCTGCCGGCGCCGCCAGCGAGCCTCACCATTGTCGGCGGCAGTGCCCTCGGCTGCGAGTTTGCATCGATCTTCAGCCACTTCGGAAGCAAGGTCACTATCGTGGAGGCGCTTCCCCGCCTCCTGCCCGTTGAAGACACAGACCTCGGGAAAGGGCTCGCGCGCATCTTCGAGCGGCAGGGAATCGCCGTCAAGACGGGGACTCGCGTCGCGCGGTTCGAGCCGATCGAGGCTGGAGTCCGCACTACGGTTTCCCACGGCGACCGCGAGGAGAGCCTCGATTCGGAGATGGTGCTCACGGCGATCGGCCGAGTACCGTACACCGAGGGACTGGGTCTGGAGCGCGTCGGCGTCAGAACCGAGCGCAACGCGATCGTCGTTGACGACGCGATGCGGACGACGGTACCCGGAATCTGGGCGATCGGTGATGTCACCGGGAGAATCCAGCTCGCCCACGTTGCCTCGGCCCAGGCAGAGGTGGCCGTTTCAAACATCCTGGGTGAAAGCCGGCAGATGGACTACTCGTGCGTCCCGAGTTGCGTCTACACGATACCCCAGGTGTCGTCGGTCGGCCTCAGCGAAGAGCGCGCGCGCCTGGAGCATCCTGGCGTCCGCGTTGGCACCTTTCCATTCCAGGCGATCGGTCGTGCGATCGCGAGCCGCAATACAGAGGGCTTCGTCAAGATCGTCGCCGATCAGGCGTGGGGCAGGGTCCTCGGCGTACATATCCTCCACAGTCGTGCCAGCGACCTGATAGCGGAAGCTGTGCTCGCGATGCGTCTCGAGTCGTCGATCGAGGACATCGTCGCTGCCATTCACCCGCACCCCACCTTTGGCGAGGCGCTTGCCGAGGCAGCGCTCGTCGCCGACAACCGTCCCCTGCATATCCCGCGTCGCGGGTGAGCGGTCCGCTCGGCGGCGTGCGCGTCGTCGACCTGAGCCGAATCCTCGCCGGGCCATACTGCACGATGCTGCTCGGCGATCTGGGCGCCGACATCATCAAGATCGAACTCCCGGGGGTTGGCGACGAGACCCGGCGCTGGGGACCGCCGTTCGTGGAGGGTGAGTCCGCCTATTTCCTGGCGGTCAACCGCAACAAGCGGAGCGTGACGATCGATCTTCGGAGCGACGGTGGGCGGAGAGTTCTTCAGCGCCTGCTCGCCACCGCCGATGTCGTCATCGACAACTTCCGGCCGGGAACTCTCGAGGGGTTCGGCTTCGGGCGGGACGAGGTTCTGGCCGCCTGGCCCCGCATCATCGGGTGCTCGATCTCGGCGTTCGGCGCGAGCGGTCCTTTCCGCGAACGCCCTGGCTTCGACTTCGCGATTCAAGCGATGGGTGGGATCATGAGCGTCACCGGTCCTGAGGAGGGCGCGCCCAGCAAGGTGGCGGTCGCGATCGTGGACATCACCGCCGGGCTCTACGCCGGGATGGCGATCCTCGCCGCGCTCCACGCCCGTGGCCGCGACGGTCGCGGCCAGTGGATCGATGTCTCCCTGCTCGGATCGCAGCTCGCGTGGTTGGCGAACCTCGCGAGTTCGTATTTGCTCACGGGACGCGAACCAGCGCGGCTGGGGAACGCGCATCCAAACATCGCGCCGTACGAACTGTTTCCGGTCGCGGACGGTCACATCGCGATCGCGGTCGGTACCGACGCGCAGTTCGGCACGCTGGCCCAGGTCCTCGCGCTACCGGATCTTGCCGGCGACCCGCGATTTCGCACCAATGCCGATCGCATCGCGCATCGGGATGCGCTGCGTGTCGCGCTCGAGGCCGCCACGCGAGCGCGGAGTGGCGCCGAGATTCTCGAACTTCTGATTGCCGGGGGCATCCCATGCGCTCCCCTGCTTACGGTCGGGCAGGCGCTCACGTCGGAACCGGCGCGAGCTCTCGGTGCGGTGTTCGAAATGGCCCACCCGATGGTCGGAACGCTGCCTCAGATCCGTTGGCCCTTCGACCTTGGCGGCACACCGGCCTCCGCGCGCCTGCCGCCGCCGATACTCGGCGAGCACACCGAGGAGGTGCTCGCGAACCTGGGGTTCGACGCGGGGGAGATCGCCAGGATGAGGGCCGACGGGGCGATCTGAGGCCGGCCGCAGCCTCAGTGAATCTCGCTCCCCCCAGTGATATTGATCGCCTGGCCAGTCATGTAATCGCTTTCCGCTGACGCGAGGAACGCGACGAGATTCGCGACATCCTCGGGAGTCTGAATGCGGCCAAGAGGAATCTCCGCGACAGCCCTCGCCCTCGTGGCACCGAGATCCACCTGATTCCGTTGCGCCATTTCTCGGTCGATGAGATCCCACATCGCGGTATCGACTACACCCGGACAATAGCAGTTGACATTGATCTTGTGCGGAGCGAGCTCGAACGCCAGTGCTCGGGTGAAACCAATGACCGCGTGCTTCGTCGTCGCATACGCGCCAGTGGGAGACAGTTTCGAAGGGGTCTTGCCCGCGCGAGATGCGGCGTTGATGATCTTGCCGCCGCGACCCCGCGCGATCATTGCGGGGGCGATCGCGCGGGCGGTGAGCCAGTAGCTCCGGATGTTGATCCCGAAGAGGCGGTCCCATTCATTCTCTGAGAGGTCGAGAAACGGCTTCACGATGTTGATGCCGGCGTTATTCACCAGGATGTCGATGGGGCCGAGTGCCGCGATCGACTCATCGCGCATGCGCTCGATCGCATCGGCCCGCGTGACGTCCGCAGCAATCGCGATCGCGCGACCACCGCTTTGATCGATCTCCGCTGCGACTGTCTCAGCCGTGGCAGGATCGAGATCGACGATCGCGACGCTGGCCCCCTCGGCGGAGAGTCGCAGCGCGATTGCGCGGCCGATGCCGCGCCCGGCGCCCGTGACCAGTACAACTCGGCCACTCAGATCGTACATCCTCAGTTCACCCCATCCCTCTCCAGTGCACGGCGCAGGAAGTCGAGCGCAGCGAGCGCGGCGCGCCCCTTCAGTTGCGCCGCGGTGGTCCCGAAAATCCCGCCCAACTCGTAGGCAACTCGGTCCTCGATGTCGACCGCCAGGTGGAGCGAACCCGGGTTCTGGCGCGATGTCCCCTCAGCGCCGGTCGTACCTGAGACGCCGAGCCCCACGGAGGTCCCAAAGCGCGCTCGCGCCGCGCTCGCCATCGCCCTGGCCGCTTCGCCAGAGGTCGGACCGTGGCGTGCCAGGATCGCGCGATCGATGCCGAAGTCCTCCATGTGTGTCGAGGTGCGGGCCACGAGGCCGCCCAGATAGATCCCATCGATGCCGGTCGCATCGGTGATTTGACTGGCGACCAACCCGCCCGTGTTGGCCTCGAACGTTGCCAGCGTTAGTCCACGCGCCGCAAGCGATCGGGCGCACGCGGTCACAAGGGTCTCATCGTCGATGCCGTAGATGTGGTTGCCCAGAATCTCGCGAAGGCGTGCCTCAATTGGGGCCATGAGGCTCTCCGCGCCCTCCACCGAGGGGGCCTTCGCCGAGACGCGGACGTAAATCCCATCGGCCTTCGCATAGGTCGCCACCGTGGGATTCGTCCCGTGGATCAGGTCGTCGATCATCTCCTCGACCTGCGACTCGCCAAGACCGAGTACCTTGTGGATCCGGGTATGGATGACGCCGGCGCTGAGGCGACTGATGATGCGAGGCTCGGCGTGGTCCTTCCACATCCTGAACATCTCGTGCGGAACGCCCGGCATCGCCACGATGATGTGGCCGTCCTTCTGGACGAACCAGCCCGGCGCGGTACCGTGCGGGTTCGGTAGCGTGGCGGCAGACGGGATAAGCGTCGCCTGCTTGATGTTTCGTTCAGGCATTTCCCGGCCTCGCCGGGTCCAGAAGCTCCGTAGCTCGGTCTCAAGTTCGGGAATCACGCTCATGTTCTCGCCCAAGAGCTCGGCGATGGACTCACGAGTCGCATCATCCTCGGTCGGGCCGATCCCTCCGGTCACAACGATCAAATCCGATCGCGACCAGGCCTGTTTCAGCAGTCCAACGACGCGGCCCTGGTTGTCTCCTACCTGCGAGACGAAGTACACGTCCACGCCTAGCGGAGCGAGCTGTTGGGCCAGCCACGCCGCGTTCGTATCCACGATGTGCCCGAGCAGAAGCTCGGTGCCGCAACTAATGATCTCGGCCTTCATTCACCCTCCGGCAGCGAGTCGGCGCTCGTGGTCATCGATCATAATGGCCCTCTCGACGCGACCGAGGAGCCGACAATGGGTCGTCCGGTCACTCTATTCACAGGTCAGTGGGCAGACATGCCGCTGGCAACGCTGGCCGAGAAGGCGAAAGCCTGGGGGTACGATGGCCTGGAGCTCTGCTCCTGGGGAGATCACCTGGACGTCCCACGAGCCGCGGAAGACCCAGGGTACGCCCGGGAGCGAAAGGCGATCCTGGCGCGACACGGTCTGGAGTTGTACGCGTTCAGCATCCACCTCGCCGGCCAGTTCGTTTGCGATGACCCGATCGACTCGCGTCACAGCGCGATCTATCACGGACCGCCAGAGCATCGCGGCGATCCCGCGGCGATGCGCCGCTGGGCGATCGATCACTGTACGGCGGCTCCGCAGGCGGCGAAGAACCTCGGTGTGGACGTCGTCACCGGTTTCACGGGTTCGCCTATCTGGCATCTGTGGTTCGCCTTCCCGCCCCAGCAACCGTCGATGATCGACGAGGGGTACCAGCGCTTCGCCAAAGCGTGGAGCCCCATCCTGGATGAGTTCGGTCGGCATGGCGTGCGGTTCGCACTCGAGGTCCACCCCGGGGAGATCGCTTACGATCTCTACACTGCCGAGCGGGCGCTGGCCGCGCTGGATCGACGCCCCGAGTTTGGCTTCAACTTCGATCCGAGCCACCTCATCTGGCAATCGGTCGACCCGGCCCGTTTCATCCATCGGTTCCCGGATCGGATCTACCACGTCCATGTGAAGGACGCACGCCGCACCCTAGACGGAGACGCCTCGATCCTCGCCTCGCACCTGAACTTCGGGGATCGGCGGCGCGGGTGGGATTTCGTGTCCCCCGGCCACGGCGAGGTGCGTTTCGGGCCGATGATGCGAGCGTTGAACGCGATCGGGTATCGGGGCCCACTCTCGGTTGAGTGGGAGGATTCTGGCATGGACCGGGAGCACGGGGCGGCTGAGGCGCTGCGCCTCGTGAGACAGGTGGACTTCGCACCCTCTCAGGTGGCATTCGACGCCGCCTTTCAGCAGTAGCGCGGAATCCAATCGCTCGGGAGGGCGTTTCGTGACCGAACGGGTTGGCTTCGTCACCATGGGCATCGCGGAATCGAGCGATGTTGAGATTCCCGCCCTCGGCGTCGGGATGCTCGGCTACGCCTTCATGGGGAAGGCACACAGTAACGCGTTCATCAAGATGCCGTACATCTTCTGGCCGCCGCCAGCGCGGCCGCGACTGGTCGCGATCGCCGGCCGCGACCAGAAGGCGGTTGGTGAGGCGGCGAGGCGTTTCGGTTATGCCCGGACCTACCGCCGCTGGCAGGATCTGGTCGCGGACCCGGACGTTCAGGTGTTCGACAACGGGGCGCCGAATGACCTCCATGCGGCGCCGTGCATCGCTGCCGCCCAGGCGGGCAAGCACATCATCTGCGAGAAGCCGCTCGCCCGCGATGCAGCCGAGGCGAAGAGCATGCTCGACGCGGTCGAGAAGGCCAATGTGAAGCACTCCTGCGCCTTCAACTACCGATTCGTGCCGGCGATTCGACTCGCCCGCGATCTCATCGAAGCGGGCAAACTCGGCAGGATCTTCCACTTCCGCGCGACGTACCTTCAGGAGTGGATCACGGATCCCGAGTTTCCGGTTGTCTGGCGGCTGAAGAGGAATCGCGCCGGATCCGGAGCCCTCGGCGATCTCGGCGCGCACATCATCGATCTGGCCCGCTATCTGATCGGTGAACCCAGGGAGGTCAACGCCCTCACTCGCACGTTCATCTCCACGCGGCCGTCGGCAAGCCGCCCCGGCACACGCGAGCGTGTGGATGTCGACGACGCGTTTATCTCGATGTTCGACTTCGCGAATGGCGCCGTAGGCACCCTCGAGGCGTCACGCTTCGCGCGCGGTCGCAAGAATGCGAATCGATTTGAGATCAATGGTGAGAAGGGGTCGATCGCCTTCAACCTCGAACGACTGAACGAACTGGAGGTGTACCTCCCCGACGAGCACGGCACCCGAGAGGCGACCGGGTTCACCAATGTCCTGGTGAGCGAGAGCTACCACCCGTTCTGGGGCGTGTGGTGGCCGCACGGTCACGTCATCGGGTGGGAGCATCTGTTCGTTCACGAGATCCATCATTTCTTCGATGCCATCGTCAACGACCGAGCGGTTGCGCCGCACGGTGCGACGTTCGTGGACGGTTATCGGGCCGCGGTGATCTGCGACGCGATTCTCGCCAGCGCGAAGGGTCGCGGCACCCCGGTCAAGGTCACGTACTGAGCGTCGCCATCCTCTTCGTCGCCGGGATCCTCCGGGAGGCTGCTGCTATCGACCGGCGGTACGCGCCCTGACGCTTGTCTGCCGCCTTGCCCGACGCACTCGCATCCGGTGCTGGCGACCGGGATCCGCGCGGCTGGGCGCGGGGACGGCGGAGTCGTCTCGGCCATAGCCAGACGACGAATGGGGCGACGATCGCGCCGGACACGACCGTCGCGACAATTGCGAGGAGACCATCATCGGGCAGACCCACGCGTGAACCGTACCAGGTGAGAGCACGACCCCGGGACCGATTCGCCGAATCTGCAACGAACCCGTGATACATTGCCGCGTAGGAGGCACCCGTGAAGTTCTGTCCTAGGTGTGCGACACCTCTGATCCAGCGCCTGGACGGCGGCCGAGATCGACCGGCGTGCCCAGCGCCCGGCTGCGGTTTCATCCATTTCGGCGACTTCTCGATTGGCGTGGGCGGTGTCGTCATCCGGCAGAATCGGGTTCTGCTGATCCGGCGCGGCCACGAGCCGGGACGCGGATGGTGGCAACTACCGGGCGGCTACGCGGAGCACGATGAACCACTCGTCACGGCCGTCGAGCGCGAAATCCTGGAAGAGGCAGGCATCCGCGCGAACGTGGTCGAGGTTCTCGGTTTCCGCCACTCTGTCGGCGGGCAGGGTTCGATCGGGGGTCCGAGCACCAACGTGTATGTCGCGTTCCGGCTCGAACCGGATTCGTCGAGCGAGCCATCGCACGATCAGGACGAGATCACGGGCGCCGAGTTCTTTGATATCGACGTCCTCAACGCCCACGAGCGCGTGCAGAACCTCACGAAGTGGGCGGTCGGCTGGGCGTTGTCGGGCGCACGTGGGCTTCAGCCGGCACCGCGCACTCAGGATCCCACGCGCCCGCCGTGGTCGCTGTTCCACGTGTAGATCGGGGCCCAGGTCTTGAAGCGACTGCAATTCAGTCGCGCAGTGGGTCGCGTCGCGAGTATTAGAAGGAGCGCACAGGTATGAATATCGATGCCATCCGGCAGGAGATCCCGGCACTAGCGACTTGTACCTATCTAAACACGGCCGGGATCGGTCCGAGTCCGCGCGCGGTCACGGACACGATCGTCTCTCTGTATCGGCAGGTCGAGGCGGAGTCACCAGATCTGATGGCGCGCCACCTCGAAGAGTTCACCCGCATGGATGAAACGCGTCGTGCCGTGGCGGCGCACTGGCTTGTCGATCCGGATGAGGTGGCTCTGCTCCGCTCGACCGCTGAGGGGTTCAACCTCATTGGACACGGGTTGAGGTTTCGCCCGGGCGACGAGATCATCTCCTGCGTTCAGGATCATCCCGCCGCACGGGCGATTTGGACAGTCATGGCGCGCCGGTACGGTGTCATCGTCCGCCATTTCGACCTGCATCACGATCGCGATGCGGGCGCGGTACTGGAGGATCTTCAATCGCAAGTCAGCGCGCGTACCCGCTTGATCTCGGTGAGCCACGTGACATCTGAGAACGGGTTCAAGGTACCCGTCCGCGAACTCGCCGATCTCGCCCATTCGGTTGGGGCCAGGTTGATTCTCGACGGAACCCAGGCCGTGGGGCAGGATCGCTATCCGCTGGCGCAGATGGGTGTGGACTTCTACGTCGCGGGTTTCTACAAGTGGGCGCTCGGCCCCTTCGGTACTGGAGCGATGTATGTCCGCCGCGAGCGCCTTGGCGAGATCGAGCCGGCGCTGGTGGGCGCAGGCGGCACGGCACGCTTCGATGCGGCCACGGCCGCGTTCGAGCCGGATCCCACCTCACGGCGTTTTGAGTTCGGGGCTCGGCCCTATCCGCTGTATCCCGCGATGGCCGCCGGCCTGGCATTTGTCGACCGTGCTCCTCTGGCCGAGATTGCGGAGCGTTCCCTCGGTCTTGCGGATCGCCTCCGCCAACAAGTCGCCGGAGAGCCGGGTGTCATCGACTTCACGCCGGTGCACCGATCGCTGCGCACGGGGATGGTTGGTCTGGCGGTCCGCGGCATGCCCGGGGCGGAGCTTTGCAACCGGCTTCGGGCGGATGGGTTCATCATGCGCGACAACCGCGGGCCCGCTGGCATCGGCGGCGTTCGCGTCTGCTGCGCCTTCTTCAATACCGAGGCCGAGATGGACCGGTTGGCATCGGCCGTGCGGTCCGTTGCGCGGGCGAGCGCGGGCGTCGCCGCCATCCGGTGAGTTGGCCTCGACTAGGCCAGCGCGCGGCGGAGCGCCGCATCTTCTCCGCAGAGGATGTATCGCGCTTCGCCCTTCTGACGGGTGATCTCAATCCGGTGCACCTGGATAGCGAGTACGCCGCGAGGACCCGCTTCGGGCGACCAATCGTCCACGGTATGCTGGCTGCGTCGATGTTCTCCACCCTGCTCGCGATGCGTGTACCGGGCCGTGGTGCGGTGTACCTCTCGCAGTCGATGCGGTTCCGGGCGCCCATCTACGTCGGCGAGGAGGTCGAAGCCACCGTTGAGATCATCGCCGTCGACGAGACGCGCTCTCGATTGACCCTGGCGACTCGACTCGTGCGAGCGGATGGTGCCGAAGCGATCACCGGCGAAGCGGTGGTGCTATTCCAAGGATCGAGCGAAGCGGAAAGAGGGAGAGTCACCGATGGATCCGATTCGGCGGCGTGATGCGGCTCTTGCCACGGCGATGCCCTGGGGGCGAATCCAGTGGCTTGTCACCGGCGAGGCCCAGCCGGGAGCGAATGTCACTTTCGGTTTCGTCGAGATCGAGCCGGGGGCAAAGAACCCCCTGATGCGCCACCCGAACTGCGACGAGGTGTTGTACCTGCTCGAAGGGGAGTTAGATCATAGCCTGGAGGGGAAGCGCTACCGCCTCAAGCCCGGGGACTCGATCTTCATCCCGCGCGGGGCACGACACGATGCGAACAACCCGGGCACGGTGACGGCACGGATGGTGGTGGCGTACGACACGGGCAATCGAAAGATCGAGATTCTCGATGGAGGAGCGGACTGATGTCGGACAGGCAGACACGGGGGGCTCCAACGAGCGAGCAGCGTCGGCAGCAGACGCTCGGTCTTCCGGACTGGCGCGAATGGCCGAACACCGTCGAGTACCGCGCGGAATCGACCCGTAGAGTTCGTGCGGGATTCGTCGGTTGCGGCGGGCATTCCTATCGCAATATCTACTCCTCCTTTCACTGGGCTCCGGTCGATTTGATCGCGGTCGCCGACGTAGACCTCGATCGGGCAAAGGCGTATGCGCGCGAGTTCGGTGCGGAGCGCGCGTATGCGGACTACCGTGAGATGCTTGCGCGGGAGAATTTGGACTGCGTCTTCGTCGTCACCAACTACGACGAGAGAGGGCGTCCCCGCTTCCCCGGAATCGCCATGGACATCATGCGCGCCGGAGCAAATGCGTGGATCGAGAAGCCGCCCGCGGCGAATCTCGCCGAGGTCGAGGCGATGCAGGCCGTCGAGCGACAGACAGGACGCTTTACACAGGTCGGCTACAAAAAGATGTTTGTTCCTACCTACATCAAAGCCAAGGAGATCAGTCAGCGGCCGGAGTTCGGCGGCGCCCGCCAACTGTCGATCCGCTATCCGCAGCGGATGCCGCCGCCCGAAACGAGGTACGCGCTCGATCGAGATCCTCTCGCGGTGGGGTTTCTCGATCACGTCTGGCACCCGTTCGCGGTAATCCAGTACCTGATGGGTGATGCGCAGACGATGAGCTACGTCTGGGATCCGCAGAGCCGGGGATTCTTCGCACAATTCACATTCTCGAACGGCGCGGTCGCATCGCTGCACTCATCCGGGGGACAGGCCGCGGGAGCACCGCTCGAGCACGTCGAACTCATGGGCGATGGGAGCCATGTCGTCGTCGACAACATCGTGAAGTTGACGTACTACCGGAAGTTCTCTGGACACTACTACGGGCGGAGCGCGGACTTCTTTACACCGGATGAGTCTGCGCCGATTGTCTGGGAGCCGGAGATGAGCCTGGGTGTGCTCTACAACCGGCACACGTTTCTTCTGGGCTACGCAAATGAGATCCGCGCGTTCTGCGACTCAGTACTCAACAATCGGCCGCCGGAGCGTGCTGGCCTGCGCGATACGCATACGATGATGCAGATCTACGAGGGGTTTCGACAGCCAGCGGGTACGACGGTCGAGATCAAGGTGCCGGTCGCGGTGTGACGATCACGCGAGGATCTCGGATGGTCCTCGGAATCGTGTCGTCCGCACGATCGCATGAGTCACCGCGGTCATCGCCAGTGTCGTGTCCCGTGGCCGGTCTGGCGCCACCTGGGCGCGATAGCTGGGCGGGAAGTCGGTGACGAACCCGTACTTGCGCGCGATGAGTTGGCCGTGCTCGTATCGCGTGATCCTCTCCGGTCCGGCGAGGTGCACGATCGTCCCACGTGCGCCGGACTGAACGACTTCCCAGAGTCCTCGGGCGAGATCGGTCACGTCGGTGGGGGACCGCCACTCATCGGCGAACAGGCGGGGCGATTCGCCGCGCTGGAGGGGATCGAGGATCATCCGCTGGATCGGCACGGATGGCGGATCGGCCGACCATACGAGCGACGTGCGTGCGGAGACTCCGCCCAGCGTGGCGACCTCCGCCTCCAGGGTCGCTTTCCAGCGCCCGTAGTCGATCGTGGGAGCCACTGGCTCATTCTCGTGATACCAGCCGCGATTGCCATCGAAGACCAGGTCGGTCGACATGAACACGATTGCCGCACCGATTGCGTCGGCGCCAGCGAATACGTTTCGAGACCAGGCCAGGTTTGGCCCCGATCCGGCACCTATGTCGTACGCCAGATGCAGTACGACGTCCGGGCGGGCGCCGCGGAGGCTCGTCGCGACCGCGGCCTCGTCGCCGAGATCGAGACACGGAGTTGCGACGGCACCTTCCGGTGGTGGCGTCCGCCGCCACTGTCCCACGACCTGCCACGACGCGGGTTTCAGAGCGATCAGCCGACTGCCGATGAATCCGCCTGCTCCGGTCACGTACAGGCGGGGCACGGCTGGAGTGTAGCGATGTCGTCTAACACGATTCTTGTGCAGGGCTGAACTAGGATCGCCTGTGTGGACCGCTTGCGTCGCTTCCTCGGGCGCGCAACGGAACTGAGGGAAGCGCGCGGGGCGGCGCCAGCCGAGGCTGTGCCCGAAACGATGGTCGATTTCGGCGCGCTAGTAGCAGGATCGGCGCCCCCCCGACTCAGACGAGGCATCCGCTGGCCGTTCCTGGGGCGCATCGATGTTGCACTCACCTGCGATGGGGGTGTCTTGCGCGTCGTGGCCGCTGAGTTGGGTCAGGTGGTCTTCTGGGACACCGTCCCGTTCGACTCGCGACTCGTCTCCGGTCCGTTGGTGCTCGACCCGCGAGAGCTTGGGCGTTCTCTTCGTGAAGCGTTGCGGCGCCGGGCAATCCCGCTTTCCGCCGTACAGTGTGCTGTGCCGGGCTTCGGAGCAGTCGCCCGCGTGGTCGAGATTGCCCGACGCGGTCGGCGTCCGCGCCCGATCGTGGCTCAGGACGTTGCGCGCAGTCTTGGCGTATCTCCATCGCGCTTCGAGGTCTTCTGGCACGAAGTTGAGCAGTCCGAGGCGGTCACGGAGGTCTTCGGGCTCGCGGTGCCGCGCGACGCGATGCGCGGCATACTTGAGGCCATGCAATTCGCCGGCATTCGCGCGCAAGCGCTCGACCTGCGCGCGATCGCGGTCGGTCGAGCGATCGGACAGTTCGACGGAATCTGTGTCTACGCCGATCAGGCGGCGATCGACGTGTGCATCGTACTCGATGAACTACCTCACCTGATCCACAGCCAGCGGATCGAACCACAGGCATCGGCTGAGGAGATCGTCGAGGTCGCCGCACAGACGGTCGCCGAGAAGGTACGCCATTTCCAGGATCTCTACCCAGGATCAGGTATCCCCACGCACGTCCCGCTTTTTTTAGGCGGCCCCGCGCTGGCCGGACTGCGGGCCGCGGAGCGCCTCCGCCGTCATCTCGGACGTGCGATCGGTAGCCCAACTCCACACCTGTCTGTGCCTGCCGAGTTCCCGCTGACGGAGTACCTGCCACACATCGGACTGCTCGCCCGCGACTCGTGACGACGATGGGTCGCGCGCGATCGACCGGACGTCGATGGCACTGATCGAGGCGTTTCGTCCCCTGCAGTGGACCAAGAAT
>VGOZ01000051.1 GCA_016875715.1 Chloroflexota bacterium | reverse complement strand
AGAACGCGATACCCTGGGTTCTCGCCTCGAATTCTTTGGGTGTGCAGCGGCACGAGGCGGAGGCGATCGTCGATGGTGACCGCCCGCACAGCGGCCTGAACTACCGGACGCCCCACGAGGTCGCCCTGTGGAGCACAGCCTCCTCCATCGCATTCAACGCCGAGCTCTTCTCTTCGTAAATGTGTTCGAGACGTTCCGTCTCTCGGCGAAGTTGGTCGAGCTTTCGGACAATCGCCTGTTGAGCCTGCAAGTCCGGAAACGGGAAGGTCTGGTTCTCGAATGTCCCGAGATTGATGTTGTCTTGGGCGCTGCCCTTCCCCTGCGCTTGAAGCAGAACCTTGTAGCTCTGCAATAGGTACTCGACGTACTTCACCTCGGCACGCGAATCGTCCACAACCATGCCGATAATGCTGTCGGGGAAGCAGGCATCGAAGCCCAAAATCCCTGTCTCCGCAATGTTCGCGGCTATTGTGATGCACAGCGTCCCCTTCGGCCAAAGCTTGCTCTGGGCGAGTCCCTCCTCGCTGTAGGTCTGGCTGTATGCAGTGATTACGTGCTTCGCGTTCCGGACATCGCCGGTCTGGATGAATGGGTAGCTTCCGCCGTAGAGCTTCTTGGCGTTTCGCGGCCGGTGTCGTGACCTGCCTCGGCCGAAGTCCACCGACACGTCCGCCAAGCGCCGCTCTTCCCATCCGGAGTCCCGCTCGGCGAAGACACGTCGACGGTAGCTATCGAAGAGGGCGCGAGTGTTCTGGACGTTCTTCTCGGTGTTGGCCTTGGCGGTGGCGATGCCCTCAAACGCCCTGTCGAGGATGCCGACGATGCGCTGCTGTTCGGGCAGCGATGGTAGCTTGATCGGAATCCGCGAGGCGTCGGCATTTCTCAGCCCGCCCATAATCCCGGCTCCTGCCGCCGCATCTTTGCGTCTTTGGAACTCGTCCGATGCGATGAAGTAGAACACGAAGTCTGGATCAACTCCTGCACTTGGTGCAAGAAAGCAGAAGCCAGTCGAGAAGAGCGCACCGTCGAGAGCCTCGTCGATGCGGATCACCTTCTTCGTGCCCTTCATCCGAGCGAACCCCACATCACCCGCCTTGGGCATGCATCCCGCGCGACTCGGCCGCTCAGCGAACGTCACTAGCTCTGGCTTGCCTAGTAGTTGTCCCAGGGCACCAACCGATCCGGTTGCGTAGTAGGGACGCTCGCCTTCGAACTCTTCGGCCTTTCGGCTCGAGATGGGGCACGCGTCGCCCAGCGTTGTTGTGCGCCACCGGACGTTCACAGGAGCGATCTGATGGTTGTCAGTAACTCAGCGCTTCTGGCATCCAGTGCGGCGATCTCGTCCAGGATCTCCTGCGGGCTGCGATGGGCGATCTCCTCGCCGCCGTTCGGGTTCTTCACAGACAGGTCGAAGGTCGCTGGGTCGATGGTGGCGGCGTCCACACTCCAACTCTTCGGCGAGTCCGCGAAGGTCTTCTGAAGTTCAACGAACTCGGCGAGGTCGGCGTCGTTGAGCGGGTTGGTCTTGCCGAGGTTGCGGCCTGGGTCGAGTTGGTAGTACCAGACCTTCCGCGTGGGCGCTCCCTTGTCGAAGAACAGCACCACGGTCTTGACGCCTGCGCCCTGGAACGTGCCGCCGGGGCAGTCGAGCACGGTGTGGAGGTCGCAGCTTTCCAGCAGGAGCTTGCGGAGGCTGACCGAGGCATTGTCGGTGTTGGAGAGGAAGGTGTTCTTGATGACGACACCGCCGCGCCCACCAGCCTTGAGCATTCGGATGAAGTGCTGGAGAAAGAGGAATGCGGTCTCGCCGGTGCGGATCGGGAAGTTCTGCTGCACCTCCTTGCGCTCCCCTGCGCCGAACGGCGGGTTGGCGAGCACCACGTCGTAGCGATCCTTCTCCTGGATGTCGGCGAGGTTCTCGGTGAGCGTGTTGGTGTGGAGGACGTTGGGTGCCTCGATGCCATGCAGCATCATGTTCATGACCGCGATCACGTAAGCGAGGGACTTCTTCTCTTTCCCGTAGAAGGTGCGTTCCTGGAGCGTTCGGTCGTCCGCGGTGCTGCGATGCGGGTTGTGCTCCTTGAGGTACTCGTAGGCTTCGCAGAGGAAGCCTGCTGAGCCGACCGCGCCGTCGTAGATAGTCTCGCCGAGCTTGGGTTGCACCACCTTGACGATGGCGCGGATCAGCGGGCGCGGGGTGTAGTACTCGCCGCCGTTGCGCCCGGCGTTCCCCATGTTCCTGATCTTGGCTTCGTACAGGTGGGAGAGTTCGTGCTTCTCAACTTGTGAGCGGAAGCGCAGTTCATCGATCGAGTCAATGATCTCGCGCATGTTGTAGCCGCTCTGGATCTTGTTCTTGATCTCGCCGAAGATCTCGCCGATCTTGTACTCGACCGTGTTCGGCCCGCTGGCTTTCAGCTTGAAGCCGTGCAGGTACGGGAAGAGATCCCGGTTGACGAAGTCACGCAGGTCATCGCCGGTGAGAGCCACGTTGTGGTCGAGCTTGCCGTCCGCACCCTTCGGCGCAGCCCAGCTTGACCAGCGGTGCGGCTCGTCAAGTATGTACGCGTAGGGCTTCCCCTCCAGCGTCGCCTGGTCGGCGAGATCCTGTTCTAGCCCGTCGAGGTACTTGAGGAACAGCAGCCATGACGTTTGCTCGGTGTAGTCGAGTTCGGTCGTACACCCCGCCTCGTTACGAAGGACAACGTCGATGTTCTTGAAGGCCTGCTCAAACATGGGCATCCGTCCTCGTTCGGGAGCAGCATTTGCAACCGGCGGCAGCAGGGTAACCGCTCCCGCGCTTCGAGGCCAAAATCCAACGCGTCCTCGACCGCCTCTGGGGCAATGGAGAAAGCGAATAGCCATGCCCTCCGAAGCCCAAGCACGCATCACCAGCATTGGAAGATGCAGGGCTTTTCCAACCGGTACCCACCCCTAACCCGTTTCCGATGTCTCGCCCTAACCCGTTCGTAGGACATTGGCAGATGCAGGGACTTTCCCAAAAACCCAGGCGTTTCCGATGCCCAAAACCCAGGACATTGGAAGATGCAGGCACTTTCGTCCCAGCAGCCAACACGGATACCCCCCCAACCACCCCGACGTCGGCAGGGGTCAGAACCCCCCTAAAGGGGGGTTCTGCCATCCCGCTCGACATCGACACGCCAAACCAGAGCATCGAAGCGTGACATCGACGAAAACGTGTGGCACACTCCACCCGTGCGCCGCCGATGCCAAACCCCAGGCTGCCCCCGCTGGATCGAACGCGGACAGACCCGCTGCCCCCAACACGCAGCCGACCACGCAGCCACCGACAACGCCAAGCGCCAAGCACGACGCGTCAGCCACGGCCGCAACACCGCCGCATGGCACACCCTCCGAACCGCCCGCCTCGAACACGCCGGCCACACGTGCGAGCTCAACATCGACGACCGCTGCACCCGAATCGCGACAACCGCCCACCTCCGGCCGAGCCTCAACGGCGACCACCTCGCCGCCGAACTCGACGATCTCCGCGCCGCCTGCAGCCACTGCCACGGCGTCATCGACGGCGCCCGCGCGACACGCAGCGCTCGCGTTGTCGTTCATGCGAACGAATAGGGGGGGTGTTGTTGTCACGCGCGGCGATGCGACGCCCCCCCGTGCCCAGGCCCTTTTTCATCCAGTCAAGATCTACCGGCCGTAGTCTGTAGAACGCGCTGAACGATGTGCAGTAGAGGGAGCAAGGTGACGGAACGCAAGACATCGCCCGGGTGGGGTGGCCGACGGGAGGGCGCCGGCGCGAAGCCAATGTCGCCGGCCGAGCGGCAGGCCGCGTCGACGAGGAGGCTGGAGGCGAAGATCGCGGAAAGTTCGGATCTCGAACGGCGGATTGTGGACGTCGCAGGGTTGTCTCCTCGGCGTCGGTTGCTGAACGGGGAGCCGGTCGAGGAGCGGACGGAGGGCCCGTGGTTCGCCCGCCTGGTCGCGGCGACGTGTGTGCAGACGATCGGCCGGTTCCGCGGTCAGCCTCTCGTGTTCGAGCCGTGGCAGGTCAGGTTTATTGATCGGGCGTTGGCGTTCGATGACGATGGCGAGTATCTGTTCTCGACTTGTGTGTTGGGGGTGCCGAGGAAGAACGGGAAGACGACTGGGACGTCGGCGGTCGCGACGGTGAAGGCTTCGCCTGCGGATGGTGAGGGGCGGCCGGAAGTGATCTTGGCGGCCGGGTCGAGGGAGCAGGCGGCGCCGTTGTCCGAGGCGATCGAGGCGTTCATCACCCAAGCTCCGTTGTGGCGCGAGATCTTCGTCGTGACGAAGGCCGCGATCGAGTGTGCCGCGAACGACGGGAAGATCCATCGGATCGCGGGGGACGGGAAGTTGAACCACGGGAAGAACCCGTACTTCACGGCGGCCGATGAGCTCTGGGCTTGGGTGACGCCGAAGCAGGTCGAGAACTGGAACGCGATCGCGACTGCGGACGGAGCTCGGGAGGACGCGCAACTATGGGTTTTGTCGACCGCGGGGTTTGACCTCACGAAGCCGCTCGGGATCCTGTATCGGGCGGCGATGGCGCACCCGGCCCGGACGCCGGACTTGTCGATGGGCGACGGCGGGTTCGTGCTGGAGGACATCTCAGGTCGGATGCTGATGCACTGGTACGGGATCGGACCGAACACGAGGATGGATGACGTTTCGTCGTGGAAGCGGGCGAATCCGGCGTCGTGGCGGACGCCGGAGCGGATCCGCCGTGATCTCGCGAAGCAGGGCGTCGACGAGTCGGCGAAGCGCCGGCTGTACGGGAACGCGTGGACGTCGACGAAGACGGCGTGGATCGACACAAGGTCGTGGGCTGATCTCGAGGACGCCGCCGCGGTCGACGAGGCGTTCCGGGATGGCGCGACTGTGGCGCTGGCCGTGGACGCGTCGCTGAACCACGACACAACGGCGGTCGCGATGGCCGCGCCGACCTCGGACGGCCGGGTCGCGCTTCGCGTCTGGGTGTTCTCGACCCGATCGGATGTTGCCTCGCACGTGTACTTCGCCGGTGACCGGATCTCTTTGGACACGGTTGAGCGGTTCATCGCCGGCGGGTTGCTGCACGGCGCCGACGACCAGGAGCGGTACGGGTGGCCGAACGTTGCCAGGGACACGACCGGTGATGTTGCCCACGGCAAGGAGGAGCTCGCCGCCCGGTATGCGGTGCACGTGCTCGGGTTCGACCCGCGGTACTTCAACCGTTCCGCCGAGCTCTTGGAGGAGGCCGGGATGGACGTTGCCGCGTACGAGCCGCAGGGCCGGGAAACGTGGGATGCCGTGCAGGGGTTCTACAACCTGATCGGCGGTGGCGGCCTATGCCACGACGGCGACCCGGTTCTCGCGGCGCATGTGGCGGCGGCAGCCGGCGACAAGACCGACCGCGGCTGGAAGGTCGGGAAACTTGACAGGTCGCGGAACCCGAGGCCGATCGACGGGCTGATCGCAGGGTTGATCGCGGTCGACCTTGCCGTCGAGGGGTTCGATGACCGGACGATCGATCCGTGGGAGGAGACCTCCGAGTGGGACGAAGACTGATCTTGGCCGCCGCCGTCTTCGCGGCCTTGACTCGCTCGCGCTCAATACGCGACGGAAGCGGCGTCGTAGAGAGAACACGCAGGATCAGCGGCGGCGCAGCCGTCCGCCGCCGCTCATGCGAGTATTCGTCCAGGCTCTCACGGAAATGTACGATGGCTGTCGAAAGGACACGCAATGACGAAGCCGCCTATGAAGCTTGCTCGGGTCGCCGCGGTCGAACGTGCCTGCACGTTCGTCGGCCTGACCGAAGACCCCGCCGGGTCGAACACGGGGCCGCGATCAGGGAAGTGGAACGAGCAGATCAACCGGTGGCAGAAGGCCACGAATGGGGTCACGGGTTACGCGTGGTGTGCGGCGATGCAAAACTGTATGCTTCTCGACGTCGGCGTCAGCGTTCACAGGCTCGGGCTCGACCTGCCCTCCTATGTCCCGTCGTGGGTGAAGTGGGCCCGCGCGAGGGGCTACGACGTTCGTCGCCCGCTGCGAGGCGATCACGTGTGCTTCGATTGGCAACAGGACGGTACGCACGACCACATCGGAATCGTGGATCGAGTGCTGGCGCTCAGGTGGTCGAAGAGCGGCCGGTTCGTCGGGCTGATCCGCACCGTCGAGGGGAACACGTCGTTCGGTTGGAAGGGTTCGCAATCGAACGGCGGATGCGTCGCGCGCCGGTGGCGATGGGTGAACGCTTCAACGGTCTTCATCCGTGTCCCCGGCTTCGTCCCGGAGGTCTAGCCGGATGCGATCGCCGCTTCGCCGGCGCCGCGTCCCGGTTGCCCGGTACCGCTTCCACCTCCTGCCGGAGGACGGCGTCGAGATCCCTCCGCTCGAAGGTGTCCTCCTCGACGTCCTGGCCGGTCACTACCGTCTAGCGAACGTGGCCGCGATCGTGTCCGAGGAGCAGTCAGCGCCGCTGACCGGCGAGTCATGGGTTCCGGTCGCCCGCGTCGCGTTCCTGCAACAGGTCGTCGCGTGATCTACCGCACGACGACCGGGGACAGGCGAACCGCCAGCCTCGACGGGCTGATGACGATGCTCGAGTCGCAGGGCATCGCGCATCGCTACGGAAGCGGGACGGTCGTGTCCGCCGACACCGTGCGAGGGGTCGCGGCCGTTGATCTCGCGATCCGGATCGCTGCGACGCAAGTAGCGGAGCTCGCGCTCGGCGTCTACCGCGGCGAGACGCTGCTACCGCAGTCGGTCACGACGACATGGCAGGCCCGGATCTTCGCCGGCCAGCCGAACGCATACCAGCCATGGTCAGCGCTCCTCGAGGAAACCGAAGCAGCGCTGACCGGCCGCCGAAACGCGTTCTGGCGCCTCGACCTGGACGTCGCGACCCGCCGGGTCGTCGGCTGCCACTTCGTGCACCAAGACGTGATGCAGGCGCGATGGGACGAGCAGGCCGACCGGCCGCTGTACAGGTACCGGAAGGCCGCCGGAGGGTGGACGGGCTGGGGCTACTTGCAGGTCGTCCACTTCCGCGTTGGGTACGCCGACCCGGGATGCATCATCGCGCCGAGCCCGATCGAGGAGCATTCGGACGAGCTCGGCGGGATGCTGTCCGCCCGCCGGCACTCCCGCAACCTGTGGGAGCGAGGGGCGCCGCAGCAGATCGCCGTGACCTACCCGAAAGAGGTCGACCAGGAGAAGGCTCGACGCACACGCGGCAGGCTGAATCAAGCCGGGGTCGGCACCGGTGCGGGCGCAGCCGGACAGGTTCGGTTCTTCGGTGCTGGCGCCCAGATCCACACGATAGGCCTGTCGATGCGTGACGCCCAGTTCGTCGAGGGGGTCTCGCTCGACGTTCACACTGCCGGCCAGATCTTCGGGGTTCCGGCGTCGCTGATGATGGCGCAGACCGGTGACAAGGTCACCGTGCCCGAGCATGAGCAGGCCCGATGGGACAGGTACTTTCTCGGGCCGCGCCGAACCCGGATCGCCGACACGCTCCGCGCTCACCCGGCATGGTTCGGCCCTGGATCCCGCGACTGGCCGGAGCTCCGTGCCCCGAAGATCCGCGCGGACGTCCGTACCGAGGCCGCTGCGATCGTCTCGGACGTGCAGGCCGGGATCCTGACCCCGGACGAAGCCCGGGCGCTGAAGGGCTACGGGCCACACACGGCGATCGACGGAAGCGTTCCGCAGTTCACGCCGGTCGGTGGCGCCCCGAACCCGGGCACGTCGGCGCCGTCGATCTCGTCGCCTGACGCGGTGCTGGCCGGCGAGCTCGACCCCGGCGCGCTCGTCGTCCCGGTCTGATAGCTTCCCGGCCGACGCCTCGCCCTCCGTGCGGGTTCGTTCAGCCGCCCTACGGGCCCGCCCTTTCCTACATGGAGGCGGGCCCGTCGGCGTTCGTGGGGGCGTTACGTCCGGGCTACAATCTACCTTCACGTGCGACACCGTCACGACGGAAAGGGCTACCCGCCAGTGCCGACGATCATCGCTGCACCCACGATCAGGACATGCATCGCGAACATCCGCGCCGTCGACGTTCGGGACGCCTCACAGACCGGGGACGGATCCTGGACGATGGCCGGCTACGCCGCCGTGTTCGACCAAGAGACCACGCTGTACGATGCGTACGGGGTTCGGGTTCGCGAGGAGATTGCGCCATCGGCGTTCGATCGGGCGCTCGTCCGGCTCGCGAACGGCGACGGGCTCGTTCACCTGACCCACGGCCACGACATGAAATCGGCGATGGCGTCAACGGACGTCCGGGCCGAGCTCGGTGGAATGCTTCCGATCGGCGGGCTCGAGGTCACCGCCGACCCGACCGGCCTACGGTTCTTCGCCCGGGTCGACCAAGCAGACCCCGACGCGATCCGCGCCGCCGTGAAGATGCGACGCAAGGTCGTCGCGCAGGCAAGCTTCGCGTTCACGATCGCCGGCGAGGACACCGTCGAGGAGCAGATCGCCGCCGACGGAACCTACGACGTGAAGTACAGGATCACCCAGATTCAGGATCTCTTCGACGTGTGTGTGTGCGCTCAGGGCGCCTACCCTCAGACGTCGTCCGAGATTCGCTCCCTGACGGCCGCGTCCCTTCGGGTCGCGTCGCTCGAGGAGCATGTCGCCGCGGATGGTCGCGGGGCGGACCGGGTCGCGCCACTGGCGGGCCCGAGCACGGTCGCGGACGATCCGGGCCGGGCAGGAGACCACGGAGACTCGCCGACGGCACCCGTCGCGTCTGCTTCCAAGCAGGCCGCCCGAGAGGCCGAGCTCGAGCTCTTCAACCTGACCCGAGAAGGGAACTTCCAGTGACGATCAAGGAACTCCACGATGGCGCCGTCGAGGCGCAGCGGAAGGCAGGTACCGAGCTCGGCGACGTGCTCGAACGGATCGCGAAGAACGAAGACGACCAGGCTCTCCCGGCGCTGATCGCGGAGCGTGACGCGAAGCGGGACGCGTGGGACAACGCGAAGGCCGAGGCCGAGCGGACCAAGGAGAACCTCCGGTTGGACGAGGAGCGCGCCGCGTTCGTCGCCGCCAACCCGGAGCGCGCAGCCGCCCCCAAGGTCGTCGTCGGCGAGACACACGACCGCACCTACCGCAAGAACGGGCCGGACTCGTTCTTCCGGGACGCGTGGGGACTGCATTCGCAGGCCGACCCCGCCTGCCGGGAGCGGCTCGAACGCCACGGCCGCGAGAACGAGGCCGACCGCCGCGCCCGCGGCATCGAGCTTCGCGACGTCGGCTCCGGCGCGTTCACCGGCCTGGTCATCCCGCAGTACCTCGTCGACGAGTTCGTGCCGTTCGCACGCGCGGGATCGCCGCTCCTCAGCGTCTGCCGTCGGCTCGAGCTGCCGGCATTTGGGATGACCGTGAACCTGGGCCGGCTCACCACCGGAACCGCCGTCGCTGCGCAGGCGTCGGAGAACGCGGCGGTGCAGGAGACCGACTCGGACGACACGCTCCTTACGGTGAACGTGCGGACCTACTCGGGTCAGCAGGACGTCAGCCGTCAGGCGATCGAGCGTGGCTCGCTCGTCGACGCGGTCATCTACGACGACCTCACCCGCGCATACTGGACGAAGCTCGGCGACGCCGCCCTCAACGCGGACGGCACCTCCGGCACCCACCTCGGGATCCGGTCGACCGGATCCGTCCCGTCGATCGCGTACACCGACGCCACCCCGACCCTTCCGGAGGTGTGGCCGAAGTTCCAGGACGCTGCGCAGCGGATCGTGACCGCGCTGTACGCGAACATCCCGCTCGTCGCGGCGATGCATCCGCGCCGGTGGGGTTGGATCCGGGCGGCGCTCGACTCGTCGAGCCGCCCGTTCATCGTGCCGGAGCGGATCGAGGCGTACAACCCGCTCGGGATCGGCGGGCCCGGCACGTACGGCGTCACCGCCTACGATCTCGGCGGCCTCGTCGTGATCGAGGACGGCAACATCCCGACGAACGTCGGGGCCGGCACCGAGGACGTCGTCGTCGTCACCTCTCCGTCCGAGTTGTTCTTCTGGGCTCAGGGCGACGGGATGCCGAGGCGGTTCTCGTTCGAGCAGGCGGAGGCGCCGCAGAGCGTCCGGCTGGCCGTGTGGGGCGATTCCGCGTTTACTGCGGGCCGCTATCCCGGCGCGTCGGCGATCATCGGAGGCACCGGGCTCATCGCACCGACCTTCTGAGTTCGTCCAGTAAGGCTCTCCGGGGCGCCCGAGATGGGCGCCCCGGAGATAAACCCCCGACGAAAGGCGAAAGATGTTCGCGAAGGACGAGTGGACGGAGGAGCGGATCGCCGCGTACGTGGCCGCGTTGGACGAGGAGGATCGCGGCGTCGACGCGAAGGTCGCGGGGCTCGCCCCGGAAAGCGTGCCGGAGGACGCGGCCCGGGCGAAGCGGTACGCCGCGCGGAAGGCTGGGATCGCCGCGGAGCGGAAGCGCGCCCAGGGCATGTCGTCGACGAAGCGGAAGCCGCAGGAACCCGTCTCGGCGTGACAGCCTGTGCTCGCACCGAGTGGTACCGTGCTAGCGACTAAGCGTAGGGATAGGGGCTCGGAGAGGCTCTTACCGCGTCAACGGCAAGAGCCTCTCCTGTGCCATCCGCCGAGCTTCCTAGGCGTCAGGCCGGCGCCCACGCTATTTCACGATCCACCTACCTCTGATCGGAGGGGAGCGGTTCCGGCCGCTCCCCTTCCTGCGCCGCAGGATGGCCGTGTGCGGGGCCAGGATGCGCAGGCGGCCGCCGCGCGACGTGTTCGCTGCCCCGACCGCGAAACGCGGCTGAGGGGCATCGGGCGCGAGGATAGAGGGGCGTAAGTGGCGGACCCGGGCCGCACCGACCCGCAGCGCGCAACCGCAAGCGCCTACGATCCGGCACGCCCAACCTCCAGCACCTATGACCCCGCCCGCCGAACAGGCGGATACGATCCGGCACGCCCAACCTCCAGCACCTATGACCCCGCCCGCCGAACAGGCGGATACGATCCGCAGATAGCGCGATGAGCAGCACACCCCTCCTCTGGGGCGTCGGAGACCGACTCCCGAAAATCCAGACGACGCTCACGTCCGCAGGGGTCGCGGTCGACCTGACCGGAATGACCGTCGCGTTCAAAATGCGCGCGATAGGCTCGTCCGTTCTGAAGGTGAACGCGGCCGCCACCATCGATGTTGCCGCGTCCGGCCAGGTCTCCTACTCGTGGGCCTCCGCCGACGTTGACACCGCAGGCCTCTATCTCGCGTGGTGGGAAGTCACGTCGAGCGGCAAGGTGCAGTCGATCAACGAAACGATCATCGAGATCCGCGCTCATGCGCCAGCGACAGCCACGTTGGCCGAGCTCGCCGAAGTCCGGCTGGCACTCGAAACCGACGAGTCCGACCTCGCGATGGACGCGCGGATCCTTCGCGCGCTCGAGGTTGCCTCAGAGCTCATTCCCGCGGAGATCGAACGTGAGCTCGTCGCCGTCACGGACGCCACCCGATCCCGGGGCATTCAAGGCCCGTGGGTTGACCTGTGTCCATGGGATCTTCGCACCGCCACCACGGTCACCCTCGACCCGGGAGGCGACAACCGCCTGCTGATCGCAGGACAGGACTACCAACTTCTGCCGGTCGGCGGCTCGAAGATCGGCGGCACCTACACCGATCTGATGCTGTCCGACTACATCGTTCTCGACGCCAACTCGACGTTCTCCAAGTTCGGCGAGGTCGACCTGTCGATCCAAGGTGACTGGGGATTCGCCGCCGTCCCGAAGGTCGCTCGTGAGGCCGCGATCGCCTGCGTCCGATCGTGGATCCGCCGATCCGCGCCGACGTCCGGGTACGCCGACCCGGGGTTCGACCGGTGGCCGGCGCCGACCGCCGAATCAACGTACGCGATCCCGCTCTCAGCGAAAAGCCTGCTGCGTCCGCTGTACCGGAACATCGGGGTCTGACCGGTGGCGTCGACGACGATCCCGTCGTTCCAAGCGGCGCTCGAAGAGCTTCTCCTCGCGCAAACCGTGTTCGTCGCCGGGTTGCCGCTGACCGACGGAATCCCGAGCCCCGGCACGTTCGACCGGCGCGACTGGGTCGCGTTGCTCGACGTCGAGTTCGAGCAGAACACGGCGGCGCTCAACCAAACCACCAGACCGCGCGACGAGTTCTACTCGCAGACCGTGCTGATCTCCGTTGTCGCCGCCAAGCGCGAGGACGCACAGTCGGTCGCGAGCGATCGCGCATGGGAGATCTTCGCCGCGATCGAGGCCGCCGTTCGAGCGAACCCGACCCTGTCGCCGTACTACACCGGCGACGGGTACATCATCGCGGCGACCCTGACGAAGAACGGCAGGCTCCGGAAGGCCGTCACCGACGACAGTCGCGAGTCGTCGATCGAGTTCACCATCGACGTCCGAGCACGCATCTAGCCTATCCCTACACGAACGAGGAGCGAGGAGCGAAGACGTGGGGACGATCGTCAGATACACCGGGCTCGAACCGTGCGGGCTGATCGACGTCGACGCGCAGGGACGCGTCCGCGAGATTTGGGTCGAGGCCGGCCAGGAAGCCGACCTTTCCGATCCCGCGTACGCCGCCTCGCTACTCGACCGTGACGACTTCACCCGAGGAGACGGATCCAGCCTTGCGCCCACCCCGGTCGCGACGACCGACGAGATCGTCGCCGCCCACGACGCTGCGATCGCCGGCGGCACCTCTCCCGCCCCGGCCGAAGAGCCGCCCGCCGAAGAGCCGCGGAAGCGGAAGACATCGACCACTGAGGAGACCACCGAATCATGAGTCGTTCCAACCTCTTCACTCAGCTAGGGGTCGCTTCCGAGGCGACGTACGGGACGCTCGTCGCGCCCACTCGGTTCCTCGAATTCTGCAGCGAGTCGCTCTCCCTCGACATCGCTCGCATCGAAGCGAAGGGGCTCCGCACCGGCGTCCGCGTGCTCCGACAGGACCACGTCGCCGCCGGGAAGCGCCAGGCCGCCGGTGACGTCGAGTTCGAAGTCGGGAACAAAGGCTTCGGCCTGCTTCTCTCGTCGTGGGCGCTCGGGACGGTCGCGACGACCGCGAGCGGCACCGGGAAGAAACACTCCGGCACAGTCGGCGACCTCTTCGGGGACATGCTGACCATGCAGGTCGGCAGGCCGGATCTCGCCGGCACCGTGCACCCGTTCTCCTATCTCGGCTGCAAGTGTGCCGAATTCACCTTGTCGCAACAGATCGACGATACTCTCCGGTTCAAGGCGTCGGTCGACGCGCGCGACGAGGACACCGCGACCGCGCTCACCACAGCGACCGCCCCCGGGCTGACCGAAGCGTTCCACTGGGGGGAGCTCGCCGTCACCGTCGGCGGATCAGCGCTGGAGCTCGACTCGTTCGAGGTCACGTGCAACAACTCGCTAAAGGTCGACCGGTTCAAATTGCGCGGAGACACGCTGAAGGATCAGCCGGTCGAGGCTGGGAAGCGCGAGATCACCGGGAAGCTCGCCGTCGAGCTCTCGACCCTCACCGACTACAACCGGTTCAAGAGCCTGACGTTCGCTGCGATCGTCGCGACGTGGACGAAGGTCACGACCTACGACGTCGGGTTGCCGTACAAGATGGTCGTGACGATCCCGGCCGCCCGGTTCGATGGCGCCACCCCGAACGTCGGCGACGACGGGATCAACATGATCGAGCTGCCGTTCAAGGCGCACGACGACGGCACGAACTCGCCGATCACGATCGACTACTACACCGCCGACGCTTCCCCGTAAAAGAGGCCGTTCGCGATGAGCTCGAACTCGGGCGTCACCGTGAAGGTCGAGGGGTTCCGCGAGCTCGCGCGCGACTTCCGACGGATGGGCCCGGAAGCCCGGAAGGACTTACGCACCGCGCTTAAACCGGCCGGCGAGCTCGTCCGCGACGAAGCCCGCCGCATCGCCGGTGAGAAAGGACTCCGGATCACCGGCACCCTGATCCGCCGCATCTCGGTCGCCGTGACATCTCGGTACGTCGCCGTCGAAGCTCGGGCCGTCCGCCAGAACGACCGCACCCGATTCAACTACCCGCGCCGGTACGAGTACGGGAGCGGTGGCCGCCGAGCGTTCCTCGGGCCGGCGCTCGAGCACAAGGGCGCCCAGGCCGCCGACATGGTCTTTCGGGCGTTCGACGACCTCGCAGGTAAGTACGGTTTCCGCAACACACGCCACCCCGAATAGGAGGGCCGCCCCGATGGCCGACGACACACCCGCACCGAACCTCGAAGAGCAAGATCCGACGCATCTCCGCGCCGACGACAACCTGTACCCGTTGCCGACCAGCTACACGTTCGCCGACGAGGCTGCGATCGAACGCCACTTCGGCCAGTCGCTCCGGTCGCTCGTCGGGCTCCCCGCCACGATGCTGATGGTCGCCGTATGGAAAGGCTCGAAGATCGCAGGCGCTCCGCTCACGTGGGAGCAGGTCGAGCAGATCCAGGAGGTTGAGGCGGTCACGGTCCCTACGGTGACGGCGACGGAGACAGGGGCGGCCGGCGTCGTCGAGGACGTTCCCGGATCGTCCTCGGAAACTCCCGCCGGGTTCTCTGGCGACCCGTCCACGCTCGCGTCTACGGGATCCTTCCCTGGAAGTTCGACCTCCTGACTCGTGACGAGTACACGCGCATCGAGCAGGACATCAAAGCTCTGGAACGCGACCGACACCGGTAGCTGCTGATGCCCGGCTCCCGGTACTTGAACGTCCGGATTCTCGGTGACGCCGCCGACCTCGAAAAGGCGCTGAACAAGAGCGCCGGCGCGACCGACAAGGCCGGGTCCAAGTTCCTGTCGATGGGGAAGAAAGCGGCGCTCGGCGCTGGCGCGGCCGGGGTCGGCGCGATCGTCGTCGGGTTGAAGGGCGCGGTCGAGGCCGCCCACGAATCGGAGAAGGCACAGGCACGGCTACAGGGCGCGTTGAAGAGCGTAGGAGTCAGCTACGCCGACCACGGCAAAGAGATCGACGCCGCGATCCAGAAGACATCGCGTCTCGCGGCGTTGGACGACGAAGACCTGTCGGACGCGTACGCGAAGCTGATCGTCGTTACGAAAGACGCGGCGAAAGCCACGCAGGACATGAACCTCGCGGCGGACATCGCCAGGGCCCGGAACATCTCGCTCGAGGCCGCCACGAGGATGGTCGAGAAGGCCGAGGCGGGATCTGCTACCGCGTTCAAGCGCGTGGGGATCGTGATCCCGCAAGTGACGACGCACGTTGACGCGTTGAAGGACGCGCACAACGCGCTTAAGGACAAGCTTAAGACGGCGGACGACGCGACGAAAGCGTCGATCCAGACGCAGCTTGACGCGATCGACGCGCACATGAAGGGCGCCCGGGAGCTCGACAAGGCCGCCTCGGCGCAGAACGCGATCGCGGCGGCGCAGAAGACGTACGGCGCCGCCGCGGAGGCGTACGGGAAGACGTCGGCCGCGGAGAGCGAACGGTTCCACGTCGCGATCGAGAACCTGAAAGAGTCGATCGGATCAAAGATCCTTCCGGTCGTCGGGAAACTCCTCGACGCGTTCACGAAGGCGATCAACTACGTGTCGGACAACTGGGGCAAGGTCGACGCGGTCTTCAAGACGTTCCAGGGCGTGATCGAAGCCGTGTTCGATAAGATCCGCCCGATCTTCGACGGGGTGCTCGAACAGATCCGCGGATGGGTCAAAATCATCGACGGGATTATCCACGGCGACTTCTCGAAGGTCTGGGCCGGCATCAAGCAGGTCGTGTCCGGCGTCTTCCACGCGCTCGAAGCCCAGGTGAAACTCGCATGGGATTTGATCTCGTCGGCGATGGCAACCCTTGCCGGCAAGGCCGTGAACGCGTTCAAGGACGTGTTCCAGGGGATCGCGAACTTCGTCGGCGAGAAGCTCGGCACCGCCCGCGACGTCATCACCGGCGCCGTCACCGGATGGTACAACGCCGCGACCGGATTGGCCGGCCGCGTCGTCGGCGGGATCCGCGACGGCCTGGTAGGCGCCCACGATGCGGTCGCCGCGAAGATCCGCGCGATTCCCGGCGCGATCACCGGTGCGGCGAGCGACGTGTACAACGCCGCGAAGGGGTGGGCAGGGCGCATCGTCAGCGGGATCGGGGACGGGCTCGCCGCGATCGCAGGTCTCGTCGTCAAGTACCTAAAGGTGCCGATCAACGCGGTTATCCGCGCGATCAACGCCGTTGAGATCCCGTCGAAGCGCATCGGGTTCTCGATCCCTGTCGGGTTCGGGAAGCATGTCGGCGTGTCGTTCGACACACCCAACCTGGACCCGTTCCCCGACATCCCGTATCTCGCGCAGGGAGGCATCGTCACGAGGCCGACGGTCGCGATGATCGGTGAGGCCGGGCCCGAAGCCGTTGTGCCTCTCCGCGGCGCCGGAGGGCTCCTCGGCGGAACACTGAGCCTGGAGGTTCCCGTGATGCTCGACGGCCGTGAGATCGCTCGCGCGTCCAGACGTGCGGCGCTGTCCGAACTTCGGTCGCTCGTCCCGAACACGGTCACCGGCAAGGGTGCCTACGGGCTCGCGTGACCTGTGGCCACGTTCCCGACAGTGATCGTCGAAGCCGACTTCACGAACTCGGCGCTGAACCCGACCCGGGTATGGACTGACATATCCGCATACGTTGGGAACCTCTCTTGTCGTCGTGGCCGCGGCGATTTCTTCTCGCAGATCGAGGCCGGTTCACTATCTATGTCTCTCGACAACCGAGACCTAAGATTCGATCCTGACAACTCGGCTGGGCCGTACTATTCGCTCGGGCAGGGCGTAACACCCCGGCGCCCGGTGAGAGTAAGGGCAACATATGGGGCGCTTGGCACAAAGCCTTTGTGGCAAGGGTTTCTCGACGAGATACAGGCGGGATGGATGTTCCCGGGCTATGGGGAGCCTGTCGCAACAGCCTACGATTTCTTCTCGATCCTAGCCGGTGGGGTTGTGCAGGGACCGGGGACAATCACGGCTGACACGGGGCCGGTCGATCGCATGAACCAGATCCTTACTCTGAGCGGATTTTCTTCGCTCTCGGTTGATGGATCTCTTTCTTCGTTCTCTATTCCTGCAGTCGATGTTGTTGACTCTGAGTTCGGGATATTGCAGAACCTCCTCGAAGTGGCCGCCGCCGATCTTGGCGTGTTGTTCGTGTCTGCCGACGGAGTGCTCTCGTATCACACACCTCGGAAGCGTTTCGACGCCGTGAGTGACTACACGCCGCGGTACGTGTTCGGGAACCTCGGCGGCACAGACCTGATAACTGACGAAAACCAGCACGTGTTTTCGGCCGCCACCATCACGAACGCTTGGACAATCACCCCGTCCGGGGGATCCCCTCAGTCCGCATCGGACGCGTCCTCCATCGACTCCTACGGGCGACTACCTCAAACGCGAGGGAGCGTTACTACGGACGCCATTACCTGCCTGTCTCAAGCCCACTATCTCCTCGGGCGCACCAAGACACCCGGCTCATACATCGATCGCCTCACGTTCCGACCTTCGTCCGTCGCGGACGGCACATTGCGCGATGACATGTTCGCCGCCTCGCTCACCCTCGAGATCGGCGACCTGATCCGGCACAGTGTGAAGCCTCCGGGAGCCTCTTACACCGTCACGAAGGACTATTGGGTCGAGGGAATCGAGCATAACGTCTCGGACTCGGACTGGCTTACGACGCTGTCCGTTTCCCCGATCGACCCGACGATGACGAACGGTCTCGGTTACTGGATTCTCGGCGACGCCACCTACGGTCTTCTCGGCCAATCGACGTATCTCGCCCTGTGACTCGTGCTCCGTCCCGACCACCGTCTACTGTACGTTCGATGAGGGACGCTAGGCACATGATTGGCGGCCGGCCGCACGCGGACGCCGACTCGGTTCGGGCCGCGTGGGACGCGCACGCGGCCCGCTCCGTCCAGCTCTTCGGGGGATTCCCGAACCGACCGGTCGCCGAAGGGCTCGACGACCGCCGCAAAGACGTCTCTGCGGCCGCGTACGTGTCGGATGGGCGCTGGGTCGCCGACTGTCCCGTGTGCGCCGGAGGAGTCGCCGTGTGGCCGCACGGGATGCGCGACGCCTGCTGCTTCGACTGCGGCACCCTCGTCTCGGTGTCGTGCCCACCGGCGAGCGTGGTCGGGGCCGCCGTTGCCGTGCTCCGGCATCGTCCCACGACGAATCAGCACTGGGTCCCCGGCGTCGAGTCGGTCGACGACCTCAAGGCAGAGAACCTGTCGCGCGGCTACCTGTTCGTCGAGGCCGTCTGATGGCATGGACAGCGCCCCGTACCTGGGTCACCAGTGAGTTGGTAACGAGCTCGCTACTGAACACGCATTTGCGTGACAACCTGCTGGCGTTGGGCGGTGTCGTGATCGACGATCACACCGTGTCCGGAGCGGTGTTGGCGTCGTATGACACGAACGCCCGGTTGGGCGGCAGCATTACGAGCTTGTTTAAGCATTTGCGGTTGGTTTGCAGCTTGCGCAGCGACACAGCCGCGTTCGCGGTTGGGATCAAAGCGAACTTCAACAACGACACCGGTGCGAACTACGACTCGATCAAGAGCCTGATGGCGCTCACGTATTCGGGTGCGGTGACTACTGCAGGCACGTTCGCTGACGTGGGGTTCACGTTGGGCGCGTCGGCAAGAGCGAGCCGGTTCCAACCTTTCATCCTTGACATTCCCGATTACAACGGGGCGAACCTGAAGGGATGGGCCGGCCGTGGCTCCTTCCATGACGACGGCAACGCCGGCCACTTCGTGAGCTCGGGGTCGCAACGGGCCAGCACCGCGGCGCTCACCCGTGTCGCGTTGAGTTTGGCCGCAGGCAGCTTCGCGGTCGGCTGCCGCTTCACCCTGATCGGCATTTGAAAGACGCAAGGGGGGGGGAGACCAATGTTTCGGTGGCTAGCAGCGTCCACGATCACCGCGGCCGACGCGACCATCACCGCGCTCGTCGCCGTCACGTCCGCGTCCGACATCATCACCGCAGGGTCGATCGCATTGGGGATCCTCGTCGCGGCCGGCACCGTGATCGGCGTTGTGTTCGGCGTCAAGTACCGCGAAACCGCAAAGGTGAACCATAAGAACGCTGAGGCGTGGGAATCCACCGCTCGTAGGCTCGGCGACGAGCTCGACCGCGCGAGGGTCGAGAGCGGCGAGCTTTCGCAGAAGGTCGCGAAGCTCGAACTTCGTCCCGACCTGACCCTCCTCCTCGAAGCGATCCGCGACAACGGCTCAGAGGTCGCGAAGATCCTTGTCGATCACAATGAACAGGCCGAGGAAAGAACCTCCCGGTTGATATCCGCTATCGAAAGGACACAGGCATGAGTCCCGCTCGTCTCTGGAACCGGGTCCCGCTCGCGCGTCGCCGCACTCTCGAATCGGCGGCCCGGCACTTCGCGACCGCGTTCGCAGCCGTCTTCGTCGCCGGCATCCTCGGCGTCTGGGAGATCCCGGACTGGGAAACGAAGAGAGCGGCCGCCTGCGCCCTGATCGTGGCCGCGATCGCCGCCGGAGCCCGAGCGGCCGCACCCGACCTTCGCAGGCTCCTCTGGGGCCCACCCGCATCCTGACCCGGGTCGCGCATCCCCCGGCGCCCGGCGCTTCGGTCGGGGCCGAAGCCGGCGGCGCTCCAACGGGAGACACGGGTTAGGAACGGGGGCGCCCTGTTTCCCTCCTTTCGGGGCGCCCCTGCAAACTTCCCCCGAACGGGGGATCTCTTCGTAGGCGATCACCTCTTGGTTCGCGTGGCGATCGAGAAGCGCAGATGACCGGAAGACGAACGTCGGGCGGCCGCCGTCGTCCGGCCAAAGTCTCTTCTACTTGACTTCCTGTCGACTTCTAGTAGTGTGAGGGTCGCTGAACGTCAACGGAAAGGGAGCAGGGCATCATGAGCACGTTTTCCGAGCAGGTCGAATACCAGGATCTCCTCTTGAGCGCCCGCCGCGCCGGAGTGCCGACATCGCTGGATGATCCGGAGTCGCCACGCACCGTCGGCGAGCTTCGTGCCGCGGTCGCCGCCGCCGAACTGTCGGACGCCGCACGCGTGATCGGCGTTGACCCGGACGGGCTGACGCTCTCCGAGATCCGCGCAGCGGTCGCCGACAAGGTATCGGCGCTTCCGGAATGGGTGCCGACCGACTGGCAGGCCGAGTTCGTGTCCCACTGGGACGCGCAATGAGGCTCCCGCCCGCGTGGCTTCTGGTCGTCCTGACCGCCGTCGCGCTCGTCGTCCTCGTCTTCGTCGCCGTGATTCTCCCTGACCTGCACGGGTACGGGCCGCACCGATGACCGCGGCGGCCGCGATGATCCGCGACTCGCGCGTCGGCCGGGCGTTGTCTCAGGCCGCCGCCGCCGAGATCGTCGGCGTCACCGTCCGCTCGTGGTCGGCATGGGAGACCGGGGCCGCCCGCCCGACCCTGGCGCACGTAAGGGCGATCGCCGATGCTTTCCACATTGACGCGGCCGCGCTCGCCTCGGCCGTCCACCCACCATCCGAAAGGACGCCGGAATGAACCACGAAGGATCGGTGCTCGTCCTCTACGGCTTCACCGTCGACGCGTTGGCCGTCGCGCTCGCGTGGATCGTGTCATGAACCACCGCGGCATCGGATTCGGGGAGTTCGTCGGCGGGCCGGACTGCGGCACCCGCATCCCGCTCGACCGCGCTGTCCCCACCATCACCCACGGCAAGGGCCAGCTAAGGCACAGGTACCGCAGAGAGACGATGCCGAAGCACGTCTTCGGCCACATCGTCTACGCCTACGTCATCGAACGAAGGGAGCCCACCGCATGAGACGCCGGAGCCTCGCACGGGTCGCCGCCGCGGCCGCCGTCCTCGCAACTGGAGCCATCGTAGGACGCTCGGACGCAGCCGTCGAGCACACGCCGCCCCCCGCGTACAAGGCCCTTATCTGCCGGGCGTTCGGGGCAGCGTGCTCCCACTGGATCCGGATTGCGGACTGCGAAACCGGGCACACGTGGAACGCCCGGTCGCGCGGCAAGGCCGGGGAGATCGGGCTCTTCCAGATCCACCCCGTCCACTGGTACCACACGATCCGGTCGAGGCACGCCGGCTCCGTCTACGTGAGCCCCGGCCGGCTGACCGACCCCGCTTTCAACGTTCGGGTGGCGTACGTCCTCTCGGACGGCGGCCGGAACGACCGTCCATGGACATGCCGGTACGCGGCGAACCGGTGATCTCGGACGACGACTGACCCAGCAGCCTAAGCCTTGCCCCGCGGGCGCCGGGTCATCTCTCCTGACCCGGCGCCCCTCCCCCGACCTGAACCAACCCCGCTGAACGAGAAGGACGCTGACGTGACCGTGAGACGATTATGGGGCGTGACATCGCTCCTCGACCAGGGACTCCCGAAACCCGCCCTCGTGTACTGGGCAGCGCAGGTCACGGCCGCCCGGGCGCTAGACCGCCGAGCCACCATGAATGCGATGCGAGAGGAGGGCGCCAGCCGCGCCGAGTTCCTCAAGTTCCTAACGGACGCGCGGTTTGAGAAGAGCGGGGCCGCGAAAGAACGAGGATCCGCGCTGCACGCGGCCGCCGAGGCTATGGCGCTCGGGCACGACGCCGACGTCGCCCCGGAGATCCAGCCGTACGCCGAGCAGTACGCACGGTTCCTCGCCGAGCACCGGCCGCGGTTCCTGATGGCGGAAGCGCCCGTGTACAACGCCACCCTCGGATACGCCGGCACTCTGGACGCGATCGTCGAGTTGCCGGCGCTCCCGGATCTCGGCCCGATGATCCTCGACGCGAAAACGTCGGACAAGCCGGCGGACGCGAAGAGCACCCCGCCCTACCCGGACATCGCGATCCAACTCGCCCTATACAAGCGAGCGGATCTCGTCGGGTTGGCGCCGGCGACGCACCGCAAGCAGGACGGGAGCCGCTATTACGCGTTCGATCCGGAACTCGAGTACGCACCGATGCCCGAGACGGCTGATGTCGCGCTCGCGCTCGCCGTGTTCCCCGACCGATACACGCTCACCCCTGTCCGCGTCGACGAGGAGGTCTGGCAGGCAGCGCTCGCCGTCCGGGACGTCGCACACTGGACGACGAACGTCGCGCAACGCGTGTTCGGCCCGCCGTTCGACCCGCCGTCGGCGGCCGGGATCCGCGTCGCCCCTGCCGCAGCGTCACCGAAAGTTGCCAGGCCCCTCGATGAGCTGGAAGAGCAGTCGCTATCGACCGAAAGGACGTCTGATGGAAACGCTTCACATCACTAGGAACGAGATCGACGAGCAGGGCCGCTACATCGGCGAGTTCCTCGTCGGATCGTGGGCCGGGAACATCGAGATCGAGGCCGGGCTAGGCTACGTCCGGTTCGCTGGGCGAGTGTCGGCCGCAGGCTGCATCATTGCCAAGGCCGGGTCGGGCATCAAGGCCGGGTACATCGAGGCCGGGTTGGGCATCAAGGCCGGTGGGGGCATCGAGGCCGAGTGGAGCATCGAGGCCGGGTTCGGCATCGAGGCCGGGTTGGGC
>VGOZ01000050.1 GCA_016875715.1 Chloroflexota bacterium | reverse complement strand
GCCTGGTTCATATTTCGATCGGTATCCGGAGAGCCGATGCTTATCGAGGTGGGCGGGAAGTGGAGGGTGAGGGTGCCGCGAACCCTGGCCAAGAGGGTCGGGCTGGCGCGGATTCGCGCCCTCACCTTGCTTCAGACGGGCATCCATGATAGCGCCGCCCAGGCGACACGTCGGGCTCGCGTGGTCTGGAACGTGACGGGCGCAACAGACTGCGTCTCGACCACTCCGGGGTCGACCGCCTATGTCGTATGCAAGGAGTTGGACCCCGGCGAAACGGGCAGCGAGACGATCACATTCCGAACCACCGGCGAGGTGAACCGACCTCGTCTCGTCATTCAGACTTCGAATGCTGCGGCTGTGGTGTCGGTTGATTCCCCCACCCTGGAAGATCATCTGCCTGCGGATACGGACGTATCCTTCGATATTGACTTCTCCGTGCCCCCGGGAATACGAGCGCGCCAGATCAGCGCCCGGGTCTACCTGCGCGATCGCAACGCCGTCCTTGTCCCGCCTCTCAACGTTCGACTGAGGATCAACCATCCCAGGCCGGACGAAGTCGCAAGAACCCCGGTCGTCGTGCCGACCACTCACGTCCGGATCTTGAGCCAGCCCCTCTCGGCCGGTGCGATTGCCAGTGCGGCGCTGCTCAACGTGCGCACGCTGCGGGTCACCTCCGGGATGGAGGTCACGTGGACGAACAAGACCCGGGTACAGCGCTTGGTCTACGGCGTCCTGTGTGACTCGACTGCCCCGGTGGTGAGTAACGCCCCGTGCGAACCCGATGCGGCCACGATCGGCGAGTGCGATCTAACGATCGGTACTCAGCCTGACATTCGTCGTGATGCGTCCAATCGCATCCTCTGCTTCATGTCTCAGATACTCGGTGCCGAGGGCTACTACGTCGTGCGCGTCGATCGCCCCTCGGCGGGGCAGCCCCTGACCTATCGCCTGGACGATGCACTGAATCCCGATGCACTGATCGAGACGATTGGCTCCCGCAGCTACTACCCGTACATGCAGGTCAGATAGCGTGTCTATGGGCTGATGTGGACGGCGAACGTCCAGGGACCGACAAGGACCCTCGCCTGCCCCTCGGGCAGACGGAAGGCTGCATTCAGCAGGTGGGGTATCTGCAATTGAATCGTGCGCGCTCTCGCTGGGGGTGGCGGGACAAACGTCACCTTTCCCAGCGATAGACCGCTCGAGAGCGATGCGGACGTTCCGGGCGCACTGACCTGATACACCGTGCCGAGGTCGTCGGTCAGGAGGAATGCCTCTGGCTCCCAGGTAGAAGGGGCGGCGACGCGACCGCTCGTCACGACGTACGACACCGTCACCCCGTCCGAGAACATCTCCGCGGAGGTCACGCGAATGGTGACTCCAGATGACTCGCGAGTCTGATCGATCGCGAGGACGCGTTCCAGCGCGGTGCCTGTGAATCGCGAGGTCACCGGGGGCGGCAGTGGTGTTGGTGTCGCGAGAAACGGCATGGAACTGATGATTCCGGGGAGGACAAGGAGTTGAAACAGGACAAGCCCCAGCGCGCCCAGAGTGAACCCTACAACCATGTAGAACATGCGCGCGGCGGTCGGTCGAGGCACGGCGTACCCCCTAGGAGATGGCCATCAGACGGCCGGTTGGCGCCAGGGTGAAGACGTAGAAGATCTCGTCCGAAGCTCCGTCCGGGCGAAATCCCGATCGTGCGACGACGTAAAAGACATACCTTCGTCCATCGGCCATCAAGTAGCTGGCGATTCGACTGACCGAGAGAATCGCCGCCCCGCGCGAGCGGGCCTTATCCAGGTCGCTCTGCACGCTCGCGGATGTCATCCCGGCGGCTTCGAGCGCTCTCCGAACATTTGGATCGTAGGTCTCGACCATGCCGACCGCATCGAACCTGCTCATACTCGCAAGGTACTGATCCGCGAACGGCGCCTCCTCATTTGTTGCCGAGCCGACAATGCTCGTCGGAAGCGGAGTGATGTCTGGCGTGGCCACGATCGAGCCGCCGGGCGAAATCGCAACCGGTCGGATCCAGACCACGGCGCCGATCAACACGACAATCACCGCGATCGCACCGAGAACGATAATCGGTCGCCGGTAGAGCGCAGCCCCGACGCCGACGATGACGTGGGCGATGGAACTGCCGGGACTCTCCGAGGCCGGGGGTTCCGTTGGCCTTTCCGTCACTGGGCGACCAATCTTGTGAATCGAGGTGTCTGCACCGTGCCCCGACTGTTTCAGAATGGCGTTCGGCAGTCAAGCCGTGACTGCGGCGCGCGGGTCCGCATCTGACCGCATCCGCATGAGGCTTCTGTTCCTCCTTCCTCAGTTGCCATTTCCGCCTCGTAAGGGCACGCAGATGCGGAACGCGGGCCTGCTGCAGTCAGCTTCGGCGAGGCACGAGGTCGCGGCGGTCGCATTCAACGATGACGACCCACGGAGCGAAGTCGAGACCATGGCACATTGCCCTCTCGTGTGGTGTGTTCCGACTCCGGCGGGGCGGAGGCGGTTGGACCGCCTACGATCGGTGGTCGCGTCGCCCGCTCCGGACCTTGCGCTCCGGCTCGATTCCCAGGAACTCCGGCGCGCCGTGGCCCAGGCGATCGATACCTTCGGTCCGGACGTCGTGCAGATCGAAGGTCTCGAGGTAGCTCGTTCCGCGCCGCGATCCCGTACCTCACGTTGGGCGCTTTCGTACGATGCCCACAATTGTGAGTGGTTGCTCCAATGGCGGAACGCACGACTGGCGTTGCGGACCGGGCAGTTCGCCCGTGCCGCCTTTGCGCTTCTAGAGTCGCGGAAGTTGTGGAAGTATGAAGGGGCGCTGGTACGGGCAGCGGACGGGGTGGTGGCGGTCTCGGAGATCGACAGCCGGGCCCTGGTGTCCGCGGGACCTCCCCGCCGAATCACGGTAGTCCCCAATGGAGTCGACACGAGTCAGGCGCAACGGGCCTCCGGCCCATCTTCAGTAGATCGGGTGCTCTTTACCGGTACCCTCGATTTCCGGCCAAACGTGGATGGAGTCGCCTGGTTCGCACGGGAGGTGTGGCCGAGAGTGCGACGACACCGCCCAAACGCGACGTTTGCCATCGTGGGCAGGGCTCCCGACTCGGCGATCCGAGCGCTCGACGGCCAGAATGGCATCGCAGTGCACGCGGACGTACCCGATGTCGCACCGTTCTTCAACGGCGCGGCGGTCTTTGTCGTCCCTTTGAGACTGGGAGGTGGCGCTCGCCTGAAGATCCTGGAGTCGTTCGCCTACGAGGTACCAGTCGTCTCGACAACGGTCGGTGCCGAGGGTATCGCGATCACCGCGGGACGCGACATCGCACTTGTTGAGGACGCGGCGGGTTTTGCAGCGGAAGTGACGCGTCTCTGCGTTCCCTCTCCGGCCCGCGACCTTCAGGTCGAGCGAGCACGTCGCCTGGTCACCTCGTCATACGACTGGCGTGTCCTCGCTCCTCGGTTCGATGCTCACCTCCGCGCACTCACCCGTGTCACTCAAGGCGGATCGTGAGTCACAGGCCCGATTTCGCCCAATCGGGTCGGCGGCCCCGTTCTGCAGTCCGCATGGCGTGGTTCTCGCTCACGGTGACCGTTGCGCTCGTCTGGTGCGTCGCGGCTCTGGTCTCCGAGCCCGATCGCGTGACTCGCGCTCGCCACATCGCTATTAGCCTGATCAGGTCGGTCCTACCAGAGCGACCGGCTTCAGCGGACGATGCTGCGGCCATGCAATCGGTGATGCCGCCCTATGGCATCAACGTGTTCCTCGAACAGGAGGCCGAGGAATGGAAGGTCGCAAGATCGCTCGATCTCGTCAGAATGACCGGTTCCGGCTGGATCCGGCAGCAGTTCCTCTGGACCGAAGTTGAATACCCGGCTCGCGGGCAGTTCGTCGACCGAGCGACGGGCGGCGTTAGCTGGGCGAAGTACGACCGCATCGTGGAAACGGCCGGGCAACGGGGATTGTCCGTCCTGTTTCGGATCGACACGTCGCCGGCGTGGGCACGCGACGGTGAGAAGATCGAGTCGCCACCGCACGACTTCGCCGACTACGCCCGCTTCTGCGGGCTAGTGGCCTCGCGATACAGAGACAGAGGTATCGCGATCCAGATATGGAATGAGCCGAACCTCTCCTTCGAGTGGGGAGGCCACCCGCCTCGCGCCGACGAGTACACCGACCTGCTCAGAGCGGCCTACACAGAGATCAAGCGTTACGCGCCAGCGATGCCCGTGGTAGCCGCCGCTCTCGCGCCGACTACCGAAGCGACTGCGCGAGGGCGCAATGACGTTCAGTACCTGCGCGAGATGTACGCTGCAGGCGCGCGCCCCTACTTCGATATTCTGGCGCTGAACCTCTACGGTCTCCGCTCCGGCCCGTACGATCCGAGGGGGTCGGAACACGCCGACGTCAATGTGAGTCGTGCGAGTCTCGTCCGGGCCGTTATGGTGGAGAATGGCGATGCCGCCAAGCCAGTCTGGGCTGCGGAGGTTGGCTGGAACGCGCTGCCGCGGGGATTTCCTGCCGAGAGCCTTTGGGGACGTGTCGACCGGTTAACGCAAGCCCGGTACACGGCGCATCTAATTGACCGCGCGCGGCGCGAGTGGCCATGGATCGAAGTCCTGTTCTTCTGGCATCTTCGTCTGGTCGCACCCGAGGGTCAGGCTCTTCAGCAGTACTACTTCAGCCTCCTCCAGGACGACTTCACGCCCTACCCCGTCTACTCGGCGATAGCTCGGGCGATCGCGAGCCCGGTGATCCTCGGACCCGGCATCCGGTCCCTAGACACATGGCCATTCAGTTCGGGCGGCGCCGTTCCCTCCGCCGGGGGAAGACACGGATTTCGGTTTCGCGGGTCCGGCGTCGATGTCGTCCTCCGGCCGGCCGATCACATCCGAACGCTAGCCTGGCGACTCGATGGCGGAGGCACGGTGCGCGTCGTTATCCCGGCGGCTCGTGAGTCCGTAGTTCACCCCCTCGGGGGCGGACTATCGGGCGGGGTCCACAGCATCGATTTCGAGGCAGGGCCGGCGGAGATCGCCCAGATCTCCGTGATCGCGCACCGGGGAATCCCTCGGATACCGACAGATGTCATCCCTACTCTTGGGGTTCTGGCGCTCGCGATCGCCGCTTCGCTTGCCTTGCGGGCGAACCGATGACGATTCGCCTTGCGCTGGCGGGCACGCTCGCGGCGGCGTTCGCACTGCGAGTGCGCGGCCTCTCCACGCAGAGCCTGTGGTACGACGAGGGAACATCGGCGGCGATGGCCGGACGATCGCTGGTCGAGATCGTGGCGAGGAGCGCCGCGGATATCCATCCGCCTCTTTATTACCTGCTTCTTGCTGCCTGGACCTCCTCGGCGGGACCGAGCGAGTACGCACTGCGTTACTTCTCAGCGAGCGCGGCATTGCTCGCCCTTGCGGCAACCATCGCCCTCGCGCGTCAGGGCTTCGGTCCCAGAGTCGCCGTCCTCGCGGGCGTGGCAGCGTCGGTGAATCCGCTCTCAATCTGGTACGCACAAGAAGCGCGCATGTACGCGCTCGGCTCGCTATTCGTGGTACTCGCCGCACTCCTGGCGCTTCGGCTTGGCCGCAGCAACAATGCTCGGTATTGGCTGGGTCTGGTGGGCTTGGCCGTCGCGACCGCATATACCCATTACGTCGCGATCGCGTCGTTTGCGGCGCAACTCCTTGCGCTTCTCCCACGGTTCACGGTTCCCATTTGGCGCGCCCGCGCTTTCGTTGCTCTCATCCTAGTTCTTATCGCCTACGAACCGTGGTGGTCGACGGCCTGGCGGCAGGTCACCGGGTGGCCTTCGCCAACTTCAGCCGAGTCCCTGCCGACGCTCGTCCAGCGCACTGGGGCCGCGCTGTGGCTGGGTGTCCTCTCCCCGACCAATGACCTGTTGTGGACGACGCCCCTCGCCTGGTCGATCGTTGTCGTCGGACTCCTCCGCATGGTGCGGGGCGGCGGCGCGGGTACCATCGTCGGACTTTCGTTACTCGTGCCCATCGCGGCGATCGTCGGTGTCTCCAGCGTCCGTCCCTTTTTCCATCCGAAGTTCCTTGTATCCGTGGCTCCATTCATCGACATCGCGCTGGGCGTCGGTCTGGCCTGGCTGTATGGAAGTCCGTGGGCCCGGCCGCTTCCGCGCGTGATGGTGGTTTTGCTGGCGATTGGCATGTGCGTCATCCGCCTCGCGGGATTCGCATCAGCGACGGGGGACCCCGCGACACGTCGGGATGAGTACCGAGGACTCGCCGCTTACCTGATGCGGGTTGAGGCGCCGGGTGATGTCGTTCTGGTAAGCGCGCCGGGGCAGGTCGAGATTCTGCGCTACTACTATCGCGGGGAAGCGCCCCTGATCGAAATGCCCGTCGGGCGCCCAGCCGTGGAGGATGCGACCGTCAGCCATCTCGAGGCGGTCACCGTGGCGAGCGCGCACGTGCGCGGGGTCCTCTGGTCGACTGGCGACGTTGATCCGAACCGAGTACTCGAAAACTGGCTGGACCGACGCATGTTCAAGAGTAGCGATCGGTGGTTTGGTGGTGTCAGACTCGTGGAGTATTTGAACCCCGCCGTTGCGGGCGAGCAGAAGAGCACCATACCGGTCGATGAGGAGTTCGTCGGCGTCGGCCGGCTTGCGAGCGTTGAGGTTTCGACGCTGGAGGCTCGGGCCGGCGGTACGGTTCCTATCGCACTCCAGTGGATCGCCGCGGGAAGCACCGCGCGACCGCTGGCAGTCTTCGTCCATCTAATCGACGAGCAGGACTATCTCTGGGGTCAGAGAGATTCCGAGCCAGGCGGAGGGCTGAGGCCGACGACGACGTGGGTCGCGGGTGTCCGATACACCGATCGCGTCGGGCTGCCTATCCTCCGTGGGACACCCTCCGGCGAACTCGATATCGAGATCGGCCTGTACGATCCGTCCACGGGGCTTCGCGTCCGGACGACGTCTGGTAGCGACCACGTGCGGTTTGGCAGGATCGCCGTCAGACCAGATCAAACAGGCCTGCCGCCAGACCCGCGCATGGAGCTTTGGCGGGATCTCGGTGGGGCTATCCTCGCGGGGGTCGACCTGCACCGGCTCGGTGAGGACGACGGCGGCCCCACACTTACGGCCGGCGAGATCGCGCTGCTCTCCCTCCACTTCGTGGGGAAGAGTCCGTCGCTTCATTTGCGCGAGGCCCGCGTGACCGCCGTTTCTACCGTCGACGGCCAGCCGGTTCGGACGTGGTTGCGATCCTCACTCAGCCTCTCACCCGAGGCCCTGACGCCGGGAATGCACGTCAGGCTCCCGATGCGGCTGACTACAGAAGGGCTCCCTCCCGGCGCCTATCGGCTCGACCTTGCCTTGAGGGGCGAGCAGGGGACGGAGCTTCGCGCCGCCGACGTTGCGCGCCTGGGCGTGCGCGGGTGACCGCCCGCGTCGCGCTCATCTGCTCGATTCTCAACGAGTCGCACACGATCGACGCGCTCATCGATTCCATTCGATCGCAGACTTCGTGCCCGGATGAGACGATTTTCGTTGATGGCGGGTCTCGCGACGATACCGTCGCGAGGGTCGAGGCGCGCCTCCCCGAACTCCCGGGTCTGGTTCTCATTCGCGCGCCTGGATCGACAATCGCCGCCGCACGCAACATCGCGATCCGCAGCGCGCAGGCCGACATCATTGTGTCGACGGATGCCGGCGTTCGCTTTGGGTCGACCTGGCTTGCCGAGATCACGTCGCCCTTGCTGTCCGATCCCGACATCGACGTCGTCGCTGGTTTCTTTCAGGCCGATCCGACGCCGTGCTCCCGCTTCGAGCGAGCGCTGGGGGCGGTATCCCTACCTCACGTTTCCGAGATTCAGGACGCGACCTTCTTGCCCTCGAGTCGCTCGGTCGCGTTCCGACGCAGGTGCTGGGAACTCGTCGGTGGATACCCCGAGTGGCTGGAGCACTCTGAGGACGTGGTCTTCGACCTTGCCTTGCGCCGGGTTGACTGTCGTTTCTCGTTCGCGCCAAAGGCGACGGTCCGATTCCGCCCGCGTCCGAATCTTTGGAGCTTCTATCGCCAGTACTTTCTCTATGCGCGGGGGGACGGGAAGGCTGGGCTGTGGGCGGTTCGGCACGCCGGCCGGTACGCCACTTATGCGGTGGGAGCGCTGTGCGGCGTCGCGGGGTTCATTGACGCCCGCTGGTGGATGGCCCTTATCGTGGGATTCACGCTCTATAACGGCCGATCCCTGCGTCGGATCTGGCTTGCGCGATGGGACGTGGCGCCGATAGATCTTGTGGCGACGCTGTTCTGGATGCCCGCGATCACGGTCACCGGTGATGTCGCGAAGATGATGGGGTATCCCCGTGGACTGGCGTGGCGTCTTCGGAACAGAATCAGGCGACCGTGAGCGCGCCAGATACAGGGGTCGTGATCGTCAATTACCGCGTTCCCGCACTCCTTGCCGACTGCCTCACATCGCTAGCAGGGTCATCGGCTCGCGATCGACTGGTGGCCTGCGTCGTCGACTCGGCGTCGGGCGACGGGTCGGTGGCGAGACTCATGCCGCAATTCCCGGACACTGTGTTCCTGGAGCTCGATCGGAATCTCGGATACCCACGTGCGAACAATGTCGGCGTAGCGCATCTGCGCGATCGCTTCCCGGACCTGCGCTACATGCTGTTCCTGAATCCGGACACGGTCGTTCCCGCCAGCGCCCTCTCGAACCTTCTGCGCGTCCTTGAGCGGTTTCCAGGCGCGGGAGCTGCCGGCCCAAGGCTCGAACTAGCCGATGGCTCCATCGATTGGGCTTGCCGTCGCGGCTTTCCCACTCCGCTGGTCTCGCTCTGGCACATGGCGCGGCTTGGTCGGTTACTGCCACGATCGCGGCTGTTCGGGCGCTATCGGCTGACATTTTTGGATGAGCGTGCCGTCGCCGAAGTTGATGCGCTCGCCGGTGCGTGCATGCTCGTCCGGTGTTCGGTTCTCGACGAGATCGGCCTATTCGACGAGACCTTCTTCATGTATGGCGAGGATATCGATCTGTGCTATCGCATGCAGACCCGCGGCTGGCGGGTCATTTACGATGGATCGATTGACGTACGCCACCTGAAGCGAGCGAGTAGTCGTCAGAACCCGCGCGCACAACGGGAGTTCGTGCGTGCGATGAGAGTCTTCTACGAGAAACATTACGCCCGAGATATGCCTGGCATCGGGCGCTTTGCCGTTGAGGCGGGGCTGACCTTCCTGAATCTGGTTCAGCGGTTCCGCTCCGGTCGCAGGGAGATCACTGCATGAGCCCGCGCCGCCACTCCGCGCTCCCCGTGATCGAACTCCTTGCGGCCGACTTCATTGGGGCAAATGTCGCGCTGTTGCTTGCGCATTACCTGCGTTTCGACTCGGGCGCCTTCAGTTTTGAGGAACTGCATCCGCTACAGAGCTACTTCGGTATTGCGGTTTTCCAGACCTTGATCCTGCCAGTGGTCTTCGCCATCAATGGTCTCTACAGGCCCCGGCGCACGATCGGTTGGCTGGATGAAGTCTACGGGGTGCTATCCGCCTATTCCGTCACGTCGCTCCTTGTCGTCGTGGCCAGCGCATTGATCTGGCGGGAGTTTGGCCCGTCTCGCCTGCTGGTGGCACTCCTGTGGGTGCTCGGTTTCGCGATGATCGCCGGTCTCCGCATCGTCATCTTCGGACTGCAGGTCTCCGTGCGCGCGCGAGGGCTCGTTCAGGATCGCCTCTTGGTTGTCGGCTCTGGTGAGATCGCCGGACGGGTCGTCGAACGGCTCAACCGTTCGCGCGGCCACGGATACGTCCCCGTCGGATGTCTCACCGAGCCTGGCGCTGACGGTGGCTCGGGGCTACTGCCCGTCCTCGGCACGACGATGGACCTCGTGGAAGTCATCCGCACGCACCGAGTCGACGATGTCATCGTTGCGACGTCGGATCTCTCACACGAGCAGCTTGTCGAAATCGTCTCGCTCTGTCAGGCGGAGAATGTCAATATCCGGGTCTATCCGGATCTCTTTCAGATCCTCAGCAGCGGTGTCGAGACTATGGATCTCGGCGGACTGCCCCTGCTGACGATCCGCGATACGGCGTTGCGCGGATGGAACATCATCATCAAACGGGCGATGGACCTCGTTGGAGGTGCGCTCCTTGTGGTCCTCTTCTCCGGTCCGATGCTGTTGATCGGTCTCCTCGTGCGATTGAGCAGCCCCCGGGGTCCGGTCTTTCACATTCAGGAGCGTGTTGGACTTGATGGACGCCCGTTCCTGTGCATCAAGTTCCGGAGTATGCGCCCCGATGCCGAGAGCGGTTCTGGCCCTGTCTGGGCAACGGCAGACGATCCTCGGAGAACGCGCCTCGGCGCCTTCTTGCGCCGCTATTCGCTCGATGAATTGCCCCAATTTCTCAATGTCCTCTTCGGAGAGATGAGTCTGGTTGGTCCTCGACCGGAGCGTCCCTTCTTCGTCGAGCGCTTTCGGCGGAGCATTCCCCGTTACTGGGATCGGCATCGCGAGAAGGCGGGAATCACGGGCTGGGCCCAGGTGAACGGAATGCGTGGCAACACCTCGATCGAGGAGCGCACGGCGTATGACCTCTGGTACGTCGAGAACTGGACACCGTGGCTCGATCTAAAGATCCTTTTGCGGACTCCGTTCAGCGCAATCAGCGACAAGAACGCATATTGAGGGTGCTTGTTCCGCCGCGTGTGACACTGTTCCTCATTGCGGTGGCTCTCGCCCTGGCGACTGCCCAGACTGTCCAGGCGCAGATACCACCCACTCTTACTCCGACGCCGGGGCTGCCGGACGGTGCCTCTCTCACGACGACCGCGACGGCCACGCTCACCGAGACGCCGACACCAACCGCGACCTCAACGCAGACGCTCACACCCACCGCGTCCCCCACGCGAACACCGACTCCCTACCCCACTTTTCTCCCGGGTGCCACGCCGACACTTGCTTGGCCATCACCGGGACCGAGCGCATTCTTTGTGAGCCGTTACATCGCCAGCGTGCCGCTGGTTGCGCCACCGAAATCGGGCAGTGGCGGGATTCGCGGTCGCGTCGTCGATTGGCGTGGACTGGGCCTGCAGAACTTCCGCGTACAGGTCAGCGGAGTTCCTGCGCAGGCGGAGGCGGTCACAACCGCGGATGGGCACTGGGAAGTCCTCGGACTGCCCCCGGGGGCTTACGAAGTGACGCTGCCCGACTACCGATCCGTGCCGGCCGGCGGCGTCCCCGTTCTCACGGGCCAGATCACCACACTGGACTGGATCGAGGCGAGTCAGTCGGTAGGCCCGGACGCCCTTGTCGGGGTACCGACTGCGACCGCCGCGCCCGCGGCGACGTCGACGCCCGTGATGGTCGCACGATCGCCAGAGGCACCGGCGCGGCCATCGCCGCCGGAACTGGCGATCCTCCGGGTTGGTGCCCACGCTCTACAGCGGGCGGGCGATGCCTTTCTCTCCGGTGCGCTCGTCGTGATGGTGATCGCGGTAGCGGTGGGGGCCATCCTCCTGATACGGCGAATGCGTTGATGCTCCTGGTAGGACTCGGCAATCCCGGAACGGAGCACGAGGCGACACGTCATAACGTCGGATTCCGCATCCTCGAGATGCTCGGCGTACGCCACCGAATCGCGTTTCGCAGGAATCGCTGGCGAGGTCAGGCCGGTCGCGGTCGCATCGCAGACGTCGACGTCATGTTGCTCAAACCGCAGACATACATGAACGAAAGCGGCTTCGCGGTTCGGGCGGTGGTTGCCTTCCATCGAATCGAACCGGCCACGGTGCTTGTTGTCCACGATGATCTCGATCTGCCGCTCGGTCGGTTGCGCTTTCGTTCTGGGGGGGGCGCCGGCGGGAACAACGGCATCCGATCGCTCATATCGCACCTGCAGACCGATCAGTTCGCTCGGTTGAAATGCGGCATCGGGCGGCCCGGATTCGAGGGCGCCGTCGATCATGTCCTCAGTCCGTTCCATAACAGCGAGAGCGAAGCCGCCGACGCGATGGTTGCGCGCGCCGCAGACGCGGTTGAGACCTACGTCCAAGAGGGATTCGAGCGCGCCGCCGGAACCTACAATTCCGGCTGAGGGCCAGTCCTCGAGACAGTGGCCCATTTTGTGTTGTCCGCGTTGAGCCGGGAGCCATCGTGTGAGGGGGCAGGGAGGTTGTTCCAGGGCCTGCTGAGGGCCGCCGAGGAGTGCGTCGGAGCGAGTCTCACCGCGGGGGTCGGCGCCGAGCGGCCGTGCGTCGTCGCGATCGACGCAGCGCATGCGTGGATCGTCGCCGCGCACGTGCAACAGACGTCGCGATCGGCCCTGGTCGTTGCCCCGACGATCGGACGGGCCCGCTCTCTGGTCGAACAGTTGCGGCTCGTCCTTGAAGCCGACTGGCGCGTGGAACTGTTCGCGGAGCGCGACGCATTGCCGTATGAGCGCGTCCCCACGGACAGCCTGACCAGAGCCGCCAGACTTCGGGCGCTCGGCGTGATGGTGCTGGGACAGCGGGGCGTGATCGTGACTACCGGTCGGGCGCTGCTCGATCGATTGGCATCGCTTCAGGAGGCAAGGCACCTTGTCGCCGAGGTCGCGGTCGGGTCCCGCATCGAGCCTGCACTACTTGCGAAGCGGCTGATGAGCGCAGGTTATCGACCCGGTGCGCTTGTAGAGGCCCCCGGAGAACTCAGCGTGCGCGGCGATGTGCTGGATGTCTATCCGGCTGTGGACGCGCGGCCCGTGCGCATCGAGTTCTTTGGCGACGAAGTCGAGTCAATTCGGGCTTTCGAACCTGTCACCCAGCGCTCAGGTTCCCCGCTGGGCAACCGCATCATCTCTCCGGCTTCCGAGGTGTTTCTCACCGAGGAACGATCCGCCAGAATCGTCGGTCGCCTGGCGATCGAACATCTTCGGGAGGCGGAGATCGCTATCTGGAGCAGCGACCTTCAGTCGATCGCCGCGGGCTCGCTGCCCGAGATACCGGAGATGTACGGTGGAACCCTCGGGTCGGAATCGATCATCGATTACGCGACAGACACCTATGACGTTATCGCGATCGATCCGAAGGGCTTGCGCGCCACGGCCGAGGCCATCGAACAACAAGCGCTCGACATCTTCGACCTCGATTTGCGAAACAATCGTATCCCCAGAGGTCTGGACTCACCGATTCATCCGTGGAGTCGTGCCGCGGACGTCATGACCCGCTCCCACGGGTTCGATCTTCAGTGGCGGGATGACGATGATCGGAGTCGCTCGGGCGATGCCGAAACGCGAGAGCGCCCAGCGCCGTTCAGCCTTCCGCCGTCCTTTGGCGGAAGGCTTCGCACGTTCATAGATGATGTTGCGGGTGCCAGCGCTGCGGGTGACGCCACGGTCATTCTCAGCCAGCAAGCCTCTCGGCTGAGCGAGCTGTTCGCGGAGCGGAATTTGATCGTTCCGATCGTGCGCGAGATCCATGAGCCGCCTCCAGGGGGCAGCATCCTGATGGTCCAGGGAAGCGGACTGGAGGGGGTCGTCTTCCCGTGTCTCGCACATGCGCTGCGCATCGTGACAGACCAGGAGATCACGGGTTGGACCCGTCCGCGACGGCCGGTTCGCACGCGCCGCACCGCGCGCGAGGATTTCCTCAGCGAGCTGGAGACCGGCCGGCCGGTCGTGCATGTGGAGCACGGCATCGGCATCTATCGCGGCCTCGTTCAGCGTGAGATCGACGGGGTCGTCCGCGAGTACCTTGCCATCGACTACGCGGAGACGGACAAACTCTTTGTCCCGGTCGAGCAGGCGGATCGTGTCGGCAAGTACGTTGGCGTGGGTGAGGCCGCGCCGACGCTGCATCGGCTTGGCTCGACCGAGTGGGCACGCACCCGCGGCCGGGTGCGCGCCGAGGTGCGAAAACTCGCCGAGGATCTGCTGGCTCTCTACGCGGCTCGAGAGGTTAGGGCCGGTCACGCGTTCGCGCCGGACACCGTGTGGCAGCAGGAAATGGAAGCGGCGTTCCCGTATGTGGAGACGCCCGATCAGTTGACCGCGCTGGCCGACGTCAAGGCAGATATGGAGTCATCGCGGCCTATGGACCGGCTCCTGTGCGGCGATGTGGGGTACGGCAAGACCGAGGTTGCGATCCGGGCCGCCTTCAAGGCGGTGATGGACGGGCGGCAGGTGGCCGTGCTTGTGCCCACAACCGTCCTTGCGCAACAGCACTACCGCACGTTCACGGAGCGTATGCAGGCGTATCCGGTGAGGATCGAAATGCTGTCGCGCTTCAGGTCTCCGCAGGAACAGAGTCGAATCGTGGATGACCTGGCTGTCGGAAAGATCGACATCTGCATTGGAACTCACCGACTGATCCAGAAAGACGTCGCGTTCAAGGACCTGGGATTGCTGATCATCGATGAGGAGCAGCGATTCGGAGTTGGCCACAAGGAGCGACTCAAGAGCCTTCGCGCCGAACTCGACGTCCTCACGCTCACCGCGACACCGATACCGCGAACCCTTCACATGTCGCTCGCCGGCGTCCGGGATCTGAGCACCATGGATACCGCCCCGGAGGATCGGCTTCCGGTCCGAACCTACGTCGAGCCGTGGGACGAGGGTCGAGTGCGTGAGGCGATCCTGCGTGAGATCGACCGAGGTGGTCAGATCTTCTTCGTCCACAATCGCGTGCAGACGATCCATCAGGCAGCCCGCCGTCTCACTGCACTCGTGCCCACCGCGACCTTCCTGATCGGCCATGGGCAGCTACCGGAACAGGAGCTTGAAAGGGTCATGCTCGAATTTGCGGCCGGCAATGCCGACATTCTCGTGTGTACGACCATTATCGAGTCCGGACTCGACATTCCGAACGCGAACACCATCATCGTGGACGAGGCGGACAACTTCGGACTAGCACAACTTTACCAACTGCGCGGACGCGTCGGAAGAGGCGCGAGCAGGGCGTATGCCTACTTCCTCTACAGGCGCAACGTGGTTCTCAGCGAGGTCGCGGAGAAGCGCCTGAAGGCGATATTTGAGGCAAATGAACTTGGGGCGGGCTTTGGCATCGCCATGCGCGATCTGGAGATACGCGGGGCTGGCAATCTGCTCGGAGCTGAACAGAGCGGGCACGCGTCCGCGGTCGGACTCAATCTCTATACCGAGCTTCTCGCGGAGGCGGTCAGCGAACTCCTCGGCAGACCCATCGCACGCATCCCGGATGTGTCAATCGATCTCCCCTGCGAGGCGAGCATCCCGGCGACGTACGTTGCGGATGAGCCAACTCGGATCGAACTCTATCGACGGCTCGCCGCGGCTCGGGATGCCGAGACGCTCGGTGCGCTCGCCGGCGAGTTGCGCGATCGCTTTGGCCCCGTGCCCGCCCCCGTACTGTCCCTGCTCTGGCTGGTCCAGATTCGCGTGGGTGCAATGCGTGCCGGGATCGCCCAGATCCAGACCACTGCCAACGAGTTCGTCATCAGGATGCGCGGCGAACAGCCAGACCGCCTCAAACAGGCCGAGCGAGAGTTCGCACCATTTGTCCGCGGTGGTCGCACGTATCTCTACCTCGATCGCCAAAGACTCGGGATTCGCTGGCGGGAGATGCTTGATAGAGTAGTGGCGCATCTCGACCTTGCTCTGGTCCCCGTCGGTGCCTGAGCGACTTTCACGAGGAGCCGCTGGTGACAGACATTGGCCCGCGACTGGCCGCGCAGATCCGTACGATTCCAGACTTCCCGATTCGGGGGATCCAGTTTCGAGATATCACGACGCTAATCAAGGATCCGACGGGGTTCCGCCAGGCGGTTGACGCCATCGTCGAGTCGTTCCGCGGCGAGCAGATTGACATCGTCTCGGGGGTCGAGTCGCGTGGTTTCATCTTCGCGACACCGGTCGCATACGCCCTCAGCGCCGGATTCGTTCCTGTCCGCAAACTGGGCCGGCTCCCCGCCGAGTCGATTCGTGTCGAGTACGCGCTTGAATACGGTACGAACACGCTGGAGGTTCATCGCGATGCAGTTCGGCCCGGCCAGCGTGTCCTTGTCGTCGACGACCTGCTGGCAACCGGGGGCACGGCGGCCGCCGCGGTGGATCTCATCCAGCAACTCGGGGGCGTCGTCGTCGGTCTCGCCTTCCTGGTCGAGCTGCGCGATCTAAGAGGCCGGGAGCGGCTTCCAGGCCAGACCATACGGTCACTCGTCGAGTACTGAGCGGGTGGGAATGGAAGCGCCGCCCTTCGGCAGTTGCCGTCTACGGGAGCGGCGGAAGGCGATCTGCCCAGGGCTGCACCGCCTCGAATGCGGCCGCGGCCCGCAAGACGAGGCGGTCGCGGTGCCACCCACCGACGATCTGCATTCCTACCGGCAAACCAGCGGAGTCGAAACCGCACGGCACCGAGGCGGCGGGCCAGCCCGTGAGGTTGAACGGAAAGGTGAAGGGCACTCGATCGAAGATCTCGGGTGCCGGACTGCCGCCGATCTCAGGATATCCGTCGTGGCGCCAGGCCGTGCAGGGCATCTGGGGAGTGAGTAGAAGATCGAAGCCCGCCATGAAAGCCTGAGCGCGATCGTAAAAGGCCGAGCGCGCCATGCCAGCCTCGCCAAGTTCCACGGCGCTCATCCGGAGGCCCCGCTCGATCATGATGGCCAGCGACGGCTCGACCCAATCCGGTCGCTCCCGAAACAGGCGCCCGTAGCGATAGGCCATCGACGCGTCCCACAATGCAGATGCAAACCGCCTAGGGTCCTCCCATCCCGGGACGACATCGATGACCTCGCACCCGAGTTCCTCGAATCGGTGCGCGGCGCGCGCGGACGCCGCGCGCACCTCGGGATCAACGGAAGCGTACCCGAAATCGGACGAGTATCCGACGCGCAGACCGCGGAGATCGCCGTCGCAGGCATCGATCCAGGATCCTTCGATCGTTTCGAGCGATGTCGGATCGCGTGGGTCGTGCCCGGCGATCGCATCCATGAACAGTGCCGCGTCCCGGACAGTACGTGTCATAGGGCCATTATGGGAGCGTGATGCCCAGATGTCGGAGTTGGGCCAGTAAGGTACGCGGCCGAAAGAGGGCTTGAACCCGAAGATGCCACACAGCGACGATGGAATGCGAATTGATCCCGCACCATCGGATCCCTGCGCCAGTGGTCCAAGGCCGGCCGCCACAGCGGCACCGGCGCCGCCGCTCGAGGCGCCGGACGTGCGATCCAGGCGCCAGGGATTGACCGTCGGTGGACCAAGAAGGTTGTCGCACATGTCTTTGTGACCGTAATGCGGCGTGTTCGTCTTGCCGAAGATGATGCCGCCAGCGGCGCGGACGCGTGCGGCCACGGCTCCGTCGATGGCCGGAATATTCCTCTCCATGAACTTCGAACCGAACGTGGTGCGCAGGTCGGCGGTCTGTTCCAGATCCTTGATGGACACCGGCATGCCGTGCAGCGGACCGGTCGGCGCCTCGTCGGTTTGACGTCTAGCGAGCGCGAGAGCGCGCTCTGAGTCGAGAGTCACGAACGCGTGGAGGCGGCCGTCGATGGCCTCCACCCTGGCCAGGATCGCACTGAGCAATTCGACCGGGGAGAGCGCACGGGCGCGAAGCAGCCGTCTCAACTCCAGAGCCGGGAGGAAGCACAATTGGTCCGACGTCACGTACTCATCATACCGGGAGGCCGACCGACGGCTGCGCGGAACCGGGGGACCGCTCGGGTCCCTTCTCTATACTCGGGATACCTACCTTGCCGGATGGTGTAGTGGTAACACGTCTGACTCTGGATCAGAAGACCCTAGGTTCGAATCCTAGTCCGGCAGCCACATTGGCTCGAAGGGACCTTGAGGGCCTGATGCCAGCGCCGAGTGCGGTGAAGCGGTGCAGGTTTCTGACTGGCGCGGATGATTCCAATTCAGGTGCGGTCGCCCGGACCGCCCCGGTCCCATAGCGACAGCTGCCGTCGATCTCGTCGGGCTGAAGGGTGACCGCGACTCTCCGCGAGCAGTTCCTCCTTCGTAGGGACATCACGTTCCTCAACCACGGGAGCTACGGCGCGTGCCCACGCACCGTCTTCGAGACTTACCAGGCCTGGCAGCGTGATCTGGAGAGCCAACCTGCCGACTTCCTGGGTCGCCGCGTGCGTGGTCTTCTCGCTGAGGCTCGAGCATCCCTGGCAAGCTATCTCGGTGCGGGTACCGACGATCTCGTGTTCTTCCCAAACGTCACGCACGCGCTCAATGTGGCGGCGCGCTCCCTGCCTCTGAGGACCGGTGACGAGGTCCTTACCACAGATCACGAGTATGGAGCGCTGGACCGGACCTGGCGCTATTTCTGCACGAAGGCTGGTGCGGAATACGTGCGCGTCGAGTTGCCTCTGCCTCTCGACGATCCGTCACGAGTCGTCGACGCGATATGGTCGCGGGTCACCGATCGGACGCGGGTGCTCTTTCTGAGCCACGTTACGTCGGCGACCGCGGTCGTCCTGCCCATCCGCCCGCTGATCGAGCGATCGCGGGCGCGCGGAATCTGGAGCGTAATCGACGGTGCGCACGCTCCGGGACAGATCGATCTCGACCTGGACGCTCTCGGGGCGGATTTCTACGGTGGCAACTGCCACAAGTGGCTGTGCGCCCCGAAGGGCGCAGGCTTTCTTCACGTTCGTCGAGCTGTGCAGCACCTCGCCGAACCTCTCGTCGTATCCTGGGGCTGGCAGCCCGTTGATCCTGGTCCATCCCCGTTTGTCGACACGCAGGAGCGTCAGGGGACAATGGACCCCGCCGCCTATCTGAGCGTCCCTGCGGCGATCGAGTTTCAGCGCGACAACAGGTGGCCAGCGGTGCGCGACGCCTGTCACGAACGTGCCGCAAGAGCGCGGCGCGAGATTGAGCGTCTCGCCGATGATGCGACGCCTGTCTGCGCCGACGATCCGCTCTGGTATCGGCAGATGACCACGGTTCCCCTCCCGGCCTGCGACATTGGCCTGGTCAAGAGGCGCCTCTACGATGAGTTCGCGATTGAGGTCCCGGTGCTCCGCTGGCGCGACCGTCCTTGGATCCGGGTATCGATCCAGGCGTACAACGATGACCGGGACGTGGATCGGCTCGTCGCCGGACTGACCCACGTCCTTCGGCAATGAGACGGTCGTACAATCGTACAACCATCTCACTATTACCTCACCCGGCGGCGACGGTCTCCGTTGGCTGGTACGCCGGGACGCCGCAGAAGGCGTCGTAGTCGATCAATTCGGTGATCGTTGGGTTGTCCCCGCACATCGGGCAGTGCGGATCGCGTCGGATCTTCACCTCGGAGAACTCCATCGCCATCGCGTCGAAGATCAGGAGGCGCCCGATGAGGGGGTCACCCTGACCGAGGATGAGTTTCAGGACCTCGACAGCCTGGATCGAACCGACGATTCCCGGCAGAACGCCGAACACCCCGGCCTCAGCGCAGTTCGGCACCGCACCCGCCGGTGGTGGAGCGGGGAAGAGGCACCGATAACAGGGTCCTACCCGAGGCTTGAAGACGGTCACCTGGCCGTCGAACTGAAAGATGGAACCGTGAACCACCGGCTTATCGAGCATGACTGACGCATCGTTCGTGAGGTATCGAGTCTGAAAGTTGTCGGTTCCATCGACGATGACGTCGAACTGCTCGAACACCGAGAAGACATTGTCCGAGTAGAGTCGTTCCCGGAAGGGAATCACCTTCACGTCGGGGTTGATCGACGCGATTGTCCGTGCGGCGGATTCGACTTTCGGCTGTCCCACCGTCTCCACGCGATGCAGGATCTGTCGCTGGAGGTTCGAGAGATCGACTGTATCGAAGTCGACAATGCCGAGAGTCCCCACGCCGGCCGCGGCAAGGTATAGCGCAGCAGGTGAGCCGAGACCTCCCGCGCCCAAGAGGAGTACACGCGCGTTCAGGAGCTTGCGCTGCCCCATCGCCCCCACCTGGGGCAGCAGGATGTGTCGGCTGTAACGTCGGATCTGTTCCTCTGTGAACATGCGTTTCTCCTCCTCTACGCGCGCTGGCCGTCCCATGGTTCAGGACTCGGAATCGCGAATCTCCATCCTCGTCTCCCGGATCTGGCCGTCAACAATGCGGAATGCCGCGATCGTGGGTCTCTGAGAATCCTGGAGCGACACGATCACATACAGCGATTCCGGGTAGAAGGCCATGCGCACATCTGTCGCAGAGGGGTATGGAGCCGACCGGGTGTGAGAATGGTAGATCGCGACGAGATCCGCTCCCTGCCGATCGATGTCATCGAAGACCCGGAGCTGTTCACGGGGGTCCATCACGTAGAGAACGGGGCTCGCCTCGACATTCTTCATCCGATGGACGTCGGCGACGGTGAGATCCTTGCCGGACAGAAGGCCGCAGCACTCGTTTGGGAACTCCGATCGCGCGTGTGCCACGATGTCGTCATAGTGCCGACGCGTCATTACGCAGACTTCTTCCGACCCGCCCGCGAGCATCGGGACGAACGCGACCTCGTCACCCCGATGCAGGATGGTGCGTCGTCCCTCAAGCGCGCGAACCTCCTCACCGTTGAGGTAGACATTGATGTAGTGTCGAAAGTCATCGCCGTCCCAGATCTCGCTGCGTATGCCCGGGTGCGCTGCGTCGAACGCGTCGACCAGGCCAGTGAGATCGGCACCCTCGGTCAGGGCGATCGTGATGTGGGCGCTGCCCCCGGTCAGATGGCGGTAGGGAGTCGGCACGTATACGGTGACGTCCACTCATCCGCTCCGGAACGTCTGCGCCATACTGAGATATCGTTCGCCGGTATCGCAGAGGATTGTGACGACGGTCTGATGCGCGCTAAGCCCGCGTGCCACCTGCGCGGCGGCCCAGACATTGGCGCCCGCGGAGATGCCTACAAGCAGTCCCTCGTCGCGGGCGAGTCGACGGGCAGCCTCATACGCGTCCTCATCCGTCACTGTCAGGACCTGGTCGATGATCGCACGGTTGAGAACTCCAGGAACGAAGCCCGCGCCAATGCCGTGAATGCGATGAATTCCGGGGCGGCCGCCCGACAGGACGGCCGCTCGCGCGGGCTCAAGCGCGACGATGCGCGCGTCGGCCCACGTCGCCTTCACAATCTCACCCACGCCGGTGATCGTGCCACCGGTCCCGACGCCGGCAACGAATGCATCCACGCGGCGATTCATCGCGGTCACAGCGCGGACGATCTCCGGCCCCGTACCTCGGCGGTGCGCATCGGGATTGGCGGGATTGAGGAACTGCTGCGGCATGAAGTAGCCGCGTTCGCGCGCCAGTTGTTCCGCCGCGAAGACCGAGCCAGACATCCCCTCGATCGCGGGTGTAAGTTCGAGCGTCGCGCCGAAAAGACTGAGCAACGTTCGTCGCTCCAGGTTCATGTCGTCGGGCATCGTGAGCACCAGTTTGTAGCCTCGCACCGACGCCACCAATGCGAGACCGATCCCGGTGTTGCCGCTCGTGGGTTCGACGATCGTCATCCCTGGCCGCAACGATCCGTCCGCCTCGGCCCGTTCGATCATTGCGAGGGCGATGCGATCCTTGACCGATCCACCCGGGTTCGCCGATTCGAGCTTTCCGAAGATCGCAGCACCACCGGCCACTTCGACCGAGGGGAGCCGCACGAGAGGCGTGTTCCCGATCAGCGAAGTCACGCGGGGATCAGACATGGTGCTCCCATCGTATCGAAACTATGAGTATGTTGATCGGAATTGATACGGATCGTCCGGCCGTGCCCGAGGGGGCAGGATCCGTTCCGTTCGCCCTCTTCATGGAGAAGGCACTCTACGGCGAGAAAGGGTACTACCGGACCCTGACCTCGCAGCGAGACTACCGCACGTCCTCGCATGTGTCACCGGCATTCGGCCACTGCCTTGCGTCTCTCCTGGTCGACCTCTGGGGGACGATTCGCGATCGCACCCAGTTCGACATTGTCGAACTGGGTGCGGGCGATCTCGTCCTCGCCCATCAGGTAGTCGCGTGGCTCCGCCATCACCGCCCCACGATGCTCGGCCGCGGCGGTTATCGAGCGGTCGACCTCGCCCTGCGCGGGGACGCCGCGTTCGATGAGATTGCGTCGGTCGTCGCTGATGTCCGCCGCATTCCCTTCCGTGAAATTGTGGGAGCGATTCTCTCGAACGAACTGTTCGATGCCCTGCCGTTCCATCGGGTTGGCCGCGACGGTTCCGATCTCTACGAACTCCACGTTGACGCGTGTGGCTCGGTGGCCCGGTATGTCCGCCGCCCGCTGCCCGTCGCCCTGTCGCGCTTTCTGGAATCGATCGGGGTCGCACTTCTCGATGGCCAGATCGCGGACATCTGCCCGGATGCGGAGGATGCCTACCGAGGCGCGTGTGAGGCGCTGAAGCGGGGTTTCCTGGTAACGATCGACTACGGCGGGCGGACGCCCGACCTGTACGGACCGCGGCGCCTGGAGGGTACCGCCCTTGCGTATCGGAGCCATACCGTCCACGCGGATCTTCTCGCCGAGCCTGGCCGCCAGGACATCACCGCGCACGTCGACTTCGACCGACTCGAGGCTGTAGGGGCTGAGGCGGGTCTTATAACGCTGTACCGTGGCCGTCAGAGCGACTTGCTCCGCGGCCGGGTCCGCGAGTGGCTCAATCGGCTTGAGCCGTCCCGACTCACTCCGGCGGATCTATTCAACGCGCGGCACGGCGCGTCGGAGTTGATCGCGCCGGCCGGACTCGGTCGCATGTGTGTTCTGATTCAAACGCGAGGGATCGAGTCCCCACCTGATGTGCTGGTATAGTGCTGCGGGATGGGGAACCCGTTCCGTTCATTCTTCGGTGCGATCGGCGATGCCTACGGCGAACTGTTCTCCGTGGTCGGAATGAACCTCATCTGGTTCTTCGGTACGCTGCCTGTCTATATGGTGTCGGTGTTTCTCATCGGTCCGTACCTCGCTGGCGACGACCCGCAAAACCAGGCCGCCTACATCTATGCGATGGTTGCCGCGGGGGTCTTCTGGGTGGTCGGTCCGAGTCCGCTCCTCGTGGGGGTTCACCTCTGGGCCCACCGCCTCGTCAACGACCAGCGGATCGAGTTCTCGATCTTCTGGGAGGGCCTCCGCGAGTTCTGGCGACCAGCCCTGGCGCTTTGCGGCATCGCGATCGCGGGAAACGTGCTCCTGCTGATGAACGCGGCCTTCTACCTGAGAAGTGAGGTGGGCGCGCTCCGCCTCTTCGGGGTTGTCTGGGTCTGGGCCACCCTTCTCTGGGTGCTCATGCAGATGTACTGGCTGCCGCTGCTC